>NZ_JAFCWZ010000004.1:0-499288 GCF_049897785.1 Pseudomonas sp. TSRC2-2
GAAAAAATATTGAATGCCACGCTCGAAGTAACAGTCGACGATGCCGGGGAGGCGAGAAACAGACTGAACGTGTTGCCGTTGGTGGCTTCTGCCAAGGGGCACCATGCTGCACGTCCCGCTGCAGCAGGGTCTCGCACTTGAACAAAAAGCAGCGGTGCGGCGGAAAACAATGCGGGCATATTGCCGACTATTGGCCCGGAAAAGCGGTTCGCTGCCACTGCAGACCAGCCGGGGGTGAGGCTAAGATATTGCGCAGTGATCATCAGACCTGACGCAAACTTCACCCATGACCCGGCGCTGCTCGAGCCGGATTCAAAAATTGCACCAGTAGGAACGCCGGCGTTTTGTGAGACCGTGCCAAGCACTGCCGCTACAGCAGCTGTTCCCAGCCCGAGCCCGGTGCGAGCGTCAGTAGCATTCTTACCGCCGGTTCCGCCCTGAGCGAGAGACAGTGCTGTCGTCAGATTTGACAAGGAAGTGATGTCACTGTTGGCGCCCGACTTCGCAGCGCCTAATGTTTGCCTAGCGGCACCATCATCAGCATCATTGAGTAATCCCTGCATGAATATCGACAGGTCTGTAATGCCTGTGCCGCCTTTTTGCGTGGGAAGGACGTCATAGTTGCCAGTGGTTCCGAGCGCGGAAAGAGTCGCTCCCCATTGCCGATTGATTTCGCTGAACGCGTCAGCGAGCGCCTTCGGATACCCTTGCACGGGCATGATCGCGTATGCCGCACCACTTGCTGTTGGCCCTTTATAAGCCGGAATGATGGAGATGACAGTGGCGCTGGCGACGTTGCCTATCTCATAGTTCGCACCGTCCGGGCCGACAAATGCATCACCATTTTTTGCATTAGCAGCAAAATCTGCATTCGTGCCGACAACGGTCGTTGATCCGTTGGTGACGGCAACAGTCCCACCTCTAAGCCAAGGCATGGAAGTATCCTAATTCTGGTCAATAAAAAACCCGCACTGGGCGGGCCTGGGTTCTCATAGCGGACGCATGGGTCGTGCTGCAAAAGTGGTTCTGCCGTTTTTGGCAGTGCCTCCCTCAGAACTGACCATCGCCCCGACATAGCCGTTGAGGGTTGTGCGGATGCCGGCATGGAAGCCGCAGGGCGTCTCAAGCGTCGAGTTACCGTTGTAGATTTTCCCGCCAAGCAACGTCGAGGCGAGGAAATAGTCCTCGTACGACCCCGTCCATGGCATCTGGCACCCACTCCAATAAACCCCGGATACCTCGCCCCCGCGATTGTCCAGCGACCATCCCTCGTTGATGGGGAAGCCGGTCATCACCAGAAGATTGTCCGCGCCGACAAAAATCTGCTCATTGGCAGCATTGCGTAAACGCAGATCGTATTCATTGGGTGGTGACGTAGACCGAAACGTAGCGACCAGCCAACGCCCACTGCAGTCGGTACTGTTGAAGGGCGCCATCAGGTGCAATTTGAAGTAGAACCCGGTCCAGTTGCCCGGGCCGCCGGTCTGCATCAGCGTGTGATACATGCCGTGGTTGTTCGGATTCAAGAACACGTGTGGCGCTTCGGCAGTTGTTATTGGTGCTGGGTAAGTGATCACCGCCGTGGTGATCGTGATCGATGACGTGGGGGTTTTCCCTATGGCGTAGCTGCCAGATGCCGCCACGTTCAAGACTTTGTTGTCACTGTCGATCTGGAAGAAATTCTGGCCGTTACGCGATCTGAATCCATAGTCCATGCCGCCTCCTATTGGTAAGTAAGAATAAACACGTTGAGCACCAGACCCGGACCCCGCCGAACTCTGAGCTGCCCTGCCGACCAGAAAACAGCGGGCAAAGCGAGGTTTTCATTTGTGTGGCTGGCGAGGGTCACGCATACAAACGACTGCGCGGTGATCTCAGGCATGCTGATGAAGCTGGTGAAGTCGCTGGTGATGGGCGGCACGGTGACTTGCCTGGTCACAATCGACCGGACTGTCATCGTTGATGACTCAAGCGTCACCCGACCCATCGCGTCTTTCGTTCTCGCACCGTAGTAGTCCATTACGTCATCTTCCCGAGCGCTGCGCGCTCGATGTAATTCAAGTCGTAGACGTAGATGCCGTTGTTGTTCAGCAACGTATAACCGGTACTGGACTGGCCACGAAGCGTGAACGTACCCGCCGGTATATTGATCTCCAGCAGCGGCAACCCTTGCGAGTTGAGAGCCGCCGATCGCAGCGTCATGCCCAGGACCAGCTCCTTGATGAAGGCTTGGCTGATGATTGCGGTGTTCATGAACACCTGGCCACCCTGCACAACAAATGGCGCAATCATTTGGCCGCTCACCTCATCGAGGATCGCGAACCGTTGGGCGAAGGCAAGGATCTGCGACTCTTGCTGTTCACCTTCCACGCCGATGGCGAGGCCGGCCATTACCGTCCTGTTCCCAACAGTGGTGGATGTTTTGATGGTCGTCAGCGCAGACACTTTGCCGTTCAAGCCGGAAACAGCGGTGCTCGCGGTTTCGGCTTTTGCAGTGGCATTGTTGGCAGTGGCCGAGATCGTCTCGATGCGCTGCGCAGTCGCTTCCTTGTCCGTTGCAACCGCAGACTCCAGCGTTGAGAGATTGGCGGCATTCTTCCCCACCGCAGCATCGAGGGACGTAAAGCGCGTCGCTGACGCAAGTTTCTCCTCCGCTATCACCTTCTCACTCGTCACTATGCTGGCCGTGTTCTGATAAGCCTTCAGCGCGTCGCTCATTGCACCGGTGCCGTCATCCTCTCGCCACGCCGCTTGCAGGGCCTGCATCGTTGACGCCTGCGCGGTGACCTTGCCGTCGATGTCTTCGATTTTGGTCGAATGCTGCTGGATCTGCAGCGCCATCGCGTTGGTGGTCTCGGCAATCGTGCCCATGTCGTACCAGAACTCGGCATTCGGAGGAGCAGTGCCGACCGGCACCGCCTTCACCGCCGAGAACAATCGTCCATCAAGCCGGACCACCTCGCCTTTGCTGTACGGTTTGGTCGGGTCATACGCCATGGCGTCGGTGATTTCGCTGATCAGGTCTTGCAGTTCCTGCTTGGCCTGCTCAAGCCGCTCATTCACCGAGCCTTCACCGTCACCAGAAATCTTCCCGATTTCCTCCAGCAGCTTTTGGCCGAGCGCCGACTCCTGGATCTTGCCAAGGAAGTACTGCTCGTATTCGGCCTGGTCGATGCTTACCTGCCCGTTGACACCGTTTACTGCGGGGAACCACGGACCAACGTTTCCAGTTCGATCGACAAGCCGCGCCCAGAAAAACAGGCTGGTACCGGGGACGACGTTCTGCATTTCGTGGTTTGCCTGTGGGTAGGCAAAGTCTGCCAACTTCACAGAAGCGGCGAGGTCGTTGGTCTTGCTGCTCCAAATCTCGGTGCGCTGAGTATCTTCCGCACCAGGTGGAAACCCCCACTCAAGGCCGATGCCGTAGACCTTGCTGACGGTACGCAGGAACGACACCGCCGGCGGCAAGCCGGTTTTGCCCAGCAGGTCCGTCAGCACCGAGTTGGTCGGCACCGACGAGACATTCATGGCGCTGACCGCGCGCACACGCGCCAGGTACTGCCCCGAATAGATCCCGCGAACATCTACCATCAGTTCACCGGTGCGCGGAACCTTGATCCACTCTCGAGCGCCCCACCGCCATTCGACGTCATAACCCACCGCGCCTGGTGCGGCGTCCCATGCGATGCTCATGCTGGTGACGGCAATGCCCTGCTCAACCACAACGTTCTGGCTGATCAGCACTCGCGCCGGGGCTTCCTGCGTGCCAATCGGAATTCCGCTGATTGGGCGGGTATCAACGACGGCGCCGTTGTCGATGAACGGGAACTTGCTCGGCTCATGCTGGATGACCTCGAGCTGGTACTGGTGCCACTCAGGGCGAGTGACGTTGCGCACGTAGAACTGCATGACTTTCAGGTCGTCGAAGTCGATCACCCAGCCGCATTCCGGCTCTGGCACTTCGCTGTAATTCGCGGCCACAGTGACGGCCCGGCCGTTGACCGAGCTGATTACCCGCGCTTCGGACTTACCACTGGGCAGGTTGACGAAGAGCCTCGCGCCAGTCGGGATCGTTACATCGCGATCGAGGGTGATTACGCGCCCGGCCGCCGAAGATACCCGCCCACCGTTCGCCCGCCCCGCCAGCATCGGATCGCCGACGGAAATGATCTGTCCAGGTTTGGGGATGCCGCCGTCAAGACCAACGCGGAATGTTCCCCCGCGAGTCTGCAGCTGCTCAGTGACCAGCGCCCACTGACCCGCGCGCTGCGCCTGGCCAAGAGACGTGCATCCAAACGCGTCGACGCTGAGTTCGCGAACGGAGCCGAGCTCACTCATTGCTTCGTTATCGAATACCGGCTCCTTGTCGGTTTCGAAGCCCTGCGCCGGGTTGTCCCAGGACACCATCGCGGTTGTGTGCCGATCGCGCCAGCGGGTGCCGTCGTACTTGATCGCGCCGTTATTGAGGATCTGCGACGGGCTGTAGCTGAAAACGGGGTCGCCCGGCATATCCGCATTGACGACGATCTGGCTGCCGTCCCAATAGGCCATGCCGTGGAAGATCGAAGCCAAGTCCTGCAGCACGGCATAGGCTTCGGCCTGCTTTTGAAAATACAGGTTGCAGGTGAAACGCGGCTCTTGCCCGCCCTTACCGTCCGGCACCATCTGGTCGCAGTATTGAGCGATCCGGTACAGCGACCAACGATCAACCATTGTGGCGTCGATGCGCTCGCCGAGGCCGTAATAAGGGTGCAGCACCAGGTCGTAGAAAACCCAGGCCGGGTTATTGGTGTAGGCCTCCTTGAAGGTACCGTCCCAGATCCCGCCGCTGGTACCGGTGCCGCCGGTGGCGTAGGTACGCGTGACCGGGTCATAGTTCGCAGGCACGCGCACGATGCGACCGCGCATCAGCACGGCAATCTTTGCGATATCGCCGCCGAACTGCTGGGCGTCGTACTCGATACAGCCGACGGACGTGAGCGGGTATTCCTGATCACTGTCGACCAGTTCGGCGACGGCCTCGATGAACATGCTGTCCTGCACCAGCGAACTGTTGGCCTCCGGCGTCAGGCGGCGGGCACGCAAGGTCCAACTGTTGCCATCCGGCAACTCGATCCGGTGGGAGCGCTCGTATTTGGTGACGTTCTTTCGGTCGACGAACGAAGTCAGCACGGTCACGTAGGGACCGTTGTCGGTTGAAATATCGATGGCGTAGTCGATCCGCACGCCGTTGATGTTGCCGCTGGCGTCCTGAGATTGAAGCGTCGGCCAGCTCAGGCGCACGCGCGCGGCGTCGATCATGGAGTTGTTGATGCTGTACAGCCAAGTCGTCGACGTGCGCAGCTCTTGGCCGACGGCTATTTCATTGCTGGACTCGGTGACCCCTGCCAAGCGCTCTTGGTGAAGCTCGCCGGAGCGGAACTGCCATTTCACGCCGGGGTAGTTGATCGTCCCGTCTTGCGCCTGGATCGGCGTCCCGTCCAGCCGCACAGAGCGCAGGCCGTCGACCGGCCCAACAATCGGTCCCCAGCTCCAGATGTACACCAGCCGGGCGGTGGCCAGCGACGGAACGCTGTTCGACGCAATGCTTGGCTGCTTTGGCTTGGACTGACCGCCCTTTGCCCCGCTGACGGCTCTCCGCTTCTTCGCAACTGCGCTCATGCGCTTCTCCAAAAATGCAAAAACCCGCCGAAGCGGGTTGGTTGTTCCTGATGATTCAGACGTTGTCTTGGGTGTAAATCCCCCCGGACTCTACGGCGCCGCCGATCTCACGCTCGCCGTACAGCAACGGGTACGGGTTCCCCTGAGCAATCGTCGTCACTGCCGAGCCAAAGCCGTAACTGGGGTTGTTGCCGTCCTCGTTCTTGTCGGAGGTGTTGGCTTTGGTGGTCGGCGACAGCATCTGCACCACGCCGCCTAGGCCGACAGCCGCACCGGTGGCGAGCAGCCCCATGCCGAGCGCGGAGGTGGTGCCGCCAGTGAACAAGCCGGCCACGATCAGCGCCACACCCAAAATCGTTTGGAACACACCGGCCGACTTGCTGCCCTGAATGATCGGCATGATGCGAATCACTTTGGCGCCAGCACCTCGCAAATCCAGCTCTTCCTCCCCGATGTTTCGCTCGTCGAGGAACACGGCAAACACCAGCCCTCGCTCCTCGGCGGTGCGCAAAAACTTCTCGAAGCCCGGCTTCATCTGGCAGAGCGCGCTCATCGCGTCCCGGAAGCCGAAGAGATCCAGCCGGTACTCGCGGCCGAAGCGCTTGCCCAGCACACCGCCGAGTTTGATGGTTGTCATCGTCATGGCCAGTAATCCTTGTGGCGCAGGATCAGTTTCACGCGGTTGGTCATGGACCAGCCGTAAACCTCTCGGCTGGCGAGCCGGCCAGGCATGTGGTGATAAATGAATGGGCCGGACCCGCCGAGCGCCGGTGCCTGCTCACTGGCAAAGTGCGGGTTGTCACCGAGATAAATGGCGGCATGATTTGGGTGAAAGCACGGGCGCCCGATCGTCGGCACCTGTAGCACCAGCATGTCGCCGCGCCGCGCCTCTCCAACTTCGTAAAAGCCCGCGGACTTGAAGTTGACCTCGTACAGGCTCGGCCCGTTCTCGTCCTCCCACCACAGATCGTGACGCTCAAAGTTCGGTAACTGCAAACCGCCCTCGCGCGCGTACCAGTCGCGGCAGGCGCCCCAGCAATCCAGCACGCCATGAGAGAAATCGCGGCCCAGCAACGGCGCTTCGAAGCCCGACGGCTTGAACCATTCGAACTCACCGCCCGGCCAGCCGACAATGCCCCACGGCAGTTCGTGCAGCTCACAGCTGACCCGGTCCGCCATGCTCGGCGTGGGCGCCTTGTCCGGGTGGCTATGAATGATAGCCAGCACCTCGCCCAAGTCCTCGGCGGCAGCCTGGTCGCGCTCGTCGATCTGGAAATTCTCCCGATCCGACTTTGCGCGATTCGTGCACGGCACGTACTGGCGACCGGTCGAGGTTTTCACCAGCAGCCCGCAAGCCTCGCCCGGGTAAGCGCGCTCCGCATGGGCGCGGATTTCGTCCTGCAGCTTTTGATTGATGCGCATTGGCTACCTCGAACTTGCGATAAGGCTTGCACCCATGGAACCGCCGAAGCGACGCGTGTTGCCACGCAGCTTGCAGCTGCTCCACCACCCGCCGCACTGGTCGAGCGCGGGGTTGTCGGTGGTTTCGTTTTTCTTGGTGAACATCGCAGCTCCCATGTACGCGCAGGCCTCACCGCGATAACCACCACGGCACGCCCACCGGCAAAGCTTGGTGATCTGCTGGGACGGCAGCATCTGCCCTTCCATGTCGGTAGGACTGGACATCGAGAACGTCAGCGAGTCGAACGTCTCCTCGGTCTTCTGCTCGATGTACCAGATGTTTTTCCGGCTCTGATTGCTTGCCGTGGGGTTGCCGTCGGGGAAGTTGGCCGCGTCCAGGTAATGGCGGAAGGTCTCGATAACCGTGAACTTCGCGCCGGCAAGGTCGCGGAACTGCAAGCACAGCGCAGTGATCGCCCCGCGCACGCCGCCAAGCTCGTTGGCAATTTGCAACGTCGGCGCCGCGGGCCGCCCGTCCCCACGGATGTCGAATCCTTTCGCTGTGATCTGCAGCGGCGAGTAGAGCTGCCCCTGCCAGACAATGTCGCCTTCCTGTGCATGACCGTGGAACCGCCAGAGGTTCGCACCCAGGCGTGTAGCGTCGAGCTCGAACAGCCGGATCTGGTTGCCCGGCTCGAGCTTTTGAATATCGGTGTTGTAATTCATGAGACCTCAGAAACAAGAAACCCCGCACGAGGCGGGGCTGGTTGGGCGAAACGGTTATGGGTTGAACACCTGTTTGAAGATGAAGGTCAGCGTGTAGAGACCGGCACCGAGCGGCCGAGGCTTATACCCGTTGCATCGGTATCGGCCTTGCTGCCCCCCGGGCGGTGTCCAGAGGAACGACTTGTAACCTTCGTGGCGATCTAGGAATTCCCAAATGCCCTTCAGGTCAGAGCCTGGCGCCAGAACACCGGTGTGCGTCATGTTCCAGGTCTGCCGCTTTGTGTTGATGCCGATGCCGCCAGCTTGCGTGTAACCGTCACCGAAGTCGTTTTCCCAAGTATTCTGGATAACCTCGCCGTCGGCGCCGAGCTGGACGCAGTAGTTGAATGTTTCAGGCATTGGCACCTCCTTTATCTGTCACGTCGCAGCCTTCCAAGCCGGAACAGCGATTTCTTTCGCAGCCGCCAGCATCTCCGTCTCATAGCGCCGTATCCGGATCAGCAATTCACCGTCAGCGGGGCCTTCGTGCATTACGGCAGCAGTCACTCTGGCGATTAAGCGCGCTAGATCTTCGCTGCGCTCCCGCAGGTCCCGACCTGTCCCCAGATACAGCTCACCGCCCAATTTCTTGCCTAGCAAACTCGCCAGTTCATCAGCCAATTCTCTTCTTGCATCAGGACTCATCAAACCCTCCTCCAAAGCAAACCACCCTGCCCCATTTCACGCTGGATGCCTTGCCTTACTTTTTCTTCAACGATTGTCGCGACAGTGTCACCAGTCAATTGAGCGTCTGCTCTGGTGGCTCCGGGTTGCGCTTCAACTGTGATGTTAATGGGAATAGCCACAGACGTGGTGCCTCCGCCGCCAACACTTTCAGTCGCGGCAGACTGCCGAGCGAGAAAGTTTGTCAGGTCCTTGTTCTGCGCCGGCGCTACCACCCGCTCGCCGCCATCGAGCAACCATGTACCTTCCTTGGGGATGTTGCCCATACCGTCGTGCGCCATGCCTGTAAGAGCCGCGGATGAAACGCCAGCAACCATCGGTGCCGTTGCTGCCGCTGCAGCCAGCGCAGCAGCTGGTGCCAGCTCAGGGCCAATAAGCGGTATTCCTGCTGTCGAAGCGTATGCGTTCAATTGAGCCTGGAACGATGCCGCCTGAGCATTGCCGACCATTCCCGCAATCGACGCTGATTGTGTCGTTTTACCGACCAGCAATTGAACACCTTGATAGACCAGCCATTGCGCGGCCATGTCCGACAGAGCCTGCAATGTGGACTTGGCGAAGTTGCCAAGCATGTCGCCGAGTGCGTCGCCGACGCTCTCGGCACCACTTGCGACGTCGGAGAGGAAGGTGCTCAGACTGCTAGTCGCACCGTCGAGCACGGACGCCGTCGCTTCAGCGGCTTGCGAAGAGTAATCCTGAGCAGCATCGACATAGTTCTGCCAGGCATCGCTGACACCATCCATCCAATTCGATTGAGCGTCATCCAGTTGGTTGTAGTAGTCCTGCTGAATGACCAAGCGCTTGGCAAGAGCCTCGTCCAGAAGATCTGTTCCCTTGTTGTAGTTCTGCTCGGCATTAGGATCCTTGGCCAGCACCGCATCTTCATATTGCTTGTACATCTCGCGACGCTGCTTATTGAAATCCTGATCAATGGAGAGCATCTCCTTGAGCCGGGACTTGTACCTGTCGCTTTTCCCTGCGCCAGCGAGTTCCTGATCAAAACCATCCTTCACCGACCGATTGCTTTCGTCGAGGTTAAAGCTCAACGCAGCAAACTTTTTCGCGTCTTCGGTCGCGATCTTACGCAGCTCAATTTCTTTTTCTAATACAGAGTTGCGCTTCAAGTCGGCTGTGATCGACTCCTGTTTGGCGAGAAGCGATTTCTGCTCTGCGGTAAGCGTCTTCTTCGACTTGAGGTCGGAAAGCTCTTGCTCCCACTTGATCAACTCACGTGAAGCGGCACCGATCTTTTCAACATCTCCCTTTTGAGCATCCAGCAGATTGGATTGCTCTTTCAGTACCGCGTACTGCTGGCGGGCCTGATCGAGAACCTTCTGAGCAGCGTCTTCCTGGTATTTCTTCTGGCTTTTATTTGGATCAGTTGTTTCGCTGATCCGTGCGAGTGCCGCGTTCGCGCGCGCGAGTGCGTCTTTTCTTGGATCGACTCCGGCGGTCGGCGTCTCAGCACCTGGAAGCACCATGCTCCGGCCGGTGACACTTGTTTGCTCTGGAGCCGTGAGCAGAGGGTTGCGCCCAGTCAGAAAGCTCGCACTCTTGGAAATATTGCTCGCCGCATCGATCACCCGACGCATTTCGCTGATCTGCGTATTGGCGCTCTCGGTTGCCGCCTTTGCAGAGTCGTCGTGCGCTCTCTTCGCCGCTGCTGCGGCATCTTCGGCGGCCTGTTCCGCGGTATAAAGGCCGATCAGTTGTTTTTTGAGGGCCTCTTGCTGGACCTTGTCATTTTCCTTGAGCGCGTCACGGTACTTCTCCAGCACGTCTTTTTGCTGAGAGATCACCTTCCCCTGTTCACGCTGCTGCGCCGTAAGCCCCATCTGATCAGCCGCATACGCAGCTTGCGCCTCGGCGTTCGCCCCGAACAGATCACGACTCTCGATCAGCTTGGCGAGGTATTTTTCCCAATCGGCGATCTGCCCCTTGGTCTGCCCCCCAGTAAGCGCCTGGGCGTTGGCCAGACCTTTCGCACTTGCAGTTGCTGCCCTGGAAGATGCGTCCACGCCCTCAAGCTTGGCGGCGTAGCCTGCAGCTGTTCCTGAACTGTTGTCGTATGCGGCCGATAATTGAGTCAGTTGCTTAACTACAGCCGGATGCAGTTGGATGCTTTCTTTTGCCCAATCGGTGACGCTATCAAGCGAACGATTACCCTCCCTTACCTCCACAAGCATGCGGTTAAACTGCTTTTGGTACTCGTCCCTATCTCCCGCCATCCCATTGAGGGTGACGCGGGTTTTTATTGCGTACTCGTTCAGGCTGCTTTCGGCAGCGTCCAGTGCCTTTTTACGGCCCTCCTCCCAATCATCAACCTGATACCGCTGCTGCGCGGCGCTAAGCTCCTTGTACTTCTGAATCGACTGCTCAAGCGTGGCGTTATGATCGATGAGCGATTTACTTGCAGTGTCCGCGGAGCCGCCGAAGTCGATGAAAGAGGCGGCAACCAGCGCCGTCATCGCGATCAAACCGACCGGCCCGCTGAGTAAGCCCAAAAGTCCGGATCCGGCAGTTGCTACCGCTCCTACTGAACGATTGGTAATACTTGCCGCAGCAGCGGCGCGCTCAGAAGCTTTGACTGCCGCGTTTGCAGCCAAGGTGGTTTCGGCATAACCGGCGGCGGCGGCGCTGCGCAGCGCGTAACCCGCTTGGATTTCTGCCGAAGTGGCCGTGCTTGTTGCTGCAAGTCCCGCTTCCGCTGCCTGGATCTGCCTGATGATGGCGACTTCATCAAGGCGAGCGAGCGCCATTCTGTTGCGAGCAGCGGCGCGACCCTGCTCAGATATTTGGGCGGCCAAGCGCTGCTCTTCTAGAACCCTTTCCGCAGCCAGCGTAGCTTGAACACTTTTGAGGTTGTTGATTTCCGATTGTTGACGAACTCGGTCGGACGCGACTTTCTGTTCGGCAGACAAAACCTCAAGATTTGCACGCTCGAGCAAAGCCTTGGCGTCGACCTGGCGCGCCTGCGCGGTTGCGAGCGCCTGCCTAGCGTTTGCAGCGTCTGCCTCCACGCTCTTCCAGGTGGCGGCCGCGCTGTAGACCAGCGCGCCCGCCTGCTTAATCGAAGCCGTCGTAGCTGCGGCAAAACCGATTGCCGCTTGCCCAGCGGAGAACACGAGCCGTGTGCCGATGATGTAAGCCAGCGTTTCGGCTGCGTTCGATATTTGTTCAAAGGTTTTTGAAGTGGCCGCGAAATCTTTTGTCAGTCCATCAATGGACTTGGACACCTTGACGATATTCGCCGATATGGCGGCACTGACACCGCTCGCCTGATCCATTCTGCCGATGAACTGGGTCAGGGAGTTGCCAGTGGCAGTGATGCTGTTGCCGATCGTCACAGCTGTCTTGCTGAAAAGATCCGAGACTGCTTGCTCTTGCGCCTGCAAAGCTTTTACGACGGCATCGGCAGTTAGTTTTCCCTCGGCGCCAAGCGAGCGCAATTCACCGACCGTTTTCCCCATGCCCGCGGCGATAGCCTGCGCCAGAGCCGGCGCTTGCTCCATGACGCTGTTCAGCTCTTCGCCACGCAGCACGCCAGAGGCAAAAGCCTGGCCCAGCTGGACCAGTGCAGCGTCGGCCGACGCGGCTGATGCTCCGGAAATTGCCAACGTCTTGCTGATCGTACCGACGACACCCGCCACGCCCTCGCCGGTGAGCTTGAGCTCCTTCTGATTGGTCGCAATCCGCTGATACAGCTCAGCTGTTGAGCTGAGGGGCTGATAGGCGCTTTGAGCGATGGCGAAAACTGCGCTTTGCGCTGTAGCCAGTTCCGCAGAACTTTCGGTCACCAGCTTCAATCGACTGGTCAGCTTCGTGTAGGCCTCTGAGGCGCTGTAGATAGCGCTCAAGCTGAACGCTGCTGCCAGAGGACCCGCAAGGCTTGATACGGCTCCAGAAAGAGAAAGAAACTGGCTTTGCAGCGCACTTACTCTGGCTGCAGCAGCATCAGCGGCAGCTCCAGTACGAGTCACCGATTGCGATGCTCGATCCATGTTCTGCTGGAATCCGCCGATTCGCGCAATAAGATCCAGCGTCAATGTTCCGAGCGATCTTGACGCCATTTACTTTTCTCCAGGCATAAAAAAACCCACCGAAGTGGGCTTCATGTTTTTTGCAATGAGTTACTTGGCGAAGCCTTGAACATCCGCGTTAAAAAGATCTAACGCCCTGTTTGATATGTCGGCACACCAAGACCGACCTCGACAATCGAATGTTGCATTGATGGAATATTTCCCATCAGAGATAACCTGCTTGTAAGCAGTACCGTTCAAATAGCCAACCTTGCTAGCTGGGAAAGTTTGTAGATAGCTATCGGATGCGGTCATAAGTCTCATTCTGGATATCGCTGGCAAAGATTTGATAGCCCGCCCCCACATCTCCGAACATTGAGCCTCGCCGGTACATACTGGCGTTGGGTGTATTTGAGAAACGGGCAGTGGCGGCTTTGATGGTTGCTGAGCACAACCAGTAGCAGCCATAACCACTAGCGATAACACGCAAGCCTTTTGCATAACCAATCTCCATCGTAATTTGCATCAATCTATCACCATCCATGGCGATGATCACACCCACTCCTCCATCGCCTGTTCAAGCGTTACCTCTACGATCCGCTCGGCGTTCGGCATGAAGTCGACAAGCTCGGCTTTCCCGCCAGCCCCGCGATTCACCTGTAGCGCGATAAGTGCCGTGCTCAACTCTAGGCGCCGGCCAAGATTCAGCGTTCCGTATTTGTCCCGGTACGCAGACCAGGCCAACACTTCCGAATAGGAAATATTGGCCTTCGCTTCGGCAATGGTGCTCCCGCCGATTCCGTTGAGCACCAGTTCGTGCATCAGTTCGTCGGCGGGGCTGAGTTCTTTACCGGATGGTTCACCTCGTTGACGGCGGTCAAAAGCACGAAGCCCAACGCCGGGTCGAGGTTGACGGCATCGGCGAATGGAAGCTCTTCGGTGCCCTTGTCGCCGAGCATGATGCTGGCCGACAAATAGCGCGCGTTCTTGGAGACTTCCGCGTCACCACCGGCGAACATGCCCTCCATGTTGCCGAAAGTATGGCGCCGCACATGGATCTTGAACTTGTCGACGACCTCCTGGCCGTTTTCGTCCAAGTGCTTCCACACGACTTCTTTCTTCACGAGCGCGTCAGTTACCACGCCGCCTTTTTTCTTCAGTTGTTGCAGATTCATAGCGCCCCCTTAGGCAGTTTTGCGAACCCAGGCTGAACCGCCCGAGCGTTGAATCGTTGCCGCGGTGCTCACCACGGCGTTGGCCGCGAAGTCGAACGGGAAGTCACTCACGTAGCCTTCGAACACGAACCAGGTGCGAGTCGCTGGCAGTACGAAACTGTCGCCTTGAGCGACCTCGGCGGTTGCGGTGGCACCCGTGCCGGCACCGGTGAAGGCAACGGTCGGAGCGCTGGTGTAACCGGTGCCAGGGTTTGTAATGGTGACGCCAGTGACCGCGCCACCAGAGACGGTCGCGGTTCCTGCGGCACCGGTACCGCCACCGCCCGTAAAGGCGACTGTCGGTGCCGTGGTGTAGCCGGTACCGCCAGAGCCAATTGTCACGGCGTCGATGGCGCCACCCGAAGCCACAGTCGGAGCAGCCTTGCCATCGGACCAGCCCACAGCCCATTGAACGGTGGTATCGCCGTCGGTTTCCGACAATTGATGCAGACGGATGTGGCTAGCGTTGTTTGGGTCAGCGTTGACGGTCAGTGAAGCCTGGCCCGGGGTGCGCAAACCTTTCTTGTAGCGCCGCGAAGTGTCCTCGAGGCACGTGTCCTCGATCTGATCCGCCGGCGAGCCGCCTGGGCTGAATGCGGTCGCGCATTCGATGGCCAGCACGGTTTTCGGGCCGGTACCGGACAGAGGCGGGACGAGTGCGTAAATCTGGGTTCCTTGTGAAAGGATCGACATGGCGTTCTCCAAATGTAGGGCATAAAAAACCCGCACTCGGCGGGTTGTATGGGGTGTTGCTCTATCGAAGGGTGATCCAGTCGATATCAAAGCTGCGGTGGTAGTCCTTAGTCGTCGGGTCTGTACCAGAGGCACCCCAGTGGGTGATGTTTGCGCTCAATTCCAGCGCATCCCGCAACGCCCTGGTGACCTTCATCACCGAGTCCGCGCTGCTGGCATACACGTCGACCTGTAGCGTGAATCCGTCCGCGTCTGGACGGCCGGCCAGGTAGTTCTCAGGGCTTCCGTCGATCAGGTTCCAGACGACATAAGGCTTCAACACACCTTCAGGAGCTTCGTCGAACGAGTAGATTCGGCAATCAATGCCGCCACCGATCAGCGCCGAGACGGTCGGATCGGTTGAGCAGACAAGAAAAATCGGTGGATCCATCAGCGCCCCCTGAGAGCAGCATCAATTTCACGATTGAGACTGGCGATAAACTGATCCGTGACCGCGCCAACGTTTTGCGAGAATGCCGGACGCATAAACGGCGCCGGCGGCGTGAACTGCGTGCCGAACTCGATGTAACGCCAGTGCCTGGTGTCGCCGCCCGGGTTTCCGCTCGCATCCTTGCTGTGCTGGTTCGCCCCAGCACCACCCCGGACCCCGACGCGCATGACCACACCGCCTTCGCGCCGGGATTGCTTTGTCGCTTCCTGGGTGATGATGTTTTTCCAGACTTTCTCTGCGGTTTCAGGATCGTCCAGCACCTTCGCCCGCGCCTTGGCATCATCGCGCACGATGTTCATCGCTTCGCGGGCAGCCTTGCGCAGGCCTCTCTTCTGCAGCTTGGGCGCCAGGCCGCGCATATTCGCAACCACCGATTCCAGTCCCTGTAATTGGAATGAACCTGAACTAGCCATCCTTGATCCCCTTCGAAACCAGCAGCGTCAGATACTCAAGACCTGACTCCTTGTCGGCGAGCGGCGGTCCCTCGATGCTGTAAATTTCACCGCGATGAACAATGCGCATCGTCGGCAGCACGCCGGATCGATAACGAATCACCACCCGGCCTGTGACTTGCGACTGACCAGCCTTGGCGGCAACAAAGTCGCGAGCGGACAGATCTTCAACCGCAGCCCAGACTTTGGCGAACTCCACCCAGGCCGGCTCGAGGAAGTTGCCGGTAACGGGGTCTCGCGGGGTGATTTTGTGCTGGATTTCGATGCGGTGACGCAGTTTTCCGGCCTGCATCAGACACCCCACTCGACCCGGTATGGCGTCAATAGAGACTTTGATCCAGACGGCAATTCGCTAAAAGTCCCGCCAGCGACATCGTCTTCACGATTTTCGTAAAGGCTCCCAGCCTTCAGCAAACAGGCCGCAACAATCGACGGGTTTATAACGATGGGGTCAGGCCCCGCCGTACCGTCAAGAATCGCAGCCGCCAGCGCATCGGCATCTGCATAGAAGCGCCGATTCAGGTATTGAGCGGCGCTATCTTCCGCAGCTGCCAGTAGAAGCTCGACATGGGATTGGTCAAAGTCCTCAGCGCGCAGATGGCGCATTGCGATCTGGATATCGATGACGGTCATATCAGGAG
The DNA here is from genome assembly GCF_049897785.1 of Pseudomonas sp. TSRC2-2. Taxonomy (NCBI): domain Bacteria; kingdom Pseudomonadati; phylum Pseudomonadota; class Gammaproteobacteria; order Pseudomonadales; family Pseudomonadaceae; genus Pseudomonas; species Pseudomonas sp. TSRC2-2. The sequence continues at coordinate 16,021 of NZ_JAFCWZ010000004.1, forward strand.
CCTTTCTTTTTGCCAGCCGAGGTTTTCGCTTCAGCTTTTTCGGTGGTCAGCGGTACGGCGTCCTGTTGCTGCTCCGTCAAGTCAACGACTGGATCATCCGTGCCGTCGTCATCCTCGGCATAACCCCGATCCTTCAATTGGCGCCCGTGCTGCTCGTCGGTGATGAAAGACTTCCCTTCTGGATAGGCAACACCCGCGAGCAGTAGCGGCTTGATCAGTATCAGTCTCATGACGGTCTCCAATCGGGGCCGCCGTGAGGCGACCCTGCGTTAGTTAAGGGGCGGTTGGTGGGGTGAACGTGCCGTAGATGAACGCTTCCGGACGCTTGACCGCCAGTGCCGCTCGCTCTTCGCAGCGGATCGAGATCATGTTTTTCTCGAAGTCGTCGGCGTTCTCGGTGGAGATCACCACGTTGGCGTCTTCGCGATCGAACAACTGGGCGCCGGTCTGGAAGGCGCCGGTCAGGAACTTGCCTTGGAACGCGGCGATTTCGGTCGCGACGACTGGCAGGCCCCACAGCAACGGACCAGCAAGCCCCAGTGGATTAGCCAGGATGTAGCGGCCCAAGGTGTCCTTGGTAAGTTCAATCTTCGCCCAGTCGATGAAGTGCAGGACGTGACCGGAAGCGGGCAGACGAGCCAGTTGGGCCTGCAACATCGCCAGGCGCAGATCATCGATGCCCGACTGATGTTCCACGGTGAAAGCTGGATCGAAAGCGGTGGCCTGCGGAACGATGCCGTGAAGATGCACGCCAGTGCCGTCACCGAACAGGATTTCTTGTTCTTCAGCGTATTTCAGCCCGTAACGCATTTCGATATCGATGGTGGACTGCAACTGCGAGAAGTCATCGAGGATCTGCTTCGATGCTTTGAACATGTGAGCGATGGTGCTCACCGGGGTGATTTTGGTCGCGAACTGGATATCGCTGTACGGCTTCGTGGTGCCCTCGGCGACAACCCGAGCGGCGTTGGTGAAACCGGTTTGCTGCACCCAGAAAATGGCAGAAGAGTCGGTGCGACCTGGCGCGATCAAATCGCGAATGAACAGTCGTTGCTTCGGCGGCGAATCAATACCAGGTAGGCGAGTCGGCTCAACAATGCCCGTCGGCACATTGCCGCTCAAAAGAGCGGCATGAACTGGGATGCTGATGCGACGGTTACCTTCGACATGTGCAGAGAACTGCTTCAGCGCTTCGCTTTTGATGACTACGCCGCCGACCGTATCGCGGGACGCTGCCGAGGTGTTCGCCGGAGTTCGCGCGAACTCCTGCTCCAGCTCACCGAGCTGCGCTTTCAACTGTTTTTCCGCCTCGGTCAGGCTGTTGAATTTGGTAGCCAGTTCGTCGACTGCATTTTTGGTTTCAGCCGACAGCGAGCCGGCTTTCTTGGCTTCGGCCAGCGCGTTCTCAGCCTGCTTGCTGAATTCGTCGGTGGCCTTTTTGAGTTCGTTGGAAACGTTCTTCAAGAGGTCGGCAGTAGTGTCGCTCATGTTTTTTCTCCGGTTTGAGTAGCTGCTGCCGAGAACCGCGAAAGTGCGGCTTGTAATTCGGCAATGGGGTCGGCCAAGTCGGCCGGGGTTGCGGCAGCGTTCTGCTTGCCGGAGGTGGTAGCGCCAGGCGTACCAGCCTTGAGTTCTTGAATGAGGGCGCGGCGCTCTGAGCGAGGCATGCCCTGTTTTGCCAGGATCAGATCCATGCGGCGCGCGGCGACCTGGTGCGGCGCCGATGCGCTCGCATCCTCGATGGCGGCGTCCGACGATAGAAGGCTGTCGGCAAAACCCGCGTCGATAGCAGCGGCCCCGCCCATCCAGGTCTCGACATCCATCAGCTTGCGCATGGCGTCGATGGGGTCACCGGTGCGTACGGCGTAGATATCAGCGAGTGTTCCGTCGATCTGCTCGAGGAAGTCGGCGACCTCGCGAATGTCGTTGCGATCGCCTGCGGCCATGGTCCAGCTGTTGTGGATCATCAGGAAGCCGGCTCGGGCGATCTGGATTTCGTCCGCAGCCATTGCAATGAATGAAGCTGCGCTGGCGGCAAGGCCGAGAATCTGCACCGTGACCTTGCCTTTGTGCTCGCGAAACAGGTTGTAAATCGCCAAACCCTCGAACACGTCACCGCCCGGACTGTTGATCTTGACGATCACATCACTGTCGCCAATGGACCGGAGCGCTGCGCTGATGCGCTTTGCCGTTACTCCCTCGCCTGTCCACCAGTCGTAACCGATCGGGTCATAAATGGTGATGGTGTTGTCGTCAGTGCTGGCTGCCTTGATCGATGGGTTCCACCGCTCCAAGGCCTTCGGCGTCAGGTCGCAGTGAACCTGCGCGCGCGGCCGAGCCTCCGGCGCCGCCGGAATGGTCTTAAGGGTCATCGGTTACTCCAGGATCAAGCGGCGAGGAGCCGCGGTAGTGAGATCAGTGCGTGGGCCATCATTGGCCCATCCGGGTTTCCGGCATCGAGCGCCTTGGTAGCCAGGTCGAAGGCTTCCTTGATGGCTTCCTTGTCCCCGCTCTGATTCGCTGCAGTGATGCGCAACATGAAGGCGGTAGCCGCCGGCGACATGCCGGCCGACTGTTTGCCGAGCTGGTCAAGCGGCACAAGCGCCGACTGAACAGTGAACGTATCGCCACCCGGGATTGGAGCCATGTTTTCCAGGCGCCGCACTTCATTGCGGCACATCCAGCCGTTTTGCAGGGCTGTGTTGTACCAAGCGCCGCGACCGGCGCTGTCAGCGCGTAGAAGGCCTTCTACCGCGAACTCAGCGAAGAACTCGTCGGCATCCACCTCACCGATCAGGCAGCGAGTGATTTCCTGCTCAATGTTCACCAGGAGCGGGCGGAGGCTGTTGGTTAGAAAGTGCAGGTTCTGCGCCTCCACTGAACTGGCCCAGCTGGATTGTTTATCCATGTGCCCGACCATGAAGGGCGGCACGCGGAACCAACGACACATCTCCTCGATACTGAACGAACGCGACTCCAGCATCTGGGATGCTTCAGGGTTCATCGTGATGCCCTGATATTTCAGCCCCGCTTCGGCCACCATGATCTTGCCGGCGTTCTTGGAGCCCATGAACGATCCGAGGCTTTTACGCAGCTGCTCACGCTGTGCCGGGGTAAGCACCTTGTCGCTGGTCAAAATCCCGGAGGCCTGCATACCCTGGGCGAAGACTTTTGCAGCGGCCTCTTCCACCGCCATGGCTGAACCGAAAATCTCCTTGCCAGTCGTGACCGGTAGCATCCCGCAAACGCCGTCCAGACCAAAGCCGCGAATGTGCATAAGGGTCTTTTCCGGGATGTCGCGCTCAACTCCATTTTCGGTATAGGTGTATTTGAGTCGGCCATTGTCATCGCGCTTGACCTTCATGCACTGGGGCAGAAGCGGCACCAGGGCGATGATCCGGCCGGCCAGCATCTTTTTCTCTACGAAGGCGTTGCCGCGCAGACAGATGCTCGCCACCACCAGCAGCATGAATCTTTGCGGGGTCATTTCCGCGTTGGGCACCCGACATAGCAGCCGATACAAAGGGTGGTCGGTGGCCGGAGATCGAGAGCCATCCGGGAGCCGCCGGTACAGCTTCAGTGGCAACGTCGAGACGGATTCCGAGAGCAGTCGCACGCAAGCCCAGACCGTGGACAGCTGCATCGCCTTGTCGACCGACACATGCTGACCACTGACCGAACTACCAAACCATTCCTTCCAGAACGCGCCATCTTTTAATCCGATGGGCACACCAAGCCAGTCTTGAAGAGCGGCCTTGATTCGCCCGGGTTTCTTTTCGCGCGCCATCAAAGCCCCACCATAATTGGATTGTCGAAAAAGCCCTGAAGATCGCCGCAACCCACCGGGTTCAGCGCTATGAGCGTCGTTGCGTCGAAAGTAGCCATCAGCGGGTCAATCTTCGCCGACCCACTTACCTGCTTGTTGATCGCAATCGCATTGCCAACCGCGACCGTTCTGGCGTTACCAACGCACCAGGCCATTAGCCGCGTACCGCCGTGAACAAACTCGCCGCCGGCGACCTTGCGTTCAGTGGTTTTGATTGCCCCGTTGAGCCGCCAGCCCTGGGAGATCGAAACAATCTGCTCCATCGTGATGCCGCGCTCTTCCGTAGTCAGCTCATCAATGATGTCGCCAATACCAGCCGAGTCGACACCAATTGCCTGTTTGTCTGGCAGAAGACCGGCATCGCGCACTTCGCAAATGATGTCAGCCACCTGCAGAACATCATCGCCAGGGCGGTCAACAATGGTCAGGTCGCCATCCGCTTCGAAGCCGAGTAGGTTTGAAACAATGTCCTTACGACGATCCAGCGCGATCTTGTGGGCCCAGGCGTGCGACCAGTGCAGCCACCGCCGCGTTTCTCGCTCGCGACCAATCAGGCTGAGGCCCAATAGGTCATCCAGCCCTCCACCATCGATCCCTACCACAATCACTTCGGAGCGCTTGAGCAACTCATCAAAAGTCAGCGACTTGTCGCCAGCGGCCTCCCAGTGGTCGGCGCCAGCCCAGCGATCAGAGCGAAGGTCCAACCCGATCTCTACGTTAAGGTGCTTTGCGAGAAACCCGCGAATGGCGCCTTCACCTTCCGCTTGGGCCTCTTGGTATTTCTGCTCAATGACCTGCTGGTCGACGGACAGACCCCAATTTGGGTTGGTGACATGAGCGTTAGCCAGGTCGCGATGATCGCCCTGCTTGATCATTTCTTGCGGGAACTCGTAGATCACCGGAAGAAATCGACGATCCACAATTTTTCCATCGCGGACGTTTCTGGCGTAGTCGAGTTTCGCCTTGAAAACTCCAGCCGGCGGCTCATCCGATTGTGTAGTGCAGTAAAATACGAAGCCCTCGGGCCGAGAAGCCAGTCCGCCCGTCGCTTCCACGAGCATCTTCGCTGACTTAGCTTGCTTCCCAAACTCCCAAAGCTCGTCGATGAATACCCCGGTAGCTTTTTTGCCGGTGACCGTCGCGGAGTCGGCAGCGACAACTTTCAAGTTTGCCTTGTTCAGGTGGTCGGTAATGATTCGGTTGTATTCCTGCACATGGAATCTTGCCTTGAGGTCATCGTCGGCATCGATCATGTCCCTGATCGGCTTGAAGGCGTTGTCGGCAGCTTCCTTCGTGGGCGCCAGAATCAGGAACTCTCCTGATGGTCGAGTGTTCAAGATCAGCGCGGTTAGCATGATCCCGGCGGCGATCGTGCTTTTTCCGTTCTTCTTGCTCACCATCAGGAAATAATTGGTGATCAGCCGACGGCCGGCCTCTGCGTCGTACGCGCCGAATAGCGCGGCCACCAGGTCTAGAACCCACGCCCTGCAGGTATCAGCCATCAACGGGCTGCCGTCAGCATCGACCATCCGGAGATTGCCGAACACGTCCAGCGCATCCTCGGCCTGATCGGGGAAGATTGGCGCAAGCGGGACCAGCGACTGACCCTGCACAATACGGTCTTCCCACTCTGGGCAGGCGGTGGTCCATGTTTTCATTTAACGGCCTTCAGATGACGTTCGCGCAAACCAAAACGGCTGCTCGCTCCAACCTTTGCAGCATCCTCGAGCTTCTGTTCTTTCTTACCCATGCCGGACTTCTTACCGTGGAAATACGGCAGTGCCGATTGGGCGGCGTTGCGACGGTCGAAGATTTTCGCCTTGGGTTCATTCATCAGAGCCAGCAGCCACACGAGCGGATCATCCGTATTGGGGAGTTCGGCTAAGTCCTCACTGTCCCCGTCTGATGGGTCATTGCCGAGGTCGGTCGCGGGTGGCGAGCCTTTAACATTCTGGCCGGCCTTTAACTTCTCCAGGGCAGCAACAACATCGGGGTCTTTTGCAAGTCTGGATCCAGCGGCAGAAGCGCTAGCGGCCGCGTATCCAGCGGCTTCCGCCGCTTCGCGATTCGAGGCACCAGAAGCCTTTGATTCGACAAAACGGCGTTTTTTATTTGTTAACGCCATTAACAAAAACCTTTAAAAAGGGGAAAAAAGTCGCGCGTGAGAGGGGGAGTGGTCTAGAGTCGAAAAGCTCCGAACTCTGAGGGCACCCCTCCCCCCTTGATGCACGTCACTGGCGTGCTTCATAGGCAGCGGCCAGCGGAAGGCAGCTCCAGGCCTTCCCGCTGACGAGCTGAGGGATGTATTCGCGACACACCCCAAACTCGCGGGCGAGGTCTGCGCTTTGCTCACCAGCCCCATGCCTGCGCCTGATCTCAAGAACTTGCAGGTCGGTCAGCTTTCTGCGCCTTGATCGCATGCCAGGTCCGAGCGTGCCGTGCCTTATCGCATCAGCTGTGTTCTCGAGCCTCGTCCCCCATGCAAGGTTGCTGGGACGGTTATCCAGTGAGTCACCATTCAGATGCCGGGCTTCATGCGCAGCAGATGGTGGTGGCCCGCCATACGCCTTGAGTATCAGTCGGTGGACCTCGAAGCGGTGACGCTGCCTCTTGCCCCCGAACTTGACGCTCAACGTCACGGCCTTGTAACCGTCACGCACCCTGGACTTGATCAGCCTGCCTTGCCCCGACCTTACGGACACAACTTCCCCGTCCTCGTTGGCGAAGTAGCCATCAAGGTCCGGTATCGGTTGCATTGTCTTTCCTGAGTTAGAACCCCTGGGCTTCCTCTTTCTGTTTGGTCGAGCTGTGGCAGTGGGCACATAGCGAAACCCAGTGGCTCCGATCCCAGAAGATCGTCATGTCGCCGCGATGAGGAGTGCTGTGGTCGACCACCGTCGCAGCCGTTACCCGCCCTTCACTCTCGCAATACGCACAGAGGGGATTAAGATCGAGGTGATTGAGTCTGGCTTTCTGCCACTTGTATCCGTAGCCACGCTGGGCTGATGTTTCTTTGCCGGTTCGCCAACTGTCCGGGTTTACCGTGGACATCTGGCGAACCCCTACAGGTGTAAGCCTGGACTTGAGGCTGGGTATCTTGGCCATCAGGTCACCTTGCTCCCGTCCATGTAGGTCGATGGTGCGGCGTCCGGGTCTTGTTCACCCTGCTCGTCCGCCAGCACTTCGATCATCAGGATTTGTTGCTTGGCGATCTGCTCGAGGAGCGCCGTCTGTTTCTTCTGCTCGCCGAGGATCTCGACCAATAAGCAGCTTACTTGCTCGCTCATACCGAAACCTTGGTGAACACGCGGGTCTTTGAACCCAGAGGTGTTACATCCAGATCAACGAGATCTGCCTCGACGAACTCAGCATCGGCGCTCACCGGCTGAATGATCCGCGGGAGCAGCGTGATAGTCGCCTGCCATACACCGCCGGCGCTTGCAGTAAGCGTGACCGCAGTAACGCCTGTCAGCTCACTGCCGTCGCTCAGCATTACCTTGGTGCCCTGAGCTAACTGGGCGCTGCCGGGCTTCTGATTCGGCGGGGGCACGATCGTCACCACGCTCAAAGAGTTTTGCTGCTCGTTCATATGCAAGCCTCGACATCTTGTTGATCCATTCGCGCCGGGCGGCGCATCCACTACAAGTAGCCATTCAGTCCACCTGCACTATGCGAGCGACGTTGCCGCGGGCACGCCAGACCAGAACAGCAGCCAACCCATAGAAAGCAGTGTTGAACCACGACGCGTCAGCGAACTCGCCCTCGATCACCATGCGGCCCACCAGACTCACGCACTGCATGCCGGTTACAGCACACGCAGCCCAAGCGATCAGCGAGATCGAGAGCTTGTAGCGTGAGTTGGGATAGGGGCTGTAGCGCAACCCGATCATGGTAAAGATGACCGCACAAAGTGCGGCCTGAATGACAGCAGCCATTTAACTCTCCTTCCGTGCCCGGAGGCGGAAGAACCATTGCAGCCAGCGCGGCATGATGCCTGTGTGCATCCATTCGAGGATGCCGGTTGCGACTGCAACACATATCGCGCCACAGACGAATCCGCTGAATCCCGCTGTTTTGGTCCAGGTGAGCCCCAAGAGTTCGGCAGCGCCGAAATAACCGCCGATCCAGCCGGCGAAGAGATAACCAATGCGGCGCCAAGTTGGCATGGCGTCCGCTGCGACGACGAAGAGAAACGCTCCGCCGAATGCTCCAACAAGTGCCGACAGGTCGATCTGGGGGAAAGCTGCACCCAAGCCAAGGCTGGCGACCACACCAGTTACAGCGAGTGCGCCAGTGCTCGGCTCAGCCATGTGCCGCTCCATCAATAAAAGAGGCCTGCGCGGCCTGGGCAATGCCCGAAAACGAAAAAGCCCCGCTCGGTGGCGGGGCTTCGTGTGTCGTCTCTCATAACGCGCAAGATCGACATGATGGGGTTAATTTACGGCCAAGTGGCCATCATGGTCAAGCGGCGTCTACAAAGATTTGTTCCCGGTCGAAAATCTCGGTGGCATGGATCACCGCAGCCTCTTCCAGCTGCTCAAGTCGCTTGTGAATTCCACCACGCCAGTTGCGCCGAGTGCGCTCTGGCGAGCCGGCCAGATCCCAGGTGTTCATGTCGTAGAACTCAGCCGGCAGCACGATCATGTCAGTCGACCGCTTCCCCACCTGCACGCCCTTGAGCTTCGGAATTGCCCACGCTGTGAGAGCCTTGTAAATGAACAGCTGGGGCGCTGGCGAGGTCATGCGCGCGACCAGACGGCCAATCGCGGCGAACTTATTCGCCTTGTGCGTCGAATACTTCGCAACTAGGACGTCCCACTGCGCGGGATCAAGCTGACGGTGCAGCAGCGCATAGAGGCAGCAGTCGTAATCGAACTTGTCGCGGGGTGATAGGGAGCTGCCATTGCCGCCTTGGCGCAGATCGGCATCGATCAGCTTTTGCCAAGACTGCTTGGTGCTGTTGTCGATGTTGTCAGCGGCGAGCACGCGCACCAGAGTGCCCATCACGTCTTTATAGATGCCCATCGCTCAATCCCCCCGGAAAGTCGAGCGGCCTGCGCCGCGTGTATTGGTTTGCTGGTAGTGCTTGGCCTCAGAACTGAGTGGCGAGCAGTTGAGCGCCTTTAGTTGCGATGACAGGTTTCGCACTTTCAAGCCGAGTTGCACCACCAGGTCCTCGATCAAAAGCGGCTCCAGCGTCTCGGCATGAACGAGACCTGACGAGTGGCAGCCGATGCATTCGAGTTGATGGAAAACGCCTTGGATCAGGCCGGCGCCATGGCACGAGGGGCACTCTGTCATCGGGATCTGGCGACGCACAAAAGCGGGGCCATGCTGCTTTTTATCCATTTTTAAACCTCGCCTTTTATGGTTTCGTGATTTGGCTAGAAGCCGCGCCATTCAAGGCCTCGGCGGCATTCTGCGAATTTCCGTTTCTGGTCATAGTCGAGCGATGAATCAGGCTAAAGCCTTTCCCGTCTAACCATTCGTGCCACTTGCTCAGGGCTTCGCGCTTGAGCAGTTCGGCAGATGTGTGGATGTAGGTCTGGACGTTGCGAGTCATCGTGTGGTTCACCAGCATCTCGCCGATCAGGAAGTCGACACCCAGATCAGTCCAACCGGTGCGGGCAACCTTGCGCAGGTCGTGGCTTGTCCACTCACCCTGACCCAACCGGGCGAATACGGCACAGGCCTGGCTGTCACTGAGGCAACCACCGCCACGTGCCGGGAACACGAAAGCACCCTTGTAGCCCTTGCCGGCCTGCCAGTCCCGGTACCGCTCCAGCAGCGCGCAGACTTGATGGGTCAGGGGCAGCCGATGCTCGCAGCGGGTCTTGGTGTTCTCGGCAGGGATGAACCACTCGCCCTGCTCGCCCAGGGTCAGGTGCGACCATCGAGCCATGCGGGTCTCGCCGACCCGCGTGCCATGGCAGAGCATCATCAAGGCCAGCATGCAATCCTGCGGCTCACGGGCGAAGCCCGCGGCCAGTTGATCAATGACTTCCTCGAGCTGAACGGCGCGCAGGCGGGATGGCTTCGGCTGGATCTTCGCCTTGGTGAAGTCGGTGAACTTGAAGCCGGCGATCGGGTTCGCGCTGATCATCCGCAACTTCTCGGCCTGCCGGAACGCCACCACGATCACGCCCCACATCAACCGAACATAGGACAACGAGAACTCGGCCTGCATGGGCCACATCAGTTCCTTGTCCAGCGTGAAGCGGTCGACTTCTTCCACGAGCAGCTGCCCGAGCCTGGGCTTGAGGTGGCACGCAATGATCGAGGTGTTGGTGGACCGGCGTTTGCCCGAAAGGCTGCGGTCGACGGCCTGCCGCGCCGTGAACCAGTCGAGCAGCTGTCCAACCGTCTGCAGAGTACCGGCTGCGGCCGAAGCCTTCGGGTCAACCGCCAGACGCTCGCGGATCTTAGGCAGTGCATTGATGAGCCCTTTCACAGGCAGCTCGGGGAAGCCGGCGATCTTCTCCCACTTCTTACCAACCACCAGATACCAGGTGCCGCGGTCGCGGTTGTTGTGGAAGCGGAAGTAAACGCCCGGGAAGCGCGCGTCACGCACGTCACGGATATCGATGTTCGACGATTGGCGACGGATCTCGGCGTCGGAAAACGTAGTCAGCAGGCTCTGGCTCATGCAGCCACCACAGTAGGAGCGAGTCGAAGGTAGGCGCGGATCTGCTCCATCGCGTCGAAGTGCCCACGGCACACGATGGCGAGATAGCCCTGCTCGTTCAGCTTGCGTAGCCGCTCCTGCTGGCTCGGCGACACCGGGGCGTCGTTTGGCGGCGTGGCCTTGAATTCGATATAGAGACCGAAGTAGCCACCGCGCGCCATGTTCAGCACCAGATCCGGAATACCGGCCTTAACGCCCTGGGCTTTGAGCTTGGCTGCCACCGCCTTCACTCGGTGCCCGCCGTTCGGGACGTGATAGATCAGATCGAACACGGCCGGTAAGCAGAGCTCAAGCTCACGCATCAGCCCGGCCTGTTCCACCCCTTCCCGGTCGACTGGCTTCGCGCGTACGACTTTCGCTTTGAACAGCTTTGGGGTAAATGCCTTCATACGCGCTCACCACGCGCCATGCGTGCACGTCGGGTCAGCCGCCAAATGCCCCACAGGCAAGCGACGAAGAGGATCAGCAGCGAACCGAAATAGAAGTGGAGCAGATTGTTTTCCAGAAAGGCGATCATGCGGCCCCCTTCACGGTGAGAATTCCTGCCCTGATCAGGGCTTCGTGGGTTTCGGCGATCGCGCGCGGGACGTCCGACCAATCGATCTCGCCCGCCGCACGGCCATCCATAACGTCATGGCAGGCGCTGCATGCGTAAACCGCCACAGTGTCGAAGCCCTTCATGCCCATGCCCTTCTGCCCGCAAGGCAGATGCGCGAGCACGGTGGTTTCCGGATTGTGGTTGCAGATGCCGGGCATGCGCAGCGTGCAGTCCTGGCCGTTCGCCGAAGCCCGGAGTTTCTTCGAGGTCACGCGCATACCCGCTCCCCAGTGGTGATGTCGATCACTTCGCAAGTGGATGGCCACATCGACTGACCGAACCTGATGGCGGCAGCCGAATCAGCGAACAGCGCGACGGCGCGGTCAGGCGAGCAAGTCAGGTCCCATTTGTAGCCGCAGCTGTGGACGGCGTAGCGGTAATCCGAAGGATCAACCGGGGCAAGGCGGGAATCAGCCATGGGCGGCACCCCCGACGACCCGAGCCGATGGCGTTAGGCCGAGACGTCGCAGCAGTTGCTCACGTGCAGCCTGGCCGTTGGCCGGAATGCCCATCCGCGCGACCTGCGCCTGCGCTACTCGTTCGGTGAGTTCGTTTGCCCGCTCGATCGGTGGCTTGCTGCCGTCGTGCCCAATGCCAACGGCGATATCCTCGAGCGGCAGACATTGGACGAGACGACGGATGGTGATGTCGTAAGCTCGGTCGAAAACCTTACTCGCCTTCTCCGGGATCAGATCACCGAGGTTATGCATCTCGCACTGGAGAGCAGCATGGCGCACCGCAGCGTGGGACCAGGTGCGCGCGCCGAAACGACTCGGGTGAGAATTCTCCAGCGCTTCGCGAAACGCCTTGTCATGCGATGGAATGCCGAGCATCTCGGGGGTGGGCTGGCACCACTTGATGAACTTGCCGACGCTTGGGGCGAAGTCGCCGCCGATCTGCCGGCAGTTCTGCAGGCCGTAGCGGATCTGTTCCAGCTGATTGATCCCGGCCACAAGGAATGCCTTGATCCAGCTGCGCTTTGCAGCCTTCAGCGCTTCATCGTCCGGCCAAGCCTGTTTCCAAGCCGGGAAAATCGCCTGCAATTCCTTGAACAGCGAGTTCACCACATCGGCGGTGCCCGGCGGCAACTGCTTCGGCTGAACGAGAGTTACCGGCGGAAGATTGCCCATCGTGCTGAGCAGTTGTTCGGTGCTGCGTGGTTTCTTGTTCTCCATCACAGGTCTCCCAGATCGTTCGCCCAGCTTGTGTCATCGAAGTCAGGCGTCTTGCCCTGCCCCGATGCCTTGACGCGTTCGCGCTTGACCCACTGCACCAGCCGGTAGCACCAGCCTGCCGAGGTATCAACGGTCGCAGGCTTGGCAACGAAGAACCCCATGAACGCCCGGATCGCCGTGTCAGGAACCGCATCGGCAGGAAGTCCGGCGATTGCGATCTGATCCGACAGCGCCTTCTCGTTCGGAGCCCAGGTGGCGAACATGGCGAAGCGTTGGCGGTCGTCTTGCGATTCGACGGCGGCCCGGTCTTGCTCGAAGACAGCGGAATCGATCTCGCGCTGCTGCAGCTGCTCTTCGGTTACCTGATGGTTAAGTGACGTATTGGGTGCAGCCACTGCACCCCGTTCTGTCTCAGGCTGCACCCCGTTCTGTTGTGAGTTGCACCCCGTTGCGTCATTTGCACCCCGCTCAGAACGGGGTGCAGGATTTGCACCCCGCGATAGTTGAAGGTCGTAAACGACTGGGCGGCGGTCATGACGGTCGATGTGTACGGCGGCGATGGCCTGATTGCCCTTCTTGATCAGCCCGGACTTCTCCAGATCGTCCAGTTTGTAACGCACAGTGCGCTCAGACAGACCGGTGTCGTCGGCCAGGGTGGTAGCAGATGGGAAAGCGCCAGTGCCGTTCGACCCGGCGTAGTTGGCTAGGCACAGCAGCACGTGCCGAGCGCTGGAGTCTTTGAGAACTTGAGTGGGCAAACCGAGCGCCCATGACATTGCTTGAACGCTCACAGCGAAGCTCCGATATTGAATTCGGCCAGACGGGCAAGGCCCTTCGGGGTAACGAGAGGATCGAAAGCAGCGCGTTCCACGCCGGTTTCTGGGTCAGGCTTGAGCGCGGTCACCTTGTGGACCATGCACCCTGATGTGATTCGTGGCTGGTAAGCAGTCCAGCGGCCGGAGCCTTGGCGGCGAAAGATCCACCGGTTCTGCTCCATCCACGCGAACAGCTTCGAAGGCTGGATCTGCAGATGCTTTGCAGCGTCGGTGATGCAGATCGCGCCGCCGGCAGCGGCAAGGCGATTGATTGCCGCAACCTTCGGCGCCTGATCGAGAATTACCAGTCGCAGTGTCTGGTTGTCCTTCGCCTGATCGGCTGCGGCTTGCAGCGCCTCGGCATAGGTGGCCGGGATCTGAAACTGACCGGCCTGTGCTTCCAGCTCTTGCCAGCGGTCGATAATGCGAGCGCGCAGCTCGACGCTGTAGCCGGATACAACGACCAGAGTGTCACGCTGAGACAGCAGGAACTCGCGATAGACCTGACCATTCTGCGGATGGATATAGGGGGTGTCGTTTGAAGAAACGACACCCCTTGCAACCAGTGATCGGATGGTTTTCAGCACGTTGTCGTGAGAGCTACCGATAAGCTCGGCGATCTCACGCGATGACATGTGTCGCGACACGTTTTGCGAGTTACTGAAATGTGTCGCGACACTGGGGGTATTGCCGGGGGTGGTGTTCGTGTTCATAATGGCCCCACTGTGTTTTACAAGTTGTTGAAAGAACCGCCCTGCCAGGCGGTTTTTTTATGCCTGCGGTTCAGGCGACTTTTACCGATGCCTTCAGCTGAGCCAGTGCTTCTTCCGCCTGGCCTATCTCTTTCAAGATCCGGGCACGCTCTACCTGATCGACCCGCCCATCAGCCATTGCCGTGTGCGTCTCGACGGTAACCTCAGCGAATTCCAGCGTTGCGCGGCCAAGCGCTTCATGAATTCCCAGCGCAACAGGCTGGTCATGCTTCACGATCGAGTACCCGAACTCGCCAGCCAGAGCTGCCAGAGGTCGCATGTCTTGCGTATGTAGAAGCAATGCGTACAGATGCTTCGCGTTAAACCACGCGCCGTCGTAGTTGGCATTCGCCCGCTGGAGCAGGCTCACCGGCGGCATATTCATAAGCGTGGCCAGCTCTTTGGTATTGGCTTCATCAACCACGTCGTCGCAGGCCTTCAGAAAATCTTGCATCCGTAAAACCTCAATCTTGTTTATGTGGCTGCATGCCATTAGTCGTTGCAAAATGTTTCTCAGGGCGATAGATCAAGCAGCGCCGAGCAAAACCTTGTGGGCAAGCTCGACGAGATCGGGACGAAGGCCGGCGATGGTGATTTCGCCTCCAGAGGCATCCTGCAAGCGCTCAGCAAGTTCGGCAGAAGCTTTGCGGTGACCACCCGCGAGCTGCCAGAGATGGCCGACGGTGGTTTTAGCGGCAGCGGCAACTTCTTCACGGCGGCTGGAAGCAGCGTTTGCGAGCCAGTCGCGCAGATGGTCATTCATAAGGAATCTCCTGAAACGTAGGAGAAATTTAGCTTAGGGCTAACATTGGAGCAAGGAATATTTAGCTGTGAGCACATTTAGCATTGAGCTAAACGCTGTCATCCTTGGCCGCATGGATATTTATGCGATTCGCAAACACCAATTGATCACGCTGATTGGCGACCAAAGAAAAGGCGCCTGCGCAGAGCGCTGGGGGATGGCCCCTGCGCATTTAAGTCAGATCCTGTCGGATAAAACCGCCAAGAACCTTGGGGATGACGTTGCTCGGCGCATCGAGTCGATCGAGAAACTTCCGCGGGGCTGGTTTGACTCGATACCTGGCGATGTTGGCGTGATTGCCAAGGGCGCGGAACCCGCAGAGGAAACCGCGGACGTGGCTGCAAAGGCAGCTTCCGCCGCGGACCAGGTGAAGCGGATGCTCGCCAAGGTGAAGGGGCTATCGGTTGAGGCCAGGGACCGTATCGTCGCAGCTGCAGAAGAGCCGGACGATGGACCTGAGCACGTCATTTCGAGCAACCTGTCCCGGCTTCGCCCTACAAGCGAAGAAATTTTGATCCCTCAATACGATGTCCGTGCTGCTATGGGACATGGTCAGGTTCCCCCGGAATACAACGAGGCCGTTCGCAATCTCGTTGTTAGGGAGGAGATCCTTCGAGAAAAAGGAGTGACGTATACCGCCGCAAACGCTCTGGCGATGATTACGGGATGGGGACAGTCGATGGAAGGAACCATCAACGACAAAGACCTTGTCATCGTCGATCGGGGCGTCAACGAGTTTGTTGGTGAGGGCATATATTTGATGACCTGGCACCAAGAGCTCTATATCAAGCGAGTCATGCGGTTAGACGAAGAGCATTACAGATTGATCTCTGACAATCAGCACTACGAAAACCAGACCGCAAGGATCGACGACGTCAACATTCATGCAAAGGTGCTGCTGATCTGGAACGCGCGAAAGGCGTGAATCAGCACAAGAAGCCCGCTACCCAGCGGGCTTTTTTTTCGCCTTTAAAAAGGCGCTATCTCCTCTAATGCCTCCAGCTCGTCATTCATTTCTACCTGCGCATCGTTATCTGAGGCTGCCTCCCACCGTAACGTGACCGATTCGGCGTCGTCGTTGAAAATGATATCGATGCCGTCGACCTCCGAGAGCACATTCATCACCTCATCCCATTCCCTGTCCCCGTCCGTATCCAGCCGATGGATTGTCACCGTCCGGTTCAATTTCGCGATCGGGTGATTGATCATGTTCGAGACCCGCAAACTCAGGCGCTCTATTCCGGACATAGGGGTGCGTTCTTGTTTCTGCTTTTGTGGGCGCGCCATGTGTCGTTGCTCCAGTGCTGTATATTCGTACAGTATTCATGTCGCAGCATAGCGACAGTTAGCACAATGCAAAAGCCCCCTCCGTCGAAACGCCCCCTCCTACCTTCCCAAGGCAAAGTTTCACCCCAAGCTAAATTATTTAGCTGTGAGCTATTGACGCATCTTTAGCTAGAAGCTAAATTAATTTCACCGCCGGATAACCACCGGCCTCAACAAGGCAGCGATGAATCGGCCTCAACGATTCAGAGGGATGGCAACTGTCCCAGGGTGCGCAGCGTAAAGCCCCGAATCAGTTATCCGGCGGACGGTGTCGCGGTCGGAAGAAAAATTTGAATGAGCCCGTACCGCGCCAGCAGCGCCGAAGGGACACGGAATTTTTCACTGATGCACCTGGTGACGGGTGCATTGGGAAAACAACCAACAGGTGACCGACCATGAAGTACGAAGACGCAATCGCGAAGCTCGAGCAGCACGCTCAACAGTGCGAGGACAACGCCGTAATTCAACGGCGTGAGGGCAGTTGGAAGGAAGCTGATTACAACGACGGCGTGGCAGCTGGTTACCGCGTTGCCGTTGCAGCTCTGAAGGCCGAGTGATCATCGCTGCTGCACCTTGGCGACAGGGTGCAGCGGGATGTAACCCAACCCCAGAGGAATCACCCATGTTCGGTATCGGTAAAAAGCTGTTCGGCGCCAAGCGCGCAGTCAAGAAACTGGAAAATCGTGACCTGATGCAAGCCATCGTCGGCGGCTGCCTGCTGGTTGCGGCATCGGATGGCGAGATCAGCAAGAACGAAGCGGCTCAGATCGACATCCAGATCCGCGCCAACAAGGCCCTCGAACACTTCGGCTCCGAGATCACCAGCACCGTTAACCTGTTCACCGAACAGTTGCAGGCGGGTTTCCGTCTCGGTCGCATGAACATCCTGCGCGAGATTCGCGACATCAAAAACAACCCGGCGGACGCCGAAGAAGTCTTCGTGAACATGCTCACGGTGGCCGAAGGCGACGGGAACATCAGCCCCGAAGAGATGAAGGTGCTCGCCGAGATCGGCAATGAGCTCGGCCTGCGCCTGAAAGACTTCGGTATCGAAGCGTGAGCAAGCGGCTGCGCCAGGCCTTGATCATCCTCGGGGTGCTCTTGGTCGCAGGGCTTCTCATCAGCAGCATCTTCAAGCGCGGCGTCTGCTCCTACTACGGCTACCAAACCGATCGCGAAACCAAGTACGCACCATTCGTAGGCTGCATGGTGAAAGCGTCCGGCAACTGGGTGCTGCGTAGCGAGCTGAGAGCCATCCAGTAGGCATCACTTCTGCCCATTCACTGAGTGGGCAGCGGGATGCGGACGCCAACCCAGCAGACGCTGGACACCTGCAATCAACCGGAGATCAACATGCTCCTGATCATACTGATCGGCGCAGCGCTTGCGCATGTGCGGCCAGAACCGCCCTGCTCTATCGCGCTGCAAACCGATCCGCAACGTGCACACCGTGAGCGGTGGCGATGTATCGCCGGGGTCGCAGCGTTCTGGCGCTGATCGGTCCCGCCAAAAACACCGGAACCCGAGAATCACTGCATCTGTTGCTACACAAAAGGCCCTCCCGTCCAGTTGGGCCTTTTCTTCGCCCGCCTTTATCCGTCAGCACTCTCCCCCTGCGCCCAACGGCAACCAGCATTCGGCACAGAGTGCTGACGAATACACGCAACCCAATCCCACGGAGTCAGCCATGAGTGAGCAACGAGCGCCCTTTCCACGGTCGGCAGATAACGCCGACCAGATGAACCTGCCGGAAGGCAAGACCTGCGGGGACTGCGTGCACGTCAAGCGTTGCAGCGCGATGTTCGGCCACATCCCGGCGGACGAATCCTGCGACTGGAGCCCGTCGCGCTTTCGCGAAGCCGTTCCAGCTACCGCCTAACCCACCGAGGCATCTGCCATGCATCCATCATTTCAAGAACGCATCGACGAGCTCGGTGTGCTGCTCCAGAAAACCCACGCCGCGCGACTGGAGTTCTTCAAGCGCGTTGACCAGGTCATGCCACCAAAGAAGGTTCGCTTCCAAGTGTCCGGCGAGAGCGGCGGTATGTATCGGGTCATCGACCTGAGCAGCGGCAAGACTCGCGCCTTCCGTGAAACCTTCAAGGCGGCGTATGACATCGCAATGCAATTCGAAGAGAAGGCCAACCGGCCAGCGGGAGGTGTCCAGTGATCGGCGTGCCACTGCCCAACCCTCGGGACAGCATCATCGAAGACCTGAACCGCCAGATGGATCAGTTCTTCGGCTCCGGCAAAGCGGTTGAGGAAATCCCGGCCGGCGTCACCGGTGACCCCAAGCTGGGTTCCAGCGCTTACCACGACCGCCTGCGCACCGAGCGCAAGAAGCTCGCGCCCAGCCTGAAGAAGCTCGCCTTGTCCGGCACATCGCTGAACAAGGCCGCCGAGACACTGGGCATCGACCACAAGCGCGCCCGCCTGATCGCCAGTGAGAACGGCTTCAAATTCAAGTCACGAAGCGCATCAGCAAGCAGGTGCAGCAGCGCCTTCGACAATCGCAGTTCTACCTTCCCCCCAGCGGCCTGTTGGCCAACCCGGAGAAAAAACCATGTCCACCCCAACTGATACCGCCGAGTTCCTCGAAGAGCTGAACGGCGGCGCCTTCGCCAGCCAGATCGGCCATGCCCTTTCCGAAGTAGCGGCCGGTGTGGTTGACCACGGCAAGGCCGGCAAGCTGGTCATCACCTTGGACTTCAGCCAGATCGGTGAATCCAGCCAGGTGAAGATCAAGCACAAGCTCGACTACAAGGTTCCGACCAAGCGTGGTACGCGCAGCGAGAACACCAGCCTGGATACGCCAATGCACGTCGGCTCTGGCGGCAAGATCACTCTGTTCGCTGAAAAGCACGACCAGCTCTTCACCCGTGAAGAAGCCCCCATCAAACCCCGCACCTGATTCCACCCCACTCACAAGGAACTGAAGAATGTCCCTGACCAAAGATGCGATCCAGCTCATCACCGATACTGCTCTCGAAGCAAGCGGCAAAAGCCTCGAAACCCTGACCCCCACCGTCGTTCTTCCAGATGGCTGCCAGATCGTCAGCTTGGAGAAATGGCAGACCGGCCGCAGTCGTTTCCGCGGCATCTACTCCACTCACTCGCTGGCCGACTTCAGCGCCTACGTCGCCGACCGCGCGATCGCAACCGCCAAAGGCTTCATCGACCAGGACGAAATGACCTGCACGCTGCTGTTCAACCTGGGGACCGATGCGGAGCCAGGGCACGCAGACGATCGCGCGGTGCTGAAACTCAAGGCATCGGCCGGATACAAAGCTGCTCAGTCAATTGGCGGCCGACCAATGACGCAGAAGGATTTGAGCGACTGGATCGAGGACTGGCACCAGTACCTGACGCCAGTGGATGACGAAGGTAAAGCGATTCCTGTCGCCCGAGCCATCGCTGCGGTGCGCACCATCACCGTGAAAGCGACCAGCGAATCCGAAAACACCGTCGGCGACACCAGCGCCAGCCGTAGCGCTATGGATCAGATCGAAGCCCGCAGTAAAGAAACACTGCCGGCTGCACTGCTCTTCAGCACTATCCCGTTCGAGGGCCTGACCGAGCAACAAATCAACCTACGGATCTCGGTCATCACCAGCGGCGCAGTGCCAGCGTTGAAGCTGCGCTGGGTCGGTGAAGAGGTGCAGCGGGAAGACATCGCGCAGGAATTCAAGACAGTGCTTCAGGAAAAAATCGGCACCAACGCATCGCTTTGCCTCGGATCTTTCGATCCAAAGTAAAAGGATAGGCCGGGAAACCGGCCTCACTTATCGCTATGAAGTACATTAAGTTCGCTTTTATCAGAACCTGGCAATAGGTCCTGAGCGCCAGTCATGGTCAATCACGTGCCGACCATGAAATACTCCTGTTTTCACCCACCCATTATCTTCTGAGGCAATGAAATCGAGCACGAAGTGATCCCAAAACTGGGACTCAGTTTTTATTCCTCTAATCATCGCTTCCGCAATCAGTGCAATAACGCGCTTACAGAGAAACTCTGTCAGAGCAACAAACCAATCCAACTTGTGAGCATCTATCGTCGAAGAACTTAAGTCCGTTCCACCTTCATGGATTATTTCACACCTATAGCTATACATATCTTTGATTGATTGCTTCCAGAGCGACGCCCAAGGATTGGCATTCTTACTCATGAACTCGCGTTTTTCCTTATCTTTATATATAAGCCCTGCGTAATATTTTCCGGGCGCTCCGACCAACATTGAGTATCGCTTCGAAACGCCGGTCCCATTTCTTTCATCACTTGAAAGTAGTGATTCTAATCCGATCCAGTTGAAGGCGAATTTGTGCGCAACATGTGGTGAAAACTCGGATTCACGCTGCCAATCCATGCATTTACTTAGTGCAACTCCTAGAGGATCAAGCCTTCCTCGAATGGTTTCTCCGAGGAACCAGTCCCAAAAATCATAGTCCGGAGGCATGATCAAAAAAGGGCCGAACGATGACGGCTCTTCCTCGATCGGGCTCCATACCCCACCTTTTAATATGACTCCTACCGCACGGCCGGCTTGGCGATTCCAGGAAAGCAAACGAGCTTTGGCAGAAAAGACCTTCCTGTTAAATATCGACAGCGACATGTCAGCCACCATCAGACCTATCCGAATCCCATGATCGCTCAAATCTTTCATTGGGATGAATATCAGTTTCGGATCACCCAAAGTTATCTTTTGTGAAAGCTCAATACCAAAAGACGAAAATGATTTTACTAGAGCATCATTAAATCCAGCCGACAGACTTGGCTCTAAATCGCTCTGCTTCGCAAGATAAACATCTGGTCCTTGCCCCAGCGGCACGACAGGGAAAGTTGCTATTCCGGTTACTGCCAAAGCTATCCAGCTGGACTCAGCATCTATAGGAACGGTAGGCATAAATTAACGGCTCCAAAATCACCAAAGCTATTAAGACAGGAATTGATCATGCAGTCGAAAATATATTTGTCTGGACCTATGACCGGCCTGCCCGGACTCAACTTCCCAGCTTTCCACGCCATGACCGCCCAGCTCCGCGCCGCCGGCTACACGGTGACCAACCCTGCCGAGCTCAACCCGGACGGAGGGACTTGGAGCGAGTGCATGCGTCGCGACATCAAGGCGCTGATGGACTGCGACACGGTGGCCAGGCTTCCCGGCTGGCACTCTTCAAGCGGCGCCCGACTCGAAGTGCTGATCGCTGAACGCCTCGGCATGAAGGTTGTGAATGCCCATGATCTGGTATCGATGGAGATTGCAGGATGAACAGTCAGTGGAAACTGGTGCCGGTTGAGCCTACGCAATCGATTCTTGACGCGATGACGACCGAGCGGAAGAAAGGGAATGGGGTCTTGCAGATGTGGTTCGAGGCCATGGCCGCCGCCCCTGCACTGCCGCAAACGGATGCGCAGCCGGTGATGAAGTTGGAAGCTGAAAAGCTCTGGGGCGGGCAAGGCGAGTACGCTGTGTCCTTCGTCCGCGCTGGATGGTTGGATGAATGCCGGGCGATTGGCGGCGAATTCTTGCTCTATACCCATCCTGATGAGGGCAAGGTTGCGCGACTCACCGCCGAGCGTGACGCCTTGCAACTGCTGCTGAACGAGAGGGACGAACGACTGCACAGCCTTGAGCAGTCACGCCGTGCTGAATTCGACAATGGACGGGTGGCAGAGAAGCGGAACGAAGAGCTGTCAGGGATGCTGCAGCACTTGGTCGATAACCCGTATCGGTTCACCGATGCCTACCGCGAGCGCATCGCTGCCGCGCTCAACCCAAAACCAGAAGTCGATAACCAGCGAACTATTGACGCACTCAAGGAAGCTGGCTTCCTCGGGCTGAAAACATGAGCCCTGAATACGCGCCGCTGGCCGTGATTTGCACAGGATTCATCAGCGGTTTGGCGGGCTACATGTACGGCTTTTTGCGCGCCCAGTCGAAGTACATCCCTCAAATTATCGAAGCCAATCATGAAGTTGCCAAGCTGAAGCTGCTGGCCCGCCTCGACTCCGAACAGAAGTAACTCCCTCCCCCTTCAAAGTCAGCCGCTATAGCGGCAAGGACGACCCATGTCTCAAATAAAGGAACGGCCGATCCTGTTCTCGGCGCCGATGGTGCGCGCCATTCTGGATGGACGGAAGACGGTCACGCGGCGGCCGGTCAAGGGTTGGCAGGTTCCAACTGAAGACACCACCGTTGCTGCCGGCGAGCGCCATCGCTGGATGGCCATTGCCCAGCGCGACCCCCGCTACGGTTTCGGCGTGTTCGGAGCGACCGAGGCGGAGTGCGCCAAAGAGCTAGAAGAGTTCGCACCCTGCCCATACGGCCGACGTGGCGAGCGGTTGTGGGTGCGCGAGGCTTGGCAAGATGTGCATCCGGTCCAAGTAATTGATCGCTACTCACAGCCAGGCCGGGCCGGAATTCCTGGTCCTCCAGGCGTCACTTATCAAACGATCTACCGAGCGGACGGTGACTACCCGCCGGTCCATTACACACATGAGCATCCCTACAGATGCCTCGAGCCAGACCCAAACCATGGATTTCGCGGAGCGGCAGATTCCGGTTGGACGGGCTGGACACCAAGCATTCACATGCCGCGCTGGGCCTGCCGCATCCTGCTGGAGATCACCGACGTCCGCGTCGAGCGGTTGCAGGACATCAGCGAAGAGCAGGCCAAGGCCGAGGGCTGTTTCTTCACTGACTACGGCAAGGTCTGCTTCCACGGCGGTCGGGGCGTCCGTGACGCTACCGAGTGCGAATACCCTGCCAGCAAACACCAGCAGCGGCCAGGGTGGATGTGGGACAAGACGAACAGCAATGAGCAATGCCTCGACACGGCCCGTCACGCTTTCGGCAATTTGTGGAATTCCACCGGCGGCGACTGGGACGCCAACCCATGGGTCTGGGTCGTCGAGTTCAAACGGGTGACGCCATGATCACCAAGTGCTTACTCGGCTGCACCCTCTTCTTCTGGCTTCCATTGGTACTGACCATAAAGGCGGTGATCGGATGAGCGACGCAACGAAATACGGGAAGGAGCTTTGGCTGCTTCTCGCTCCCACATTCAACGAGGCGACCGCCATGGATGGCTTTGGCAACCATCCAGAAAAAGCCCAAGCCTTTGCGGGATTCATCGCGGCGGCATGCGGCGGGATGCTGGCCGAGACTGGCCGCGAATCCACCATGGCGGTGCTCGCCGCCATTGCGCAGCACGTCGAGAGCATCAAGCCCGGCTCGGAAACAACGCACTAACACTCTCCGCTTACCCCCTCCCCCAACTCAACAGCCTGCCGGTGTACGGCGGGCGAGGTGCACTCATGAAAAAAGAACAGTTGCCGGTAGTTGTGGCAGCAGTCGCTCGCGCCCTCGAAGCAGGTAAAGCCGCAGCAGCAGCTGCGCCGAACGATGCCGGTACCGCGAACCTCGACCGGGTGTATCTCCGCGTCGGCCTTCTTCGAGAAAAAACGCTCCACGATGCCGGCCTTCACGGCTGGATGCAGTCAGCCAGCACGTACCACGCTCGAGCCTTTCACCTCGGCGCGCCGTTCGATGGCCAGGGCAACAGGCGCTACGCCGGCGTGCAGGCCATGTACAAATCCCTGAAAGCCGAAGGCGTCGACTGCGGAGTCTGGTACCAAGCTGATTAACCCCATCACCACCTTCTGCCGCCACGCGCGGCATGGAGCATCACATGACCATCCAGTTTCTATCCCACGAGGAGGTTTGCGAGCTCACCGGCGCGCGAACCAAGGCAGGTCAGATCCTCAACCTGAAAAAGAATGGCGTTCGCCATACGATTAAAGTGAACGGCTGGCCGAGTGTCACCGCGATGGCGGTCACCGCCGTCGGCGCATTTGAATCTGAAAAGCCCGTATGGAAATCACGTAAGGCCAGCTGACATGGGAAGACGACCAAGTAAACCCGGCTCGATCGCCAGGCTGCGGGAGCGCAAGAAAGCCAGCGGCCGAGTGTTCTACTACTACGACACGGGCGGCAAGGACCGCAAGGAAATTCCGCTGGGCAGCGACTACGGCTTGGCGATCATGGAGTACGCGAAGCTTGAGCGTGATCGCACCGCAACCGATCTGGTCGCCAAGGTCATCACGTTCCGCTACGTCGCCGAAAAATACATGGTCGACGTCGTCCCCACCAAAGGCACGGCGACCCAGGCTGACAACAAGCGCGAGCTGAAGAATCTGATCGCTTTCTTCGACGACCCGCCCGCGCCGCTGGAAACGATCGAGCCGTTGCACGTACGCCAGTACCTGACATGGCGCAAGGCCGCGCCGGTGCGCGCGAACCGCGAGAAGGCACTGCTCAGCGCCATCTGGAATTACGCCAGGGATAAAGGCTACACCTCTCTTGCCAACCCGTGCGCGGGCATCAAGGGCAACAAGGAAACCGGGCGGGACACGTATGTCGAAGATGCGCTGTTCAAGCGTGTGCACGACAAGGCAGACGTGGGCCTACAGGACGCAATGGACCTCGCCTATCTGACCGGGCAACGGGTGACCGATACCCGGCTGATGGACGAGCGCGACGTGCGCGACGGGCAGATTTGGGTGCTGCAGGGCAAGACAAAGGCGAAGCGTCGAATCGAGATAACGGGGGAACTGAAGGTTTTGATTGATCGAATCATGTCCCGGAAATCAGAACACAAGGTCCGCTCGACGCGGCTGATCGTTACAGAGGACGGCACACCGATGACGGTGGCGATGTTGCGCAGGAGGTTTGACTTGGCCAGGGAGGCGGCCGGCGTGCAGAAGGCTGAGTTCCAGATGCGTGACTTGCGCGCCAAGGCGGGTACCGACAAGGCAGAATCCAGCGGTGACATTCTGCAAGCCAGAGATCAACTTGGGCATACGACGGTGGTTATGACCGAGCAGTACATCCGCAATCGAAAAGGCAAAAAGGTCATGCCTACCAAGTGAATTGCGGACCAACTCCAAAATAGCGGACCAGAAATAAACAAGGGCTTGCATCAGCTTTCGCCCGCAAACCCTTGATTTAAGATGGTGCCCGAAGCCGGAATCGAACCGGCACGCCCTTACGAGCGGGGGATTTTAAGTCCCATGCGTCTACCAGTTTCGCCATTCGGGCGGTAGCGCGGTGTTGATTGGTTCAGCGTTGCGGTTGCGATCCAGACAGGATGACCGCTTGAAAAGCCGAGCGGGGAATATATACATCACATCCCGGTGAAGCAAGTTCGCAGTGGCAGATTTCGAGACTAAATCTTGCTGGCCATGAAAGCTAAAAAGCCATTTAAATCATTGTGCTATGTAGCGTGTTTGAAGTTGAGGCTGAAGCTTGAGAAAAAACGCGCTAACCAAACTCGAAACCGAAGCTAAAACCCAACAAGATCAAAAGGTTACCACTACATCCGCTGTACGGGCCAGAGATTTTTCTGCGCTGGCGATCATGAAGAAGCAACCCATGACTCGCCGGGGTGTCTAAGCTAAACGATGACGCCGGAATCAGCGACTGCATGTAACCCGCTTACCTTTTTCACACCGCATCCCGCCTCACAGGCGCTGACTTCCACTAAACGTCACCAGAGCTCAGCTCAGGGATGTACAAGCAATCAGGAGATTTAACCGAATGCAAATGAGTGACACCGTTCTCAAAGCGTCTTTGAGCCCCGAGGAGCGCTCGGCAATCGCCGAAATCGAAGCGACCACCAATATTTTGCAGCTCGTCACCCGGTTGACCGGCACGCGCTTCGCTGGCATCGCAAAATTCACAGAAACCGAATGGATAGTCTGTTCGGCCTACGATCCGATCGAACTGGGGATAAATGTCGGCGACACGCTGGATCTGGAGACTACGCTTTGCAGTGAGTTTCGCAGGGATCCTCAAGCCCTCTTCCTTCCACAAATCAGCCAGGACGGAAGACTTTCGTCGCGTCCCGTAGTGAAGCAATATTCAATTGAAAGCTACGCCGGCGCTCCGGTTTTCCTGCCGGACGGACGACTATGGGGCGCGCTTTGTGCTCTTGATTCGAGGTCTGTTCTGTTTGATAACCCTGACCTGGCAGAGACACTGACGCTGTTCGCACGGCTTATCGGCTGTATCTTTTTCTCGAATCTGACAGTGGAAGGTGCCAGCCATATAAAGACCGGAGCGTGCGTGGCTGAGTGATCTTGTTGAAGGATGCGCAATTCCACTCTTTTTCGAAGACAACAAAAAACCCCGTAGATCATTGATCTACGGGGTTTTTGATAGTGGAGGCCGAGGTCGGAATCGAACCGGCGTAGGTGGATTTGCAATCCACTGCATAACCATTTTGCTACTCGGCCTCAAAGTATTCGCTGTCAGTAGCGCAACAACAAACACTGTACAAATTGGAGCGGGAAACGAGACTCGAACTCGCGACCCCGACCTTGGCAAGGTCGTGCTCTACCAACTGAGCTATTCCCGCTTGGTGTGGCGCATTCTATAGAATTAAGAAGCCCCGTCAACCCCTTGATTCAAAAAACTTTTATTTCTTTTCGACATCCGTCTTCAGGTGCGGCCATGCGGCGCGGAGGTATTGAACCATCGACCACAGCGTCAGCCCTGCCGATACGATCAGCAGCGTATAACCGAGCACGACCCAGAAGTTGAAAGCCTTTGGATGGGCCAGAAGTATGACCAGTGCGAGCATTTGCGCAGCGGTTTTCCATTTGCCCAGATTGGACACTGCAACCTGTGCCCGGGCGCCGAGTTCGGCCATCCATTCGCGCAGTGCCGAAATCACGATCTCGCGACCAATGATCACCGCTGCGGGCAGCGTGAGCCAGAGGTTGCCGTGTTCCTGCACCAGCAAGACCAGAGCAACTGCAACCATCAGCTTGTCGGCGACCGGATCGAGAAACGCACCGAAGGGTGTGCTTTGTTCCAGTCGGCGCGCCAGATAACCATCGAGCCAGTCGGTTGCGGCCGCGAAGGCAAACACCGAGGCAGAAGCCATGTAACTCCACTGGTAAGGCAAATAAAACAGCAGAATGAAGATCGGGATGAGCAGGACGCGGAGAACGGTAATCAGATTAGGGATATTCATCGGCACAACTGGCTACGAGGTGAAGGGGCATTCTACTCACTATGCAGGTTCGCATAAATCGACTCTGCGAGCTTTTTACTGATCCCCGGGGCTTTGGCGATCTCTTCGATGCTTGCACGAGACAGCTCCTGCAATCCACCAAAATGTTTCAACAGGTCACGTCGGCGTGTCGGCCCTACCCCTGCGACACCTTCCAGGGTCGAGGTTCGGCGAGTCTTGCCGCGACGGGCGCGATGTCCCGTAATCGCGAAGCGGTGTGCTTCATCACGAATCTGCTGAATAAGGTGCAATGCGGGCGAATCGCCGCGCAAAGTGAACTCGTGCGCTGCATCATTCAGATACAACGTTTCGAACCCAGCCTTGCGGGTGGCGCCCTTGGCTACGCCCAAAAGTATCAGATCCGGCACTGCCAGTTCGTTGAGCACGTCACGGGCCATAGACAATTGCCCTTTGCCCCCGTCCACCAACAGGATGTCCGGCAGCTTTCCCTCCCCGTCCTTGAGCTTGCTGAAGCGTCGCGTGAGTGCCTGATGCATGGCCGCATAATCGTCGCCCGCAGTGACGCCTTCGATGTTGTAACGGCGGTAATCCGACTTGATCGCGCCTTCCGGCCCGAACACCACACAGGACGCAACCGTCGCCTCTCCGCTGGAATGACTGATGTCATAGCATTCCAGGCGTTGGGGCGGATCATCCAGATTCAGCACCTCGGCCAGTGCATCGAACCGCGCGGCAGTGTGCTGACGGTTGGCCAGACGCGCGCCCAACGCTTGCTCGGCGTTGGTTACGGCCAGTTGTTGCCAGCGCGCACGGGTACCACGTACCCGATGGCTGATCGCCAACTCGCGACCGCGCAAGGTATGGATGCCTTCGATCAGCGCAGGAAAATCTTCATGAACCACGTTGACGATCAACTCGCTCGGCAGATCGCGTTCAGGGCTGCTGATGTAGTACTGGCCGAGGAACGCCGCCATGACTTCGGAGACGTCCTCCTCGATACCGACCTGAGGGAAGAAATTCTTGCTGCCCAGCACTCGGCCGCCGCGAACGCTGATCAGGTGCACGCAGGCACCGCCAGGGTTGACGAATGCGGCAATGACGTCGATATCGCCGGTTCCGCCTTCCATGCTCTGCTGGTCCTGCACCCGGCGCAGCAAGGCAATCTGGTCGCGCAATTCGGCGGCGCGTTCGAATTCGAGGTTGATCGCCGCCTCTTCCATCGCGGTGGACAACTCGTTGGTCAACGCATGACTGCGCCCCTCAAGGAACATCACCGAGTGACGCACGTCTTCGGCATAGACGTCCGGCTCGACCAAACCCACACACGGCGCCTTGCAACGTTTGATCTGGTATTGCAGGCACGGACGAGTGCGGTTTTTGTAATAACTGTCTTCGCACTGACGGACGAAAAAGGTTTTTTGCAGGATGCTCAGGCTTTCGCGGATAGCACCGGCACTCGGATACGGGCCAAAATATTTGCCCTTGGCCTTTTTTGCACCGCGATGGATGCTCAGGCGCGGAAACTGCCCGTCTGACAAAAACACGTACGGATAGGATTTATCGTCGCGCAGCAGGATGTTGTAAGGCGGTCGCCATTCCTTGATCAGCGTCTGTTCAAGCAACAGCGCTTCGGTTTCGTTGGCGGTGATGGTTGTCTCAACCTGAGCGATACGCCCGACCAGTGCGGCGGTCTTCGGTGCCAGGCCGGTCTTGCGGAAATAGCTGGCCAGGCGTTTCTTCAGGTTTTTCGCTTTGCCCACGTACAGCAGGCGCGCCTCGCTGTCGAACATGCGATAGACGCCCGGCCGACCGCTCACGGTCGACAGGAAAGCACTGGAATCGAATGTCTCGGTCATGGTCAGGCGCTGGCATCCACCATGCCGTGCCGTACCGCGAGCAGTGTCAACTCGACGTCGCTGCTGATCGAAAGCTTTTCGAAAATGCGGTAGCGGTAGGTGTTCACGGTTTTCGGCGACAGGCACAATTTGTCGGAAATGATCTGGACCTTCTGACAGCCGACGATCATCAACGCGATCTGGATTTCGCGTTCCGACAAAGCATCGAACGGCGAATCATTGGTCGGCTGGAATGATTTGATCGCCAACTGCTGGGCGATTTGCGGACTGATATAACGCTGCCCGGCGAAGACCAATCGAATGGCCTGCACCATTTCCGGCAGACCTGCGCCCTTGGTCAGATAACCGGCGGCCCCTGCCTGCAGCAAGCGCGTCGGGAAAGGGTCTTCTTCGCACACCGTAACGGCAACCACCTTGATGTCCGGGTGGCTGCGCAGCAATTTCCGTGTGGCTTCGAGGCCGCCGATGCCGGGCATCTTGACGTCCATGAGCACTACGTCAGGCTTCAACTCACGGGCTTTGATCAGGGACTCTTCACCTGACTCGGCCTGCCCTACCACCTGCAGGCCATCGATATCGGCCAGCATCCGTGTAATGCCTGTGCGAACGAGATCATGGTCGTCGACCACTAGCACCCTAATCAAGCAGACACCTCGCGATATGGTCTTATTGGGATGCCGGACACCTTAGCAAAAAGTGCCAGACACACCTAGCGGAAAGCCGCATTTAAAAAGTTTCAATTCATCATTCAGGGCTTGCCGGCCGTGGGTTTCAGCGCACAGCTGTACTCAAATCAAGCTGCATCCTGATGAAACACTCGTCCCTGCCCACTCTGTGCAGCCCTTTGCGTGCATACAGTTCTTGCGCCGGGTTGTTCTCGAACACGGTCAGCCTGAGTGCGGGTCGTCTTGCCTGACGAGCCATCTCGATAACCTGGTCTATGCACCAGGAACCGGCACCCCGCCCTTGCCAGGCCTGAGCAATTTGCAGTTCGCGTATGTATAGCGCCCGTGCATCCTGGCTCAGACTGAAAAAGCCGATTGGCGTTTCATCCTGCAGGACTATCCAGTTGTCACGAGACTGCCAGCCTGCGTCAAACGCCTTGTCCTGCCACAGCAGATCATGATCGATGTAATAGCGCAGCATGTTGCGACAGGTCAGAGCCCGCGCAAAAGCCAGATCGTCGACCGTGGCATGGCGAATCCAGTAGATCATTCGGTTTTCTCCGTAACCGTAAAATGCGATTTACCCGTATGGTTTGCCACTGATAGTCGTTTCGGGCAGCAGGCAATAGCATTTTCTGATTGCTGACGCGTATCAGCGTCGAGTAAGCTCGGCGCATTCTACGGAGACAGACCATGTTCAACGCCCCTTCACAGTCTTGCATCGCCAGCGCCCTGCGCTCGGTTGCGGCTGCCCGGGTGAATGAAACCTGCGCTCCTGCCACTTTTTATTTTGGGTATTGGTTTAGCCACTGGCGCGCCTGATACCCAAACGGCGCCCATGATAACGGGTCGCCTACCAGAGATTTCTCAACCCCCGGTCGGCCTCCCGACCGGGGGTTTTGTTTTTTCAGGCCCACAACTTTCAGCATCACACCACACTTTGAGGAATACATCATGAACTACGCCACTTATTACCGTTACGACAGCTTTAGCGCCTGGCGATTTACCAGCTTCCGCTCGGGACAGCCTGCCGCCTCCGATCGGTCACCTACAGGTGGCAAACATACGCGCCCAGCCAGTACGGCCATTTGTCGAACACCCCAGTAGGGCCGAGCGAGCGGGAAATACCCGCCATCCGCCCAGGAAGAACGAATATGAACTCCTCCGCTTCCGCTTTGCCGCTGTCCACCCTCGATTCTGCCAACGAAGCGTTGACCCTGCGTCTGCCCAGCTCGCTGCAGCTCAAACAGCAATTACCGCTCGGTCATTCCCTGCTTCAGCAAGTCAATGCCCATCGCCAGGCGGTGCGCGCCATCCTCAACGGTCAAGACCCACGCCTGCTCGTCATCGTTGGCCCCTGCTCCATCCATGATCCGCAATCGGCACTCGAATATGCCAACAAACTCGCGCGCTTGGCCGAGGATGTGAGTAGTGAAATGCTCCTGGTCATGCGCGCCTACGTCGAAAAGCCTCGTACGACAGTGGGCTGGAAAGGCCTGGCCTACGATCCGCATCTGGACGGCACTGACGACATGGCTGCCGGCCTCTCGCTTTCCCGCGAACTGATGCTGCAAATGATCCAGCTCGGACTACCGATCGCCACCGAACTGCTCCAACCCATGGCTGCCAATTACTTCGATGACCTTTTGAGCTGGGTGGCCATTGGCGCCCGCACCACCGAATCGCAAATCCACCGCGAAATGGCCAGTGGCTTGAACATGCCGGTGGGCTTCAAGAACGGCACCGATGGCGGCGCCGCCGTTGCCGTCGACGCCATGCGCTCGGCAGCCCACCCTCATCGGCACTTCGGTGTGGACAGCCAAGGGCATCCGGCGATCGTGCAGACCGCCGGCAACGCTGACACGCACATCGTGCTGCGCGGTGGCCATCAAGGGCCAAACCACGACGCAACCAGCGTAGCCAAAATCAGCGCCGAACTCAGCCGACTAAAGATCCCCAACCGGATCATGGTCGACTGCAGTCATGCCAACAGCGGCAAGGATCCACTGCGTCAGCCAGCGGTGTTCAACGATGTGCTCGAACAACGTTTGCGAGGCAACCATTCGCTGATTGGCATGATGCTGGAGTCTCACCTGTTCGAAGGCTGTCAGTCGCTGAGCTCGTCTCTACGCTACGGTGTATCGATCACCGATGGCTGTCTCGGCTTCGGCGCTACCAAACAGTTGCTGACAGACGCCGCGCGGCGCCTGGCTCACGTCAGAAACTGAGCACATGCCGCCCTCCCGCTCATACAGGGCGTGGAGGGCTGACTCTAAAAGGCTACGCCTCTACGCTGATGCGTCTTACCGCCGAAAGTTGACTGACGTCATCCAGTCGCTCAATCGTGTAGCCGATCTCCACCGTCGTGCCGTGGTGCTCACGCCAGAACCGATGGGGAACAATGAAACTCACCGGCTGCCCGGCCATCTCCCGGGTGATTTCAAGATCATCCCGGTGACTGAAGAACTCACCGTCACACTTGAGATAGACCAGTTCCTGCTCCTGCACGTGCGCTTCTTCGATGAGGATGGAAACGCCGTCAACCGAATCCTTTACTGACAACACGTTTTCAACCGCCTCAACGACATCCGGCGCAGCCAGTTGCCCACGCACGGTCGGCCCGATGTAAATCGTCGCAGGTTCCGAAATTCGAACCGTTCCAGAGCGTGGTTCGACACGGTAGGCGACAACCACCTCGCCACCACGATGCGCTTCGATGTAACTGCCCGGCACCCAGAATGACAGGCTTTGCGCGACGGCGTAGCCTCCACGTTCAACGAGTCGGTAAAGATCTCGGGTGAGGTGTCTCCGTGCCACGACAACATTACCCGGTCGCCCGCCGACATTCTCGCGTAAGGCTGCAGGGTCACCAGGGTGCCCTCGACCACTCGTGGCGGATCCAGCGCTCCGTTTACCGAGTTTTCTATAAGCGGCGCCAACAGTTGCGTACGGACATCGCCCACCGACAGTTGCAGGCGTGCTGATTCGACTGCCTTGGGTGCGAGCGCGGTTTGGAGCGTGCAGTAAACCTCAAGCGAGCCACCCTCCAGCGCAGCTATATGCATGCCCTTGATGACGAAGATAACGTCTTTGCCAACCTGGGCCTGGCTGATGAATCGAACACTTTCGTATTGATACGCAAAGCCTTCGATATCCAGCCCCTCCCAGTACAGAACGAGCTGATCGCCACTGCTCATGTTGGCGTAAGGAGAAATGCGAACGACGGCCCTGACCAGCGAAGGCTCCAGCACGCTGCCCTCCAACCCGTCAATCATCGGCGCAACCAGAGGCTCGACAGACGCTTCGGTAACCGCGAGCTGTCGTATCCGCCAGCAAAACTCGACTTCATGGCTATTCATTTTCGTCTCCACTCCCTGGACAACGTGCCGTCCTGAATGACGACACTGACGCCTACATTGAGCACTTCTTTGAATGTTCCGGATGTCAGCCGAATGCACCGCGACGACGGCGTAACCGCTACTCGCAAGGTAGGCAAATGGGGAGTTCACGCTGTTATGACGACAAACGACCCAGCGAACTTCGGATTCGGATTTCACAGCTCTAGGAAATTTCGTACGCCTATTAATCCCTTTTCAAACGCAACGTGAAGCCTCTTCGTACTTCTTCAACGAGATGAGTGTTTTAGAGTGGCTCGGTGATTTCCCCATGAACTTCTACGAAAAAGGTAAGAACATGCAACGGAATGCTACAACTCGTTATCCAATCCTGTTGATCCACGGTCTGTTCGGGTTCGAGCGTATCGGTCATTTCGAGCTGTTCTATGACGTCAAGACCGCACTCAAAGCGTCCGGATGTCGTTTGTTTGTTCCACACCTTTCGGCCACCCACGACAATGAAACAAGGGGTGAGCAATTGCTGTCTCAGATTGCCTGTGTGCTGCGAGGCACAGGTGCGAAGAAAGTCAACCTCATAGGACACAGTCAGGGCGCACTCGCTGCGCGCTATGCGGCGGCGCTTGCACCAGACGTCGTCGCTTCAGTCACCTCCGTCAGTGGCCCGAACCACGGTTCGGAGCTTGCCGACTTCCTGCGCAAGGCTTTGATCCCAGGCAAGCTTCCCGAAGCCGTCGCACAAAACGTGGCGACGCAATTTGCTGATCTGTTATCGCTGCTCAGTGGCAACGTGGCACTGCCGCAAAATGCGTTGGCCGCACTCAACGCGCTGACGACTGTCGGCGTCGGTCAATTCAACGACAAGTATCCGCAGGGATTGCCACAAACCTGGGGCGGCCACGGCCCTGAGCAAGTCAACGGCGTGCGTTATTACTCATGGAGCGGGGTTGTAGCGCAATCCAAGCTGCCAGCGTTGGATCCGGTTGAAGCCATCTGCCGGGTGCTGTCGCAATATTTCACTACCGAAGCCCAGCAGAATGACGGTTTCGTCGGACGCTTCAGCAGCCATCTCGGCCAAGTGATCCGCTCTGATTATCCGATGGATCATCTGGCCAGCCTGCGACGCAGCGCGGGCATCAACCCGTCTTCAGCGGATCCGATCGAGCTGTACGTCGAACATGCCCGGCGCCTGCGTGCGGCGGATCTTTGAATGGAGTCAGCAACGCACAATGGAACTTTGCCGAGAATTCGCCCACTGATTCCGGTAGGCTCCACCTTTTATTGAAACAGTTCGGAGAATTCCCCATGGCTAAAGCCACTGCCCGCCACATCCTGGTTTCCAGCGAAGACAAGTGCAACGAACTCAAGGCTCAGATCGAAGCCGGTGCCGATTTCGCCGAAGTCGCCAAAACCAACTCCACCTGCCCATCCAGCCGTCAGGGTGGTGATCTGGGTTCGTTCGGCCCTGGCCAGATGGTCAAGGAATTCGACACCGTGGTCTTCAGCGCGCCGATCAACGTCGTGCAAGGCCCGGTAAAGACCCAGTTCGGTTACCACCTGCTGGAAGTCACCAGCCGTCAGGACTGATTCCTCGTCCGATTGCTGACAACGGCCCGCCTTCTGGTGGGCCGTTGTGTTTCAGTAACACATACGGCTGGCGAGTGGCGCGCCGCTCGCGTACAACTTGCGCTTATCGATTTCCGTTCCAAGGCTGACGATGCGACTGGTTTTTCCCACACTGATGCTCACCGCCCTCGCCCTGCTCACGGGTGCCGCCGGTGTGACCGCTGCGCCGCAACACGCACTGACCGTCTACGGTGAACCAGCCAGGTACCCCGCCGGTTTCAGCCACTTCGACTACACCAATCCGCAAGCGCCAAAGGGCGGAACAATGCGTCGATCAGCGATCGAAATCGGTCACTTCGACCATTTGCTGCCTTATATAGACAAAGGCATCGGCGTAACGCAGATCGACGGCATGCTGTATTCGCCATTGGCGCAGCGCTCGCTGGACGAGCCTTACACCGTCTATGGTCTGGTCGCGCAGAAGATGGAACGTTCGGACGACGGCCTGTCGCTGCGTTTCTTTATCAATCCCAAGGCACGCTTTGCCGATGGCAAACCGATTACTGCCGAAGACGTTCGCTACACCTTCAACCTGCTGATGACCCAGGGCAGCCTGCGTTATCGCACGCAGTTTGCCGACGTCAAAGGCGTCGAGGTCGAGGCACCGCTGACCGTGCGCTTTGACTTCAAAAGCAACGAAAACCGCACGTTGCCGCTGGATATCGCGACCCTGCCGGTGTTCCCCGAACACTGGTGGAAGAGCCGCGATTTCGCCAGCGGCGGTGGTTATGAACCGCCGCTGGGCAGCGGACCGTACCGGGTTGGCAAGGTCGATTCCGGGCGCAGCATCACTTTCGAACGCAATGGCGACTGGTGGGGCAAGGATCTGCCGGTCAGTCGCGGCTTGTATAACTTCGATCATTTCAGCATCGAGTACTTCGGCGACACCGACGTCGCGCGTCAGGTGCTGCGTGGCGGCGCCTACGACTACAACCGGGAGTTCTCCGCGACCGGCTACTCGATCGGCTATGACAGCCCCGCCCTCAGCGATGGCCGCTTGCAAAAAGCCCACCTGGCCACTGAAGCGCCGCAGTCGGCCCAGGGTTTCGTGTTCAACCTGCAAAAACCCATGTTCCATGACCGTCGGGTGCGCCAGGCACTGGCGATGCTCTGGGATTTCGAATGGAGCAACCGGCAGATGATGCGCAACGTCTACATCCGCCAGCAGAGCTACTTTTCCAACACCGACCTGGCCGCCCGGCAGTTGCCCGATGCTCAAGAGCTGAAAATCCTTGAACCGCTGCGCGGTCAGGTGCCTGAAGAAGTGTTCAGCAAAGTTTTCGAGGCACCGAAGACCGATGGCAGCGGCATCATTCGTGATAAACAGTTGCAAGCGCTGGAGCTGCTCGAGCAGGCCGGCTGGAAACCGGATGGTGACCAATTGGTCAACAGCGCCGGCGAGCCGCTGAGCTTCACTTTTCTGGTCAGCCAGAACGGCATGGACCGCCTGCTGTTGCCATACAAGCGCACGCTGAAGCAGATCGGCATCGAGCTGAATATCCGTCGCATCGACGCCTCGCAATACGTCAATCGCCTGATGAGTCGCGACTACGACATGATCGTCACCGGCTATCCCGTTACCACTTCTCCGGGCGGCGAGTTGCTTAACTATTTCGGCTCGGCAGCGGCCAATGACCCGGGCGCGAACAACTATATGGTGTTGAAAAACCCGGCGGTCGATACCTTGATAAACGGACTGATCCGCGCCTCGACCCAGTCGGACATGTTGCATTACGCCCATGCGCTGGACCGGGTGCTGCAATGGAATTACTACTGGATTCCCAATTATTACCCGCCGGGCACCTCGACCGTGTGGTGGAATCGCTTCGGCATCCCCACGGTGCAGGCGAGCAATGACGAAGCCATCGAGAGCTGGTGGGAAATCAGTCGAACGCCGCTGACCAATCAACAAATGACCGCTGAGAAAATCAGTCGCAGAAGACCCGGAGGACCGCACTGATGTGGGGTTACACACTGCGGCGGCTGCTGCTGATCATTCCGACGCTGGTGATTATCCTGCTGGTCAATTTCGTGATCGTTCAGGCCGCGCCCGGCGGGCCAGTGGAACAAGCAATCGCCCATCTGCAAGGGATCGGCGGCGCCAGTGTCGGCGGTGGCGCCAGCGAGACGTCGAGTAACCCTTCGCGGGCCAGCCGGGGCCTGGACCCGCAACTGATCAAAGACATCGAAAAACAGTACGGCTTCGACAAGCCGGCCCACGAACGGCTGTGGCTGATGCTGAAGAATTACGCGCAGCTGGATTTCGGCAAGAGCTTCTTTCGTGGTGCAACGGTCACTGACCTGATTCTGGAAAAGATGCCGGTGACCATTTCCCTCGGGCTGTGGGCGACGCTGATCACTTATCTGGTGTCGATCCCGCTGGGCATCCGCAAGGCTGTGCATCACGGCAGCCATTTCGACATCTGGAGCAGCACGGCCATCATCATCGGTTACGCCATGCCCGCGTTTCTGTTTGCGATGTTCCTGATCGTGGTGTTTGCCGGCGGCACGTCGCTTGACTGGTTTCCGGTGCGCGGGCTGGTCTCGGACAATTTCGAATCGCTGTCGACACTGGGCAAGATCGCCGACTATTTCTGGCATCTGGTGTTGCCCGTCACTGCATTGGTGATCGGTGGCTTCGCGACCCTGACGATCCTGACGAAAAACTCGTTCCTCAATGAAATCACCCGACAGTACGTAGTGACGGCCCGCGCCAAAGGCTTGAGCGAACGCCGCGTGCTGTACGGGCATGTGTTTCGCAACGCGATGCTGTTGGTGGTCTCGGGGATACCTCAGGCGTTCATCAGCGTGTTCTTCGCAGGCTCGCTGTTGATCGAAGTGATCTTCTCGCTCGATGGCCTCGGACGCATGAGCTACGAAGCCGCGGTGTCGCGGGACTACCCAGTGGTGTTCGGCTCGCTGTTCATCTTCACGCTGTTCGGCCTGCTGATAAAACTCATCGGCGACCTCTGCTACACCCTCGTCGACCCGCGTATCGACTTCGCCGCGAGGAATGCCTGATGTTCAAGCTCTCGCCTTTGGGTCGACGCCGTTTCGAGCGGTTCAAGAAAAACCGGCGCGGCTGGTGGTCGCTGTGGCTGTTCATCGGTCTGTTCATGCTGACGTTGGGTGGCGAGTTGATTGCCAACGACAAACCGCTGGTGGTCCGCTATCAGGACCAGTGGTACTTCCCGGTATTCAAGCGTCACACCGAACAGGAGTTCGGCGGGCAATTGCCGTTCCAGGCTGATTATCGCAGCGAGTATGTGCAGAATCTGATCCGCAAGGACGGCGGCTGGTTGCTGTTCCCGCCGATACCGTTCAGCGACGACACGCCCAACTACGATCTGAACAAACCCGCACCGAGCCCCCCGACCTCAGTCAACTGGCTGGGTACTGACGATCAGGCGCGCGATGTGCTGGCGCGGGTCATTTTCGGCGCGAGGGTCTCGATACTGTTTGCCCTGATGCTGACCTTTGTCAGCGCGCTGATCGGTATCGCCGCCGGCGCGTTGCAGGGCTATTACGGTGGCTGGGTCGATTTGCTCGGACAGCGCGTGCTGGAAGTCTGGTCAGGGCTGCCGGTGCTGTATCTGC
Source organism: Pseudomonas sp. TSRC2-2 (assembly GCF_049897785.1). Lineage (NCBI taxonomy): Bacteria > Pseudomonadati > Pseudomonadota > Gammaproteobacteria > Pseudomonadales > Pseudomonadaceae > Pseudomonas > Pseudomonas sp. TSRC2-2. The sequence continues at coordinate 54,134 of NZ_JAFCWZ010000004.1, forward strand.
TGATCATCCTCTCCGGTTTCGTCGAGCCGAATTTCTGGTGGCTGCTGGGGATCATGGCGCTGTTTTCCTGGTTGGCGCTGGTGGACGTGGTGCGCGCCGAATTTCTGCGCGGGCGCAATCTGGAATACGTCAAAGCCGCACGCGCCTTGGGCCTGACTGACCGCAAGGTGATCTTCCGGCACATCCTGCCCAACGCAATGAATGCGACGCTGAGCTACCTGCCGTTCATTTTGACCGGGGCCATTTCGACGCTGACCGCGCTGGACTTCCTGGGATTTGGCATGCCGGCCGGCAGCGCTTCGCTTGGCGAGTTGATCGGTCAGGGCAAGCAGAACCTGCAAGCGCCATGGCTGGGGTTGACCGCGTTCTTCACCCTCGCGCTGATCCTTTCCTTGCTGGTATTCATCGGTGAAGCGTTACGTGACGCTTTTGACCCTCGATCCTGAAGCGTGACCATGACTGAAAATCTGATCGAAATCCGCAACCTCAATGTCGCTTTCCATGGCCAGACTGTGGTGCGTGACCTGTGCCTGGATATCCGCCCCGGTGAGTGCCTGGCACTGGTCGGCGAATCGGGCTCGGGGAAATCGGTGACCGCGCATTCGATCCTGCAGTTGCTGCCTGAGAGCGAGGCGCAAACCCGTGGCAGCATTCGCTATCGCGGCCAGGAACTGCTCGGTGCTGATCCGAAGGTCTTGCGAGAACTGCGCGGCAATCGCATCGCCATGATCTTTCAGGAGCCAATGACTTCGCTCAATCCGCTGCACACCATCGAAAAGCAGATCGGCGAAACCCTGTTGCTGCACCGTGTCCTCGGCGGCAAACAAGCGCAGCAGCGCATTCTCGAACTGCTCGGGCTGGTCGGCATTCAGAAGCCCGGGGAACGGTTGAAAGCCTATCCACATCAACTGTCCGGCGGCCAACGACAACGGGTGATGATCGCCATGGCGTTGGCGTGTGAGCCGGAGCTGTTGATCGCCGACGAGCCGACCACGGCGCTGGATGTCACCGTGCAACGCAAGATCCTTGTGCTGCTCAAGTCCCTGCAACAGCGACTCGGCATGTCGCTGCTGCTGATCAGTCACGATCTCAATCTGGTGCGCAGCATCGCGCAACGCGTGTGTGTGATGAAGGCTGGTGAGATCGTCGAGCAGGCACCCTGCGAAACCCTGTTCACCGAGCCGAAACACCCTTACAGCTGCGTGTTGTTGAACGCGGAACCTGAAGGTGAAGCCCTGCCCCGTGACGAACGTGAAAACGTGCTGGAAGTGGCTGACCTGCGCGTTGATTTCCAGGTCGGTGGCGGACTGTTCCAGCGCAAGCAATATTTGCGCGCGGTCGATGGGGTCAGCTTGAATATTCAGCGTGGCAAGACCCTGGGGATCGTTGGCGAGTCCGGTTCGGGCAAGTCAACACTGGGTCAGGCGATCCTGCGCTTGCTCGACTCCGAAGGCAGCATTCGCTTTCAGGGCGAAGCGCTCGACAGTCTTGATCAAAAGCAACTGCGGCCGTGGCGGCGTCAGATGCAGGTGGTGTTTCAGGACCCTTTCGGCAGCCTCAGCCCGCGCATGTCGGTGGCGCAGATCATCAGTGAAGGCCTGGAAGTCCACGGCGAGTCGACGGCTGACGAATGCGAAGAGCAAGTGATTCGCGTACTCAAGGAAGTCGGCCTGGACCCCGAGAGTCGCCATCGTTATCCGCATGAGTTCTCCGGTGGCCAGCGTCAGCGCATCGCCATCGCCCGGGCGCTGGTGCTGAAACCCGCGCTGATCCTGCTCGATGAACCGACTTCCGCGCTTGACCGCACCGTGCAGAAACAGGTGGTTGCGCTGCTGCGTGACCTGCAGGAGAAACACGGCTTGACTTACCTGTTCATCAGCCACGATCTGGCGGTAGTGCGCGCCCTCGCCCATGACATGATCGTGATCAAGGACGGTCAGGTCGTCGAGCGTGGCGCCAGTCATGACGTGTTTGACAACCCGCAGCATCCCTACACTCAAGAGCTGTTGGCGGCAGCACATCCGGGGTAGGCATAATCGGCGCTAGCCTCGGCACAGCGGCCCCTTCGCGAGCAGGCTAGCTCGCGAAGGGGCCGGCACTGGCGACACACATCAGGATCAATTTTCATGAACACCACCGAAAGCCTCAAGGACTACCAACGGGTGCGCACCCTGGCGATCCGTTCGCTGTTCGAGATCATCGAGCAATCCAGCGAGGGCACGGTGATTGTCGACCGCGACGCAAATATCGTCTGGATGAACGAACGCTACGCCCGGCGCTTTGGTCTTGCCTCAGCAGCAGGCGCGATCGGCAAACCTTGCGAAAGCGTGATCCCCGGTAGCTTGCTGCGTGAGGTGGTGCGTACCGGTCGGCCCATTCTGCTGGACATGCAGGACACGCCGAAGGAACCGCTGGTGGTGATGCGCCTGCCCATTCACGACGACGCCGGCAGCGTGATCGGCGCCATCGGTTTTGCCCTGTTCGACGAGCTGCGCACGCTGTCGCCGATGCTCAAGCGTTACCTGAGCATGCAGGAAGAACTGGCCTCGACCCGCTCGCTGCTGCGTGCGCGACAGACCAAATACAACTTCGCCCATTTCATCGGTACCAGCGCTGCCAGCCTGGAAGTCAAACGCCGCGCCCGGCGCAGTGCCAGCGCTGATTCGCCGGTATTGCTGCTGGGGGAAACGGGCACTGGCAAGGAGCTGCTCGCGCAAGCGATTCACAGCGCTTCGCCCCGCGCGCACAAGGCCTTCGTCAGCATCAACAGCGCGGCGATTCCCGAGGCGCTGCTGGAGGCCGAGTTCTTTGGCACAGCACCCGGTGCTTTTACCGGCGCCGATCGCAAGGGACGCACCGGCAAGCTGCAGATTGCTCAGGGCGGCACGCTGTTTCTCGACGAGATCGGCGACATGCCGCTGCCGCTGCAAAGCAAACTGCTGCGGGTGCTGCAGGAAAAGGAGTTCGAACCGGTCGGCTCCAACGAAGTGATTCAGAGCGATGTGCGGGTGATCGCGGCAACCTCGACGGATCTGCAGGCGGCGATCAAACGCGGCGAGTTCCGCGCCGATTTGTACTACCGCCTCAACGTACTGCCGATCCAGGTGCCACCGCTGCGCGAACGTCTCGATGACCTCCCGGCGCTGAGCGAGGCGATCCTGGAAGAGCTGCGCAGCCAGCACGAATTGCACCGCGATGCGATGGCGTTGCTGGGCCAGCATGCGTGGCCGGGCAATATTCGCGAGCTGCGCAATGTACTGGAGCGGGCGGCGTTGCTCAGTGATGATTTGCTGCTGACAGAGCAGGATATTCGCGGGGCGATTGGCACGTTTACTCCAGTTGAGCGAACCCCCGAACCGAGTCTGCAAGCGTCGGCCGGTGAGACATTTGCGCAGGCGCGGGCGCGGTTTGATCGGCAGTTGATCGAATCGACGTTAGCGCAATGCGAGGGGAAAGTACCGCAAGCTGCGGCTCGGTTGGGGCTGGGGCGGTCGACCCTGTACAAGAAGATGGCTGCGCTGGGGATCGTTAAGTCTACATAAAGAGACACTGGTCTCATATCATGGATAGGTTTTTTAAGTTCAGAAGATCGCAGCCTTCGGCGACTCTTACAGGGTAGATACGTATTTCCTTGTAGGAGCTGCCGAAGGCTGCGATCTTTTCGGTCTCACAAACGAGACAACTTTTCCTGCACAATCTCACTCCTTCGGGAAATATCTACAGATATCAACACGTTAGGTATTTGGCACAGTAATCGCTAACAGCTCTCCACACCCGTTCCACCTATAAAAACAACAATCCTGGAGAGACACACAATGAGTGTGATCATTGCCTTGGCAGCCCTGACGCTGCTGATGCTTGCTGCCTACCGTGGCTACAGCGTCATCCTCTTCGCCCCGATCGCCGCCCTCGGCGCGGTCCTGCTCACCGATCCGTCCGCCGTGGCGCCCGCGTTCACCGGGGTATTCATGGACAAGATGGTCGGCTTCATCAAGCTGTACTTCCCGGTGTTCCTGCTTGGCGCAGTGTTCGGCAAGCTGATCGAATTGTCGGGTTTCTCGCGCTCGATTGTGGCTGCCGCGATTCGGTTGCTCGGCACTAAACAGGCCATGCTGGTGATTGTGCTGGTTTGCGCCCTGCTCACTTACGGCGGCGTATCGCTGTTCGTGGTGGTATTTGCGGTATATCCGTTTGCAGCCGAAATGTTCCGCCAGAGCAACATCCCCAAGCGTCTGATCCCGGCGACCATCGCCCTGGGTGCGTTCTCGTTCACCATGGACGCCCTGCCCGGCACTCCGCAGATCCAGAACATCATCCCCAGCACCTTCTTCAACACCACCGCGTGGGCAGCGCCATGGCTGGGCGTGATCGGCACGATTTTCGTGTTCTGCGCCGGCATGCTGTTTCTTCAGCGTCAGCGCAACAAGGCACAGCGTGCCGGTGAAGGTTACGGCACTGAACTGCGCAACGAGCCCGAGACGGCCGCAGACCTGAAGCTGCCCAACCCATGGATTGCGCTGTCGCCCTTGCTGGCAGTGGGCATCATGAATCTGCTGTTCACCCAATGGATTCCGCAGTGGTACGGCAAGACTCACAGCCTGGCGCTGCCGGGGATGGCTGCGCCGGTCACCACCGAGATCGCCAAGCTTACGGCGATCTGGGCGGTGCAGGCGGCGCTGCTGGTGGGCATCCTCATGGTGCTGGCATTCGGCTTCAAGGCGATTAAAAGCAAACTCGCCGAAGGCAGTAAAAGCGCGGTCAGCGGCGCATTGCTGGCGGCGATGAACACCGCGTCCGAGTACGGCTTTGGCGCGGTGATCGCGTCGCTGCCCGGTTTCCTGGTGCTGGCCGACTGGCTCAAGCAAATTCCCAATCCGCTGGTCAACGAAGCGATCACCGTGACGCTGCTCGCCGGCATCACCGGTTCGGCTTCCGGCGGCATGAGCATTGCGCTGGCAGCGATGTCCGAGCAATTCATCAGCGCGGCGCACGCGGCGAATATTCCGCTGGAAGTTCTGCACCGCGTGGCAGCGATGGCCAGCGGCGGCATGGACACCCTGCCGCACAATGGCGCGGTGATCACGCTGCTGGCCGTCACCGGGCTGACCCACCGCGAAGCCTACAAAGACATTTTCTGTATTACGCTGATCAAGACCCTGGCGGTTTTCGTGGTGATCGGCACTTTCTACGCCACTGGCATTGTGTGAGGTATTCATGACCACTCTTTCCGGCAAGACAGCTTTGGTCACCGGTTCTACCAGCGGCATCGGCCTGGGCATCGCGCTGAGCCTGGCGAAAGCTGGCGCCAACCTGATTCTCAATGGCTTCGGCGACGCCTCGCAGGTGATCGCCGAGGTCGCCCGGTTCGGCGGCAAGGTCGGCCACCATCCCGCCGATGTCAGCGATCCGGCGCAGATAGCCGACATGATCGCTTACGCCGAGCGTGAATTTGGCGGCGTCGATATTCTGGTCAATAACGCCGGCATTCAGCACGTGGCTGCGGTGGAGGAGTTTGCAGTGGAGCGCTGGGACTCGATCATTGCGATCAACCTGTCCTCGGTGTTTCACAGCACTCGCTTGAGCCTGCCGGGCATGCGCCAGAAAAACTGGGGACGCATCATCAATATCGCCTCGGTGCATGGCCAGGTCGGTTCCACCGGCAAAGCCGCGTATGTCGCCGCCAAGCATGGTGTTATCGGTCTGACCAAGGTAGTCGGGCTGGAAACCGCGACCAGCAATGTCACTTGCAATGCGATCTGTCCGGGCTGGGTGTTGACGCCGCTGGTGCAGAAGCAGATCGATGATCGCGCGGCCAAAGGCGTCGATCCGCAGCAGGCGAAGCATGATCTGCTTGCCGAGAAACAGCCGTCGCTGGAGTTCGTCACGCCGCAGCATCTGGGTGAGCTGGTGCTGTTCTTGTGCAGCGAAGCCGGCAGCCAGGTGCGCGGCGCGGCGTGGAATATTGATGGTGGCTGGTTGGCGCAATAAAGCCGCCCGCGCCTGCGCAGCTATGTGTAATCAAACAACAAGAGGCAACTGATGTCCGACATCCTCTGGCAACCCGACGCCCAGCGTATCGCTCGTTCGCGTATGGACGCTTTGCGGCGCGAGATCAATCAGCGGCATTCGCTTCAGCTCGATGGCTACCCTGCCCTGCACCAATGGAGCATCGGGCAACGCGCCGATTTCTGGCAAACGGTTGTCGATTTCTTCGATATCCGTTTTCACACTCAGCCCGATGCCGTTTTGCGCGAAGGCGCAGCGATGCCCAGCGCCGAGTGGTTCCCCGGGGCGACACTGAATTTCGCCGAACACCTGCTGCGCCGTCGCGACGATGCCGTTGCAGTGGTCGCCGTCGCGGAGAGCGGCCAGCGTGAGCAACTGACCTGGGCCGAGCTGGCCGAACACGTCGCCGGTTTTCAGGCCAGCCTGCGGGCGGCGGGCGTTGCTCAAGGCGATCGCGTAGCAGCTTGCATGCCCAACACCTGGCAAACCCTGGTGGCGATGCTGGCAACCACCAGCCTTGGCGCAATCTGGTCGTGCTCGTCACCCGACTTCGGCACCCACGGCGTGATCGATCGCTTCGGCCAGATCGAACCGAAACTGCTGCTAACCTGCGCCGGTTATCAATACGCCGGAAAAACCCTTGACCAGACTGCCAAGCTCAATGAAATCCTCGCGCAGCTGCCGACACTGCAGCAGTTGGTCATCGTCCCGTACGCCCGAGCGCAGGCGCGCACCGAGGATTACCCAACCCAGGCGGAAGTTACCTTGTGGGAGGATTTTTATCAGCCCGGCGGCGAACCGTATTTCATCCCGGTGCCGTTCAATCATCCGCTTTACGTGCTGTACTCCAGCGGCACCACCGGCGTGCCGAAATGCATTGTGCACAGCACCGGCGGCGTGCTCCTGCAACACGTCAAGGAGCACGGTTTGCATTGCGATCTCGGGCCTGGTGATCGCTTGTTCTACTACACGACCTGCGGCTGGATGATGTGGAACTGGCTGGTCTCGGCATTGGCAGTCGGCAGCGCTGTGGTGCTCTACGACGGCTCGCCGTTTCACCCGGACCCTCAGCGTTTGCTCGACCTGATCGACGACGAGCGCATCAGCGTGTTCGGCACCAGCCCGAAGTTCCTCGCCACGCTTGAAAGCAGTGGCGTCAGACCCCGCGAAAGTCATCATCTGGCAAGCCTGAGAACCTTGCTCTGCACCGGCTCGGCGCTATCGCCGCACAGTTACGATTTCGTTTATCGCGACTTCAAAACCGACGTATGCCTGGCTTCGATGTCCGGTGGCACCGACATCGTTTCCTGCTTCGTCAACGGCAATCCGCTGTCACCGGTACGCCGTGGGGAGATCATGGGTAAAAGCCTGGGCATGGCCGTCGAGGTGTGGAACGACTCCGGCCAGCCGGTCGTCAGCGAGAAAGGCGAACTGGTCTGCACCCGGCATTTCCCGGCGATGCCTATTGGTTTGTGGAATGACCCCGACGGCGCAAAACTGCGTCAGTCCTATTTCAGTCTCTTTCCCGGCGTGTGGGCGCAAGGTGATTACGCTGAACAGTTGCCCCATGGCGCGATGATGATTCACGGCCGCTCGGATGCGGTGCTGAATCCGGGTGGTGTGCGCATCGGCACAGCGGAAATCTATCGCCAGGTCGAGAAAATCACTGAGGTACTGGACAGCGTCGCCATCGGTCAGCAATGGCAGGATGATGTGCGGGTTGTGTTGTTCGTGCGTCTGCGCGACGACGTCGAACTGGATGCAGGGCTTGAACAGCGAATCCGCGACGTGATCCGCGCCAATACCACGCCCAGGCACGTCCCGGCGCGGATTGTGGCGGTGACGGACATACCGCGCACTATCAGCGGCAAGGTCGTCGAGCTGGCGGTACGCAATGTGGTGCATGGCGAAAAGGTGAAGAACACCGATGCCTTGGCCAATCCGCAAGCACTGGAACAGTTTCGCGACCGCGTCGAATTGCGCAACTGAGCGGGATCAATCCATCAACCCCCACTCACCCGAGTCAGGGTTCCCTGGCGCGCCGTCGGCCTGCAGCTTCAATCGCAGCCGCAGATTATTCACCGAGTCGGCGTGCTTGAGGGCCTCCTCCTCGCTGATGGCGCCCTCTATCACCAGCGCGTGTAACGCAGCGTCAAAGGTTTGCATGCCCGACTCGGCAGATTTTTCCATGATGCCTTTGAGCTCGCCCAATTGGTGGCTGCGGATCAAGTCGCTGACGGTTGGTGTGCCGAGCATTACTTCCACCGCTGCGCGGCGCTGACCGTCGCGCGTGCGGACCAGGCGCTGGGACACGCAGGCTTTGAGGTGATTGCCCAAGGCTTGCAGCAGTTGTGGCCTGCGCTCTTCGGTAAACATGTTGATGATCCTGTCCAGCGCTTGATTGGCATTGGTCGCATGCAACGTCGACAACACCAGATGCCCGGTTTCGGCAAACGCGAGCGCATGTTCCATCGTTTCGCGGTCACGGATTTCGCCGATCAACACAACATCCGGTGCCTGGCGCAGGGTGTTCTTCAGCGCCGCATGGAAGCTGCGTGTATCAACGCCGACTTCACGCTGGTTAATGATCGAGCGCTTGTGCCGATGTATATATTCGATTGGGTCCTCGATCGTCACAATGTGCCCGGCACTGTGGCGGTTGCGATGATCGATCAGTGCCGCCAACGAGGTCGATTTGCCCGAACTGGTCGCGCCGACGAACAGGATCAGGCCGCGTTTGAGCATCACCGTTTCCAGCAATACCGGCGGCAGCTTCAGGTCTTCGAATCGCGGGATGTCGAGTTTGACGTTACGAATCACGATCGAGACGTCGTTGCGCTGCTGAAAAATGTTTACGCGGAATCGCCCGACGCCCGTTCGGGAGATTGCCAGGTTCATTTCCAGATCCCGGTCGAACTCCCGCCGTTGCTCGGCGTCCACCAGGGAGGCGGCGATAGCCGCAGTTTCGCCGGGTTTGAATGGCTGGTCGCTCAATGCCCTCAGCACACCGTCAATGCGCGCGCTCGGCGCTGCGCCGGTGGAGAGGAATAGATCAGAACCGTTTTTTTGCGACAATATTGACAACAGTGCATCGATTTCCATGGCTGAAAGCACCCGCGAAGCATTGAAACAGCAGATTTGGCCTACGCTTTGCGCGGCTCCTGCAACAATGATAGACCCCGTCTCACAGAACCACGCTCAGGATTGAAACATGAATGCTGTACCCACCATCGATGACGCTCAGGCCCTGATTGCCCGCACCGACTGGAGCCGCAGCCCGCTGGGCGCCGCCGGCACCTGGCCGCAAAGCCTGCGCACGGCCGTGGATATCGTGCTTCATTCGCCGATGCCGATGTTGTTGTTATGGGGTCCTGAGCTGACGCAGATCTACAACAATGGTTTCGCCCTGCTCGCCGGCAGCAAGCATCCCGAGGCGTTCGGGCAGCCGACGCATGAGGTCTGGCCGGAAGTGCGGGATTTTTCCGAACCAATTTATCAGGCGGTACTGCAAGGCCAGGTGCGCAGCTTCAGCGAGCAGCGTTTCAGCGTGCAACGCGACGGTAAAAAAACCGATTTCTGGCTGGATCTGACCTACAGCCCGATTCGTGATGAAACGGCACAGGTCGCGGGAATTCTGATCACCGCCATCGAAACCAACGAACGCCGCCGCATCGCCCTTGAATTGCAGCGCCGCTCCGAGGAAAGCCTCAAGGCCCAGCGTCAGTCCGAAGAGCGCCTGCAACTGGCCCTCGCCGCCACCGACGCGGTCGGCACCTGGGATTGGGACATTGGTGAAGATCGCTTCATCGCCGATGCGCACTTCGCCGAATTGCATGGCGTCGATCCGGCCGGGGCCGGACAGTTGCCGATCAGCGAATATCTGCACGGGGTGCACCCGGAAGACCGCGCCATGGTCGCGCGTGGCATCAAACATTGCATTACTCATGGCACCGAGTACGCCGAGGAATACCGCTTGTTGCAGGCCGATGGCACGTTGCGCTGGGTGTTCGCACGCGGGCGCTGCTACAAGGACCATCATGGTCGGCCGATGCGGTTTCTCGGCGCGGCGCTGGATCTGACCGAACGCAAACACACGGAACAGGCGCTGCGTCAGAGCCAGACCGAATTGCAGTTGATCATCAACGCCATGCCGATCCTGATCAGCTACGTCGACGCAGAAGAACGTTTCCGCCTCAACAACGCGGCCTATCTCGATTGGTACGGCCTGACACCGCAGGAGTTGTACGGGCGCACAATCCGCGAAGTCATCGGCGAGGAGGCGTATTTCCTGCGTGCGCCTTATATCGCTGAAGCGCTGGCCGGGCGCTCGTGTTCCTTCAGTTTCTACACCCCCCACCGCGACGGCAGCACCCGTCATGCCCTGATGAACTATCTGCCACGTCACGGCGCAGACGGTGCGGTCAACGGTTTCTACATCTTTGTGATTGACGAAACCGAGCGCAAGAAAACCGAAGAAGCCCTGCGCAATCTCAACGAAACGCTTGAAGAGCGGGTCAGCGCGCGCACTGAGCAACTGGCCCAGGCCAACCAGCGTTTGCAGAACGAGATGTTCGAGCGCGAGCGCGCCGAGGATGCCTTGCGCCACGCGCAGAAGATGGAAGCCGTCGGCCAGCTCACCGGGGGCATTGCCCACGACTTCAACAACATGCTCACCGGCATCATCGGCAGTCTGGATTTGATGCAGCGCTACATCGCCAACGGTCGCGCCGACGAGATCGGCCGATTCACCGAGGCGGCGGTGTCCTCGGCTAATCGCGCGGCGGCGCTGACGCATCGCTTGCTGGCGTTCTCACGGCGCCAATCGCTGGACCGCAAACAACTGAACGTCAACGAACTGGTGCATTCGCTGGAAGACCTCGTCCGCCGCACCAAGGGCGATGCCATCGATCTGCAACTGCGCCTGCCTGAAGAGGTTTGGCCAGTCAGCACCGACGTGAGTCAGCTGGAAAACGCGCTGCTCAATCTGGTGATCAACGCCCGCGATGCGATGCCGGAAGGCGGCACGTTGCTGATCCAGACTGCCAACGTGTATCTCGACAGCAGTGACATCACCATTCTCGAGCCGGTGAAGGCCGGGGAATACGTGATGCTCGCGGTCAGCGATAACGGCACCGGCATGACGCCGTCAATTCGCTCCAAGGCGTTTGACCCGTTTTTCACTACCAAGCCGATCGGCCAGGGCACCGGGCTCGGGCTGTCGATGATTTACGGTTTCGCCCAGCAGTCGGGCGGGCATGTCAGCCTCGACAGCGTGCCGGGGCAAGGCACTTGTGTGCGCCTGTACTTGCCGCGCTTGCTTGAACTGGATGCCGAGGCAGTGTCGGTGAAGAATGCCGAACCGATCGCGGCGTCATCGACTGGTGAAACCGCGCTGGTCGTCGAGGATGATCCGGCGGTGCGCATGCTGGTGCTCGATCTGCTCAAGGAGCTGGGCTACAAAACCGTCGAAGCGCAAAACGCTCAGACCGCGCTGCCGTTGCTCGAGTCTGCGCGGCGCGTCGATCTGCTGGTCACCGATGTCGGGCTGCCCGGCATGAACGGTCGCCAGTTGGCGGAGATTGCCCGTCAGCATCGTCCGGAGCTGAAGGTGCTGTTCATGACCGGTTACGCGCAAATTGCTGCCGAACGTCAGGGTTTCCTTGAAGAAGGTATGGACATGGTCGCCAAGCCATTTGTCCTCGAAGTGCTGGCGAGCAAGATTCGCAAGTTGATCAACCCGACCCCGTGACTTGAGGCATAATCGCGCGCCCCGCCGTCGCCCCGTTATCAGGTATTGCACGATGAAAGCCCAAGCCCGCCACATTCTGGTGAAAACCGCCGAAGAGGCCGAACAACTCAAGCAGCGCATCGCCAAGGGCGAGGCGTTCGATGTGCTGGCGAAGAAGTTTTCGACCTGTCCGTCGGGCAAGCGCGGCGGCGATCTGGGCGAAGTGCGGCCGGGGCAGATGGTCGGCGCGATTGATGCGGTGATTTTCAAGAAACCGCTGCGCACCGTGCATGGGCCGATCAAGAGCAAGTTTGGTTATCACCTGGTGCAGGTGTTTTACCGCGATTGATCGCTGCTGCTGTGTAGGAGCTGACGAGTGCAAGGGATTGGATTTCAGGTTTTGGGGATCAGTGCTCCGGGCACCTGAATCACCCGACTGGCCAATTCATGCCCCGCCTGCGCCGCCTCTGCCGGGCTGCCGCCGAGCAGGCGCCTGGCCAGATACGCCGCACTGAACGAATCCCCTGCCGCCGTGGTGTCGACGACCTTTTCAACCTTCAGCGCCGGGACTTCAAACGCCTCCCCCGCACAACGAATCAGACACGCCTCGGCGCCACGCTTGAGCACCACTTCCGGCGTGCCGAACTGCGCGTAAGAGGCGAACACTTCTTCGCCATCGGCAAAACCGAACAGCGCCTGTTCGTCATCTACGGTGAGTAACGCCAGATCGACGTAAGGCAAAACGCTGCGATACGCCGCCCGCGCCTCTTCCACCGAAGCCCACAGGCGTGGGCGGTAGTTATTGTCGAAAACGATACGCGCATTGCGCTGCCGGGCTTCGCTCAACGTCTTGACCAGGCGAGCGCGCCCCTGCATGCCGAGTACGGCGAGGGTGATGCCGCTGAAATACAGCACATCGTAGTCGGGCAAGGCCGCAAGGACTGGTTCAGCCGCAGGTGTCGTGAAGCAATCGCGCACCGCCGCTTCGTTGCGCCAATACAGGAAACGCCGCTCGCCGCTGGCGTCGGTCTGGATGCAGTACAAACCGGGCAGTCGACCGGGCAAACGCTGCACCAGATCGAGGCCGATACCTTCGCTGCGCCAGATCTGGCACATGGCGTCGCTGAAACTGTCATCCCCCAGCGCTGTTACGTAATCGACTTGCGCCTTGTCACCCATCGCGCGGGACAGGTACACCGCCGTATTGAGCGTATCGCCACCGAAGCTTTGCTGCAGACTGCCGTCGGCGCGTTGCTGCAGTTCGATCATGCATTCGCCGATGAGGGCGATATGTGGAATGTTCGGGCCCTGGGGGCTGAGGGTGTTCATTTTGTGCTGTCTCTGGTTGATCGATGGTGTCTGGACTGGCGTCTTCGCGAGCTTGCTCGCGAATGGGCGCAACGCGGTCTCAAGCCTTAGAAGCAAGTCTCCAGGGTCTCGATGACCGCCAACTGCTCATCTACCAGCAACCCCACCCGCCATTTATCGAACGTCAGACACGGGTGCGAGGTACCAAAGGAAATGATGTCGCCGACCCGCAGCTCAATGCCCGGTGCCACCGTCATGAACGCATGTTGATCCATCACCGCCGTGACCTTGCATGCACCGACATCCTCACCCGCCGCCGGCACCACGCCGGCCTTGTAGCGCAACAACGGCACGGGCAAACCGGCATCGAATGCAACGTCGCGCTTGCCCAGCGCGATCACCGCGAAACCCGGTTCCGGCAGCGACTGCACATGAGCCCAGACTTCCAGCGCCGGGCGCAGGCCTTCGTGCAGGTCGCTGCGACGGTCGAGCACGCAGCACTGCGCCTCTTTGTAGATGCCATGGTCGTGCGCCACGTAGCTGCCCGGGCGCAACACACTGAGGAAGCGGCCAGCGGCGTTCTGCGTTTCGAAGGATTCGGCGATCAGGTCGTACCAGGCAGAACCGGATGCGGTAATGATCGGCTTGGCAATTGCGAAAGCGCCGCTGTCCTGCAACTGCACCGCCAGGCGCACCAGCGATGCGGCGAACTCGCGGATGCCGCTGACCGCGTGATCGCCGTGGATCACGCCTTCGTAACCTTCGATGCCGGTCAGTGCCAGCGCCGGTTGCGCGTCGATGGCCCTGGCCAGTTCGATGACTTCCTGCTCGCTGCGGCAACCACAGCGCCCGCCGACCACACCGTACTCGATCATCACGTTGAGTTTGACCCCACGCGAGGCGAAGTAAGCCCCGAGGTCGGCGACGTTGTCCGGATGATCGACCATGCAATAAAAATCGAACGCCGGATCGGCCAGCAGATCGGCAATCAGCGCCATGTTCGGCGTGCCGACCAACTGATTCGCCATCAACACCCGTCGCACGCCATGAGCATAAGCGGCGCGGGTCTGAGTGGCGCTGGCGAGGGTAATGCCCCAGGCGCCGGCGTCGAGCTGTCGCTTGAACAACGCCGGGGTCATGCTGGTTTTGCCGTGGGGCGCCAGTTCCGCGCCGCTGTCACTGACAAATGTCTGCATCCAGCGAATGTTGTGCTCCAGCGCTTCGCGGTGCAGCACCAGCGCCGGCAGGCTGACGTCGCGGGTCAGCTGTGCGCCGATGGTGGCGTCGCCCTTTTCCACGGCAGAGTTGATGGCAGTCGTCATGGTCCAATCCTCACAGTCGCGGCCGCAGGCAGCCACGGTTATTCGTTGATACGCCGGGCGAGGCTGTTGGCGCTCTCAATCAAAACCCGGCGATAGTCGTTGTAATTGTTTTTCGCATCGGCCCGTGGGGCGACGATGCACAAGGTACAAATGGCCACGCCTTGCGGGTCTTTGACGGGCGCGGCGAAACAATGGGTGAAGGTGTCGGCGACGCTGTCGAAGGAGAAGAACCCATCGATGCCGGCCTGACGAATCTCTGCCAGAAAGCGTTCCAGCGGCAGGCGTTCGCCGTCGGGCAGGATGTAGTCGTCCTCATCGATCAGGTCGATGATCTGCTGATCGCTCAGATGCGCCAGCAGCAGGCGCCCGGAGGCCGTCCACGGGATCGGCGCGTTCTCGCCGATGTCGGACGAAATACGGAAATGCCGCTCGCCCTCCTTCATTAGCGCCACCGTGTATTTGCGCCCGTTGAGCAGGCACATCTGCGCGGTTTCGCGGGTCTGGCTGACGATTTCCTGCAGAGCGTGATCGGCCTCGCGGCTGAGGTCGAAATGACGCAGATGCGCCTGGCCTAAGAAATACAGCTGCCGGCCCAGATAGACGTGACCGTCCTTGCCCACCGGCTCCAGAATCCGTCGTTCGAGCAGGGACGCGACCAGTTCGTAGACCGTGGATTTCGGACCGCCGATGCCGCTGGCGATGTCATTGGGGCGCAGCGGCTGGCCGATTTCCTTGAGAAAATCGAGGATATCGAACGCCCGGTCCAGACCGCGTGCCCGGCGTTTGATGGTGTCTTCGGTCATGTCATTACTCACTCGATATTCCCTGTAGGATCTGCCGCAGGCCGCGATCTTTTGATCTTGCCTTTTTGGCGCATCCAAAAATGCCAAAAGATCGCAGCCTTCGGCAGCGCCTACAAGAGCCGCGTTGCCTCAGGCCTTCTTCTTGTAGGCAATGCAGTCGATCTCAACCTTGCAATCGACCATCATGCTCGCCTGCACACACGCCCGGGCCGGGGCGTGTTCGGGTTTGAAATACTCGGCGAAGACCTTGTTGAAACTGCTGAAATCCCGTGGATCGTCCAGCCACACACCGGCCCTTACCACATCCTCCAGGCCATAACCGGCCTCTTCGAGAATCGCGATCAGGTTCTTCATGGTCTGGTGGGTCTGCTCAACGATGCCGCCGACAATGATCTCGCCATCCACCGCCGGTACCTGACCGGACACATGCAGCCAGCCATCCGCTTCAACAGCGCGGGCGAAGGGACGAGGCTGGCCGCCGGCGGCGGTGCTGCCGGTGCCGTAACGCGTAATGCTCATGGGTGTTTCTCCTGATTGCAAAAGTGCAGATTCAAAACCGCGTGCTCTTGAGAAATTCAGCCAGACGCGGCGATTGCGGGCGTTCGAACAGTTCCTTGGGAGGCCCCTGCTCTTCGATGCGCCCTTGATTCATGAAGACGATCTTGTCCGAGACCTCGAAGGCAAAACGCATCTCGTGGGTCACCAGCAACATGGTCATGCCGTCCTCGGCCAGCCCCTTGATAACGTTAAGCACCTCGCCGACGAGTTCCGGGTCGAGGGCAGAGGTGACCTCATCGAAGAGCATCAGGCTCGGGTTCATCGCGATGGCCCGGGCGATGGCTACGCGCTGTTGCTGGCCGCCGGACAACTGACCGGGAAAGTGATTGCGCCGCTCCAGCAGGCCGACGCGCTCGAGCCATTTTTCGGCGAGCACCACGGCTTCGTCCTTGGGCATCTTCTTAACCTTGAGCAGGCCCAGCGTGACGTTCTGCAACGCGCTCAAGTGCGGGAACAGATTGAATTGCTGGAACGCCATGCCGGTCATCGCGCGATGACGGGCAATGACTTTTTCCGGATGGCGAACCCGTTTGCCGTTGATCTCGTCGTAGCCGATGGATTCGCCGTCGAGCAGGATCTGCCCGCCCTGGAATTCTTCCAGCATGTTCACGCAACGCAGCAACGTGGTCTTGCCCGAGCCGCTGGAGCCAATCAGCGTGACGACGTTGCCGCGCTGCATGCTCAGGTCGACACCTTTGAGCACTTCCACTGCGCCGTACTGTTTGTGCAGGCCGCGAATGTCCAGCAGCGCCTGATCCGGTGAAGCAACTTGAACTTGAGTCATGGCAGGGCCACCCGCTTTTCAATGTGCCGGCCGAGTAATTCGATGCCGTAGTTGATGACGAAGAACAGAAAACCGGCGAACAGATAGAACTCCAGGGTCATGAAGTTTCGGGCGATGATCTGTTGCGTGCTGAGCAGCAATTCGGCGACGCCGATCACCGAGAGCAAGGTCGAAGCCTTGACGATTTCGGTGGACGAGTTGACCCAGGTCGGCAAGATCTGCCGCAGCGCCTGAGGCAACAGTACGTAGCCGAGGGATTGGTAGAACGTCAGGCCAATGGCTTTGCCCGCCTCCATTTGGCCGCGCGGCAAGGCTTGCAACGCGCCGCGTACGATTTCGGCAACGTGCGAGCCGCAGAACAGGGTTAGCCCTAGAGCGCCGGCCTCAAACGCGCTGATCTGCCAACCGAGCGCCGGCGCCATGTAGAAGCAGGCCAGCACCAGCACGAATACTGGCGTGCCGCGAATCAGATCGACGTAAACCCGGAACGGCGCGCGCATCCAGAATCTGCCGTAAGTCAGGACCAGCCCGGCGACCACACCAAGCAGGGTACCGAGGACGATGGCCAAGGCGGAAACTTGCACGCTGGTCAGAAAGCCCTGCCACAACGGTTCGCGCGCCAGCCACAATTCATGCAACCAACTGGGAGATTGGTACATCGCAGCCTCCTATCGGCGGATCGCCAGGCGCTGCTCGAGGTAACGCAGCAGCATGGCAATGAAGTAACAGGCCGCGACATACAACGCCGTGGTCACCAGCCAGGTTTCGATCACCCGGTAGCTTTCGACGTTGATCTTGCGCGCGTAATAGGTCAGCTCCGGCACCGCAATCGCAGCGGCGAGCGAAGTGTCCTTGAACAGCGAAATGAAATTGTTCGACAGCGCCGGCAAGACATTACGCAGCATCACCGGCACGGTGACGTAAGCCTTGACCTGCCATTCGCCGAGACCGATCGCCAGCCCCGCTTCGCGCTGGCCTTTGGGAATACTCAGCAAGCCGCCGCGAAAGACCTCGGTCAGGTATGCGCCGGCATACAGCGACAGCGTGATGATGAACGACGGGATCTTGTCCAGACGTATCCCAAGGCTCGGCAAGGCAAAGTAGATCAACAGAATCAACACCAGGATCGGCGTGTTGCGCACCACCGTGACGTACATCGAGGCCAGCACCCGCAAGGCGCGATGCTTCGACAGCAAGGCAAACGCCATCAGCAGGCCGATCACGCAGCCGATGGCGATCGACACCAGCGCCAGCTGCAAGCCCAAACCGAGCCCCGCCAGCAAGGTGTCGAAATCGCGCCACACGGCAGCAAAGTTCAACTGATAGTTCATGGTCAGCAGTACCTTGAGCGGGGCGACTGAAATCGCCCCACTCTCACGGGATCATTTGAATTCGACGGGGAAACCGATGGCAGGCGACGGCAGATCAACACCGAACCACTGTTTGAACGACGCGGCGTAAGTCGGAAATTCAACTCCGGTCATGGCTTCGTGCAGCGCGGTGTTGACGAAGTTCAGCCAGTCCTGATCGCCACGTTTGACCGCGCAGGCGTAGGTCTGCGGGCTCCAGGCGTAAGCCGGGCTGCGGTAGCGGCCCGGGTTCTGCACCATCAGGTATTTAACGGAGGACTGGTCGGTGGCGGCGGCATCGGCGCGCCCGGAATTCACCGCCTGATACATCAGGTCGACGCTGTCGTACTGGTCGACCTTGGCCTTGGGCAATGCCTGATGCACCAGTTCTTCGGCGTACACGTTCTGCAGCACCGCGACGGTGACGTCATCGCCCGCCGCTTGCAGGTCTTCGATTTCCTTGTACTTGCTGTTGTTCGGCAACAGCAGGCCGACGCCTTCGCGGTAGTACGGCAAAGTGAACGCAACTTGCTGCGCACGGCTGGCGGTGACGGTGATGAACTGGCAGCTCATGTCGACCTTGTCGGTCAGCAGGTTGGGAATCCGCGCATCGGACGACTGCACCACGAACTCGACTTTGCCTGGATCGTTGAACAGCCCCTTGGCCACCATCCTGGCGATGTCGATATCAAAACCCTGCAACTTGCCGTCCGCACCCTGAAAGTGCCACGGCGCATTGGTGCTGCCGGTGCCGACAATCAACTTGCCACGAGCCAGGACACTGTCGAGCTTGCTGTCAGCCGCCTGGGCCAGGCCCATGACCGAAGTAGACGCTGCAAGAACAAAAACACACGCTTTGATTAACGAAGGACGGCGATGCATGGCAAGCACTCCTGAGAGGTGTTTATTCCGCTATACCGGAACTCGGTTTGTTACTGCGGAATGAACAGCAGAAAGTGTGCCACAGCGTGTCGAAGGAATCTGCAGCGCAATGAAATGTTTTTGAAATCAGGTGGATGCGATGAATGTAATGCCGCTGTTACCCGGCACGCCCTCAACGCGCGCTACCTTTGGCTACACGAGGCGGGTATTCGCGCCACATGCAAGGGCGCGGCGCACCAAAAACAACCAAGTGCCACGGTTCACTGTGACCGTGGCAATCAAGACAATCTGAACAACTGTCAGGAAGGGATCGCAGGTGCCTGCCAAATTGCATTCGCGAGCAAGCTCGCTCCCACCTGACTGCGTTCAGACATGAGAGCGAGCTTGCTCGCGAAGAGGCCGGCAGCCTTTACAGAACTCGGTATTACGCGGCAGCACGCTCCAGCAACACCCGTGTCACCCGCCGCTCTTCAACCGCCCTGACGGTCAGCTGCCAGCCCTCGTATTGCAGTTGATCGCCGGTGATCGGCAACCGATCAAGCAGGCTCATGACCAACCCGGCCATGGTCTGATAGTCCTCGGTCGGTTCGGCACCGAAGCCGGTGCGCTGGCGTACGCGAGCCAACGGCAGCGCACCGCTGACGAGGAAACCATTGTGCTCTTCGACCACATCCGGACCTTCGATTTCGCTGGCATCGGGTAACTCGCCGGCGATGGATTCGAGGATGTCGGTCATGGTCAGCACGCCGACAAAGTCACCGAACTCATTGACCACGAAGGCGATGTGCGTCGACGCCGCGCGCATTTGTTCCATCGCATTGAGGATCGAATAGCTGTCGAGCAGATTGATGGTCTTGCGTGCCAGATGCTCAAGGTTCGGCTCGTTGCCGGCCAGGTATTCCTTGAGCAACTCCTTCTTGTGCACGAAGCCCAACGGCTCATCCACCGCACCATCGCGAATCAACGGCAAGCGCGAGTAGGACGAATGCATCAACTTCGTACGAATGGTTTCTGCATCATCGGCAAGGTCAATCAGGTCAACGTCGGCGCGCACCGTCATCAGGTGGCGAATCGCACGCTCCGCCAATTGCAGCACGCCGCTGATCATCACCCGCTCACGGCGGTCGAACAGTTCGGCTACCGGCGCCCCACCGTTATCGAGCAAATCGGAAATCTCTTCGCCAACTTCCTCCACGGCCAGTTTGCGCCCACCGAGCAAACGCATCACCGCATGGGCAGTGCGCTCGCGCAAGGGCCGCAAGCCCTGCATCGAACGCTTGCGGCGTGCACGGGCGATCTGGTTGAACACTTCGATCAGGATAGAGAACCCGATGGCCGCGTACAGATAACCTTTCGGGATGTGGAAACCCAGACCTTCTGCCGTCAGGGCAAAACCGATCATCATCAGGAAGCCCAGACACAGCATGATCACGGTCGGGTGCGCGTTGACAAAACGCGTCAGCGGTTTGCAGGCGACAATCATCAGGCCGATGGAGATGATCACGGCGATCATCATCACTGCCAATTCATCGACCATGCCTACGGCGGTGATCACCGCATCGAGGGAAAACACTGCGTCGAGTACCACGATCTGCGCCACGATCGGCCAGAACAGCGCATAGGCAGTGTTGGTCGAGCGCTCGCCGACGTGGCCTTCGAGCCGTTCGTGCAATTCCATGGTGGCCTTGAACAACAGGAACACACCACCGAACAGCATGATCAGATCACGTCCGGAGAAGCTCTTGTCGAACACCTCGAACAATGGCTGCGTCAGCGTGACCAGCCAGGAGATACTCGCCAACAGGCCCAGTCGCATGATCAGCGCCAGCGACAGACCGATGATCCGCGCGCGATCACGCTGATGCGGCGGCAGTTTGTCGGCAAGAATTGCAATAAACACCAGGTTGTCGATACCCAGCACCAGCTCCAGCACGATCAGAGTCAACAGGCCTAACCAGGCCGTGGGATCCGCTAACCATTCCATAAAACGTCTCGATCTCTATTCTGTGAATTCAGGCTGCCGGACACGGCGAAGTGCAACGCGAAGGCTCAAGAGCCGCGTTATCAACGATAGTCGGAAGTCGAAAGACGGGATGCTGCGAATGGATCAAGATCGCGTGAAGGCGCGTTGGGGAGTGCTGACTGGGAGGCTCCAAGAGGGTGTTCATGTAAATCCTGAATGAAAAATGGCCTTGGAGCGTACAGGTTCAACCGGCCTGCTCCACAGCAGCAAATCATTTCAAAATCTGTATCAACAGCAGGAATCGAATGTTCAGCTCAAACCCAGCGCATCGATATGCTGATACTGCGCTTGCAGCGCGGTCGCCAGTTCCTTTGCTCGGCCCAGTCGTATCGGCCCGCGCTCGATGTCGATCAGCAATCCCGGGCAGGTGAGCACCGGCAGTCCGGACAGTTCTTTCAAGCGACCATCGGTCACGATCAGACAGCGTTGCTGTTCAGCGGGAAAACGCTTGCGCCGCACGGACAACCACTGTTGCGCCTGCGCCAGCGCCGCGAGCAACGGCGTCCCGCCACCGGCGCCCAGCTTGTCGAGCCAGACACGCAGGCCGCTTGAGGCTTTCAAGCCTTGCACCTGCCACTTCGGCGCGGCGCCACTGGCCGTCAGCAAGGCCAGCCGCGCCCGTTGGCGGTAAGCATCGTCGAACAGTTGTGCGAGCAAGCCTTTGGCATCGCTCAGGGCCTGATGGCGACGGGTCGAAGCCGAAGCGTCGACGATGACCAGCCAGATTTCATGGGGCGAACGAGTGCGCTGATGAAACAGCAGATCAGCGCGCCGCTGAGGGCGGCCATTGAGCAGCGTGCCCGGCCAGTTCACCGCGCCGCTGCTGGCCGCCTGCCGTTGCCCTTGACGGCCGTTATCGAGTTGTCCGGCGCGGGGTCTGGCATTCGCCCCCGCGTCGGATCGGGGGCGAATGCCTAGGGCTTTTTTGCCAGCGGCGGCCAGCTCGGCACTTCGCGGCGAGCGCCGGTCACTTGCGCTGTCGCCGGCATTTCGCCCCACTGGCCCTGCCCTGCGTCGCAATTGCTTTCTGCGCCCGCCGGCGACGGCGCAGGCGGCTCAGCGCCGGATGAAGATTGTTCGCGACGACGATGGCGCAGGGCGAATTCGGCCACCGCGTCGATGTCCTGCTGGGCAATTGCATCCGCCCCGCGCCACGCGGCATGGGCGCGAGCCGCGCGCAACCAGACCAGATCGGCGCGCAAGCCATCGACGCCAGCAGCGAAACAGCGCTCGGTAATCAACGCCAATGCTGCATCGTCCAGCGGGATGTCAGCCAAGCGCTCACGTGCGTTTTCACAACGCAAACGCAAGATGTGCTGCTCGCCTTCCCATTGCGCGCAGAACGCTCGCGGATCGCTATCGAAATCCAGCCGCCGACGGATGATCTGCCCGCGCTCGGTGGGCGCGGTTTGACCGCTGAGCGCGACGTTCAAACCGAAACGGTCAAGCAGTTGCGGTCGCAGTTCCCCCTCTTCGGGGTTCATGGTGCCGATCAGGACGAATTTCGCCGAATGCCGATGGGAAATGCCATCGCGCTCGATCAGGTTGGTGCCGCTGGCGGCGACATCAAGCAGCAGGTCCACCAGATGATCCGGCAGCAGATTGACCTCATCGACGTACAGCACGCCACCGTCAGCCTTGGCCAAAACTCCTGGGGAGAATTGTGCGCGACCGCTGCTAAGGGCTGCGTCGAGATCGAGGGTGCCGACCAGCCGCTCTTCAGTGGCGCCCAACGGCAAAGTGACGAATGGACCGCTGGCGAGCAGATCCGCCAGGCCCCGGGCCAGCGTCGACTTGGCCATGCCGCGCGGACCTTCGATCAGCACGCCGCCGATTTTCGGGTCGATGGCGGTCAGGCACAGGGCGAGTTTCAAATCGTCGGCGCCGACCACGGCAGAGAGCGGGAAATGCGGGGTGTCGGTCATTGTGGGTACTCGGTCATGGTCGGTGAATTGCTTCAACTGGGGCTCGGCCCTACAGGGAATCGCGGTGTGTCAGGTGTCTTCTTCAATGTCCAGCAGGAGGTTTTCAAGTGCTTCTTTATAGGCCCCCGGCTCCTGCCACATCCCCCGCTGCTGCGCCTCGAGCATGCGCTCGGTCATGTCGCGCAGAGCATGCGGATTATGTTCACGCACAAAATCCCGCGTCGCCGAATCGAGCAAATACGCATCCGCCAGCAAGGCATATTGATGGTCGTCGATCAATTGCGTCGTCGCGTCGAAGGCGAACAGATTATCAACCGTCGCCGCCAGTTCGAACGCACCTTTATAGCCGTGCCGTTTGACTCCGTCGATCCACTTCGGATTCACCGCTCGCGAGCGCACGACGCGGTTCAGTTCTTCCTTCAAGGTACGGATCTTCGGCAGATCCGGCTGGCTGTGATCGCCGTGATAACTGGCTGCCGCCTCGCCGCGCAGGCTTTCCACTGCCGCGAGCATGCCGCCCTGAAACTGGTAGTAATCATTGGAATCGAGCAAGTCATGCTCGCGGTTGTCCTGGTTGTGCAGCACCGCTTGAACCTGGCTAAGGCGCTGACTGAATTGCTCGCGGGCGGCGGTGCCATCGTCTGCACCGCCATAAGCGTAGGCGCCCCAATTCAGGTAGACCTCGGCGAGGTCTTCGCGGGTCTGCCACAGGCGCCCATCGATCGCGCCTTGCACCCCGGCGCCGTATGCACCCGGTTTTGCGCCGAAGATCCGCCATCCGGCCTGACGCCGCGCAGTGTCTTCGTCGGCGCCCGCTTGTAACAGCGCCTCGCGTTCGGCACGCACTTTGGCGGCGAGTGGATTCAAGTCATCCGGTTCGTCCAGCGCGGCCACCGCTTGCACGGCGGCGTCGAACAGGCGGATGAGATTGGCAAACGCATCACGGAAAAACCCCGAGACCCGCAGCGTCACGTCGACCCTTGGGCGATCGAGCAGACTCAGCGGCAGAATTTCGAAATCATCCACGCGCTGACTGCCCGTGGCCCAGACCGGGCGCACCCCCATCAGCGCCATGGCCTGGGCGATGTCATCGCCGCCTGTGCGCATGGTTGCGGTGCCCCAGACCGACAAGCCCAATTGACGCAAGTGATCGCCATGATCCTGCAGGTGCCGCTCGAGAATCAGCGTGGCGGACTGGAAACCGATGCGCCACGCCGTGGTGGTGGGCAGGTTGCGCACATCTACAGAATAGAAGTTTCGCCCGGTCGGCAGCACGTCCAGGCGGCCACGGCTGGGCGCGCCGCTGGGGCCGGCGGGGACGAAACGACCGCGCAACGCATCGAGCAGCCCGCGCATTTCGGCCGCGCCGCAAGCGTCCAGGCGTGGGGCGACGACTTCGCGCAGATGCTCGAGTATCGAATCAACCTCAGCCCACCCCGGCCCTTGTGGGAGCGGGCTTGCTCGCGAAAGCGGTGTGTCAGGCAAAGGGTCGTCGACTGAAACTCCGCCTTCGCGAGCAAGCCCGCTCCCACAGGGGAAATCCAGTGCTTGGGAGATCAGGTCGGTGGCAAACAATTCGAGGCGTTCGCGGGTGTCGCCGGCGGTGCGCCAGACTTCATCGCTGACGGACTGCAACTCGCCGGGACGCGCGCCGCTCCACGGATCGGCCAACGCGCAATCCAGCGGATCAAAGCCCAGTTCAAACGCCTTGGCCAACGCCCGCAACAGACTCGACTGTGCGCCCTTGCCATCACCGCGCGGAATCCGTAGCAACGCCAGTAACGTGTCAATGCGCAAGCGCCCGCTCGGCGATTCACCAAAAATGTGCAGACCATCGCGAATCTGCGATTCCTTCAGATCGCACAGATAAGTATCCAGACGCGGCAACCAGATCGCCGCATCGGCGTCACTGTCCAGCGCAGCGTCCAATTGCAGTTCGCGGTCGATCTGCGTGTCCCGGACCAATTGCAGGATGTCGCGCTGAAGCTCACGCGCGCGGCGCGGATCAAGCAGTTGCGCCTCGTAATATTCATCGGCGAGCAACTCGAGATTGCGCAGCGGCCCATAGGTTTCTGCGCGCGTCAGTGGCGGCATCAGGTGGTCGATGATCACCGCCTGCGTGCGCCGTTTGGCCTGGGCGCCCTCGCCCGGATCGTTGACGATAAACGGATAGATATTCGGCAGCGGCCCGAGCAGCGCGTCCGGCCAGCAATTGTCCGAGAGGCCGACACCTTTGCCCGGCAGCCATTCGAGGTTGCCGTGCTTGCCGACATGGATCACGCCATGAGCGCCGTAGGTGTTGCGCAACCAGAAGTAGAAGGCCAGATAACCGTGCGGCGGAACCAGATCCGGGTCGTGATAGACCGCGCTCGGATCGACCTGATAACCCCGGGCCGGCTGGATGCCGACAAAGGTCAGACCGAAACGCAGACCGGCGATCATGAGGCGACCGTCGCGGCACATCGGATCATTGTGTGGCGATCCCCAACGCTCGAGCACCGCAGCGCGATTGGCCTGCGGCAACGCGTTGAACATTGCCAGGTAATCGTCCATCGCCAGGCTCTGCTGACAGGGGCGCAGATCGAGGCTGTCGAGGTCATTGCTGACGCCGCCGAGCAATTGCTGAATCAGCTCGGTGCCGCTGTCGGGCAACTCGGCCGTGAGCGGATAACCCTCGCCGCGCAATGCCCGCAGAATGTTTAGCGCTGCCGCCGGCGTATCGAGACCGACACCGTTACCGATGCGACCGTCGCGGGTCGGGTAGTTGGCGAGGATCAGCGCAATGCGCTTTTCGCCATTGGGCACGCGCGCCAGATCAATCCAGCGCCGCGCCAGTTCGGCGACGAAATCCATGCGCTCGGGCTGGGCGCGGTAGCAAACCACGTCGGACTGACTGCGCTCGCTGCGCCAGGCCAGATCCTTGAAGCTGATCGGCCGGCTGATGATGCGCCCGTCGAGTTCCGGCAAGGCAATGTGCATCGCCAGGTCGCGCGGCCCGAGGCCCTGCTCGCTGGCGCGCCAGCCGGGCTCGTTGTCTTGGGCGCAGATCGCTTGAATCACCGGGATATTGCGGCGAAACGGGCGCAGATGCGGTGCTTCCGGGCTCGATTGGGCGAACCCGGTGGTGTTTAGAATCACCCCCGCTTCGACTTCATCCAGCCAATCCTCGACCACCGCCAGGCAGGCTGGCTCTTTGAGACTGGCTACTGCGACCGGCAGCGGATTGAGCCCGGCCGCCTGCAAACGCTGACAGAACACATCGATGAACGCGGTGTTCGCGGCCTGCAAATGCGAGCGATAAAACAACAGCGCCGCCACAGGTTGATCGGGCAGCCATTCGGCTTGCCAGTCACTCAGGGCGGCGGTGTTTTTCCGTGGATGATAAATGGCTGTGCGCGGCAGGGTCTGCGGCTCGCTCCACGGGTAATCGCGGGCGAACCATTGGTTGCCCAGGCAACGGAAGAAATCCAGCGCATTGCCCATGCCACCCTGACGCAGGAACTGCCAGAGTCGATCGCGTGCCTGAGCGCTGACCGTGCTCAAGTCGCTGAGCTCGGGGTCTGGACGGTCATCGCCCGGTACCAGAATCAGTTGCACGCCGCGTTCGGACAGTTCGATCAGCCGCTCGACGCCGTAGCGCCAATAGGCGATGCCGCCGTGCAGCGAGATGAGAATGACCTTGGCGTGTCGCAGCACTTCGTCCACGTACAAATCGACCGACGCATGATTCTGCACCTGCATCGGGTTGGCCAGACGCAAGCTCGGATAATCATCCGGCAGCTGCTGCGCCGCCTCGGCAAGCAGCGCCAGGCTGGAATCGCCGCTGCACAGGATCACCAGCTCGGCGGGGGTTTGTCCGAGGTCGGCAATGTTGTCATCCGAGACGAATCCGCCGGGCTGAGTCCTGAGCAGGTGCATGGCTTAAACGCTGAGCGCGGCGCGCAATTGCGCTTCGAGTTGCACGGCATCCAGTGCCTGACCAATCAGCACCAGACGCGTGACGCGCGCTTCTTCAGCGCCCCACTGACGGTCGAAATGCTTGTCGAAACGCGTGCCTACACCCTGAATCAACAAGCGCATCGGTTTGTTCGGGATGGCGGCGAAACCTTTGACACGGAGAATGCCGTGCTGCACCACCAATTGCGTCAGTGCGTCGAGCAGCAGGCTTTCGTCGGCTTGCGGCAGTTCGATGGAGATCGAGTCGAAGGCGTCGTGATCGTGGTCGTCATGATCGTCATCACCGTCATGATGGTGATCATGGTGGCTGTGGCGGCTATCGATGTGTTCTTCGGAGCCAGCGCCGAGGCCGATCAAGACCTCGAGCGGCAAACGACCGTTGCTGGCTTCGATGATTTTTACCGCTGGCGGCAGCTCTTCGGCGACCTCAGCGCGTACGCGAGCCAAGTCTTGCGGGCTGGTCTGGTCGGCCTTGTTGAGGATCACCAGATCGGCGCTCGCCAGTTGATCGGCGAACAGCTCGTGCAGCGGCGATTCATGGTCGAGGTTCGGATCGAGCTTGCGCTGGGCATCGACCTGATCCGGGAACGCGGCGAACGTGCCGGCGGCGACGGCCGGGCTGTCGACCACAGTGATCACCGCATCGACGGTGCAGGCGCTGCGAATTTCCGGCCACTGGAACGCTTGCACCAATGGCTTGGGCAGGGCCAGGCCCGAGGTTTCGATGAGAATGTGATCGAGGTCACCGCGACGGGCTACCAGTTCGCGCATCACCGGGAAGAATTCTTCCTGCACCGTGCAGCACAGGCAGCCGTTGGCCAATTCGTATACGCGGCCGCTGGCCTCTTCTTCGGTGCAGCCGATGGTGCATTGCTTGAGGATTTCACCGTCGATGCCCAACTCGCCGAACTCGTTGACGATCACCGCGATGCGCCGGCCCTGAGCGTTGTCGAGCATGTGCCGTAGCAGCGTGGTTTTGCCCGAACCGAGAAAACCGGTGACGATGGTGACGGGGAGTTTGGCCAGTGTTTTCATCGGTATGCCCTTTGGCAAGCGGCGGGCATACGGGACGAGAACCGGCAGCGCGTGTGTACGCCGGAAGCATTCGCCACCGGATCACCCCGCCCGGTTGTAGTGAGAATCTGTGACGAGGCAGGTCTCCTGGCTGACGGTGTTCAGGCGCTGGGCCTGGCATTCGCTGCGCCTTCCCGCTGGCTCATTGGCTGAGCTGGCAGTGGCGTGGCAACGAACCTCACCGTTCACAGTTGCGGGGGCAGCCGCGGCTTTGACCGCGTTCCCTTCTTAGCTTCGGCGAGTGCCGAAGAACCTCGAATGCGCAAGGCTACGCATGGGTGGGTGTTGGGTCAATGGGCTGAACCCGGGTGGCTTGGATATCGGTGGCTGTGGTAACGGATAAGACCCACAAATTGACTAAAAACCCAAACCCATGTTCTCCTGCACACCTTGTTACGGGTGCCCTTCACAGGGTGAAACGGGAAACCGGTGAATCATGTGCTTTACTCAAAGCCATGTCAGTCCGGTGCTGCCCCCGCAACGGTAAGCGAGCGAAGCGTCAAATCCACTGTGCCCTGGCATGGGAAGGTGACGCTTGCAGGTCGGTGACAAACCAACCCCTCGTGAGCCCGGAGACCGGCCCGCAACACCCAGCGCGCGCAAGCGCCGCTGACCACCAACAAACCCGCGGTGGGCGGGCGCTGTTCGAAATCCCTGCGTGCCCGACTCGCAGGGATTTTCCTGCGCTCTATTCACCCGCTGACATTTCAGAGGGAAGCGCTATGTCGATCATCAGCAATACCGTCAGCCACACTGACCACATCTCCAGCACCACCACTCTCGGCCAACGCGTGGCCGCCGCCCTCTTCGCCTCGATCCTCGGCGCCAGTCTGGTCTGGTTCGCCGGTTTCTCGCACATCGAAGCAGTGCACAACGCTGCCCACGATACCCGCCACAGCGCTGCGTTCCCTTGCCACTGAGACCTGCCGACATGATCAAGCGTATCGCGCAAACAGCGGGGTTCACCGGCTTGCTGGCCGCCCTGCTGCTGACGTTGCTGCAGAGTTTCTGGGTATCACCACTGATTCTGCAGGCCGAAACCTTCGAGAAATCCGAACCGGTCGTGCAAGTTCACGAACACGCCGCTGGCACTGCCGCCCACAGCCACGATGGCGAAGCCTGGGAGCCCGAAGACGGCTGGCAGCGCGTGGTCTCGACCACCGGTGGCAATCTGGTGGTGGCAGTGGGTTTCGCCTTGATGCTCGCTGGCCTTTACACCCTGCGCGCGCCGACCCGGACTTCGCAAGGTCTGCTCTGGGGGCTGGCCGGTTACGCCACGTTCGTTCTCGCGCCAACGCTGGGGCTGCCGCCAGAATTGCCGGGCACGGCAGCCGCCGATCTGGCATCGCGACAAATATGGTGGATTGGCACTGCTGCTTCGACCGCTGTCGGTCTGGCACTGATCGCCTTCAGCCGTCACTGGCTGATGAAGATTCTCGGAGTGGCGATTCTTGCAGTGCCCCATGTGATCGGCGCGCCGCAGCCACAGGTGCATTCCATGCTCGCGCCGGAGGTATTGGAAACCCAGTTCAAAATCGCTTCTCAGTTGACTAACGTAGCGTTCTGGCTGGCCTTGGGCCTGATCAGTGCCTGGTTGTTCCGCCGCAAAAGCGCAGGGCACTATCAGGCATGATCAATGACCGCGCAGCGCCGACGCTGGTTGTTGGCTTGGGCTGCCAGCGCGGCTGCCCGGCCAGTACGCTGCGCGCGTTACTCGATCAAGCCCTGCAGGCGCATCGCATCGAACTGCGAGCCGTCAAGGCGTTAGCCACTATCGATCTGAAGCGTGACGAACCGGGTCTGCTGGAACTGGCCACACAGTTGAACCTGCCCTTGCGGTTTTTCAGCAGTGCCGAACTGGCCGGTTACCAACAGCGTCTCAGCCATCAATCACAGATCGCCTTTGAGCGCACCGGCTGCTACGGCGTGGCGGAAAGCGCCGCGCTGGCAATGGCCGAGCAACTGCTCCGGGCGCCAGCGAAACTGCTCATTGCGCGGCAGAAATATGCGCAGGCCACGCTGGCATTGGCTGGCGCTGCGTAAAATCCCGATAATCGTTGCCATCGATCATGAGCACACTTCATCTGTGGGGCAGCTGCGCCTCTTCACCAGGATTCAACAATGACCGTCTACTTTATTGGCGCCGGCCCCGGCGATCCGGAACTGATCACTGTCAAAGGCCAGCGCCTTATCCGCACCTGCCCGGTGATTATCTACGCTGGCTCGCTGGTGCCGTCGGCAGTGCTGGAAGGTCACCGGGCCGATAGCGTGGTCAACAGTGCCGAGCTGCACCTGGAACAGATCATCGATCTGATCAAGAGTGCCCATGCCAAAGGCCAGGACGTCGCGCGCGTGCATTCCGGAGATCCGAGTCTGTACGGAGCGATCGGTGAGCAGATTCGCTATCTGCGCGAGCTCGGCATTCCCTTCGAGATCATTCCAGGCGTGACTGCCACAGCGGCATGCGCAGCGCTGCTCGGCGCCGAGTTGACCCTGCCGGACATTTCACAAAGCGTGATTCTGACCCGTTACGCCGACAAGACTGCCATGCCGGCCGGCGAGGAACTGGCCAGTCTGGCGCAACATGGCGCGACCATGGCCATTCATTTGGGCGTCAATCATCTGCAGAAGATACTGGTTCAATTGCTGCCCCATTACGGCGCGGATTGCCCGATTGCCGTTATTCACCGGGCGACATGGCCAGATCAGGACTGGGTGGTTGGCACGCTGGAGGACATTGCCGGGAAAGTCGAGGCCAAAGGGTTTCGGCGTACGGCGCTGATTCTGGTCGGGCGGGTGCTGGGCAGTGAGGTGTTCAGCGAGTCATCGTTGTATCGCGCCGGGCATGCGCACCTTTATCGCCCCTAGAAGCACCTTTGCGAGCAGTTCCGCCAACAGGGTCGGCGAATATTGCCCATAAAAAAACGGCGCTCACGGGGCGCCGTTTTTCATGCTCGCAGCGAACGTCTTAGTAGTAGGCGTTTTCTTTCTGCGTATGGTCGGTGACATCGCGAACGCCCTTGAGCTCCGGGATGCGCTCGAGCAGGGTGCGCTCGATGCCTTCCTTCAAGGTCACGTCAGCCTGGCCGCAGCCCTGGCAACCGCCACCGAACTGCAATACGGCAATGCCGTCCTCGACCACATCGATCAGGCTGACCTGACCGCCGTGGCTGGCCAGCCCCGGGTTGATCTCGGTTTGCAGGTAATAATTGATGCGCTCATTGACCGGGCTGTCGGCATTGACCATTGGCACCTTGGCGTTCGGCGCCTTGATGGTCAACTGGCCGCCCATACGGTCGGTGGCGTAGTCGACGACGGCGTCATCGAGAAACGCTTCGCTGAACGAATCGATATAAGCAGTGAAGCTTTTCAGCCCCAGCGCAGTATCTTCAGGTTTTTCTTCGCCCGGCTTGCAGTAGGCAATGCAGGTTTCGGCGTACTGGGTGCCAGGCTGGGTGATGAAGACACGGATGCCGATGCCGGGGGTGTTCTGCTTGGAAAGCAGGTCGGCCAGGTAATCATGGGCGGCGTCGGTAATGGTAATAGCGGTCATAAAAACTCCTCGCAGGCTTGGGCTCAGTTTACGCCAATCGGAGCGCGGGACAAAGTCCCAGTATTTTTGTCGGAAAAAGCCGCACGTGTGCCCTCGCCTGCTCGCTGACGGTGGCGACGAATGAGCGCTTGATCAACGGGTGGCTGTTAACAAATGGAAACCCAAGCACATTCGCCCCCATATATATGTATACCTCTGCCGGTTTTCCGTGCCCCTATATTCAAGGCCTTCGACTACTTTTCCAGCCGCTACGGTTCAAAGGCCTTGAATGTCTACTTCGTTATCCAGTTTCTACAACAAGACGCCGCCTCGCAGATTGCAGGATCTCAACCACCTGATCAGTTACTTGCATGGCCTCATCGACGACAACTTCAACACCGATGCCAGTGAGCTCTATTACCACCCGCCCGCCGCCTCCGAATTGGGGCGCGAATGCAAGGAAGCCTTTCGTGTATTGAAAAAACTCGAGACAGACGAAGATTTCATAACGCACCTTTCCACGCCAGCCACGGTCGATCAATCGCTGTTAGGCAACGACTTCCTGTACGACTTCCTGTCCGTCCAGTTGAGTTCCACGAAGTCGCCGACACCTGACCCGGCGGAAGTTTTCCCGATCGCCGGTCACTCGGTAACGCTGAGAGATGTTCCGATGTATTGGTCGATCGATGTTGATGTCTTGCTCGATATCTACCGTCAAGTCGGCAACGGGGTCAAAAGCGACGGCTCCGTGCGGTTCGACCAGGTTCTGGCCTGGTACGCGCTGATCCCACGGCGTCCCGCCACACAGGCGGAATGGCAGCGCCTGCTGCACAATCTGGTGGAGCATCGCGCGTTATGGTTGCTTGGGCATCACGGGGCCGTCAGTGACTTCGAGCACTTGTTCAGCGCTGAAAGCGACGAAACGATCACCCGGGTTGTCCGCGAAATCGAAGCCGAGACATCGCGCTGCCTGTTGGCACATGTCGTACCGGTTAAATCCAATGGCAAATTTGCAAAGTTGAGCCAAACCACGCCGGTAGCGCTGCTGGAAACAGCCCTGCAATCGGCGAACAACCTGCAACTGGCACAACGTATTGCCGCAGCACTGGATTGGTACACCGCGAAGAACGAG
This sequence comes from Pseudomonas sp. TSRC2-2, assembly GCF_049897785.1. Lineage (NCBI taxonomy): Bacteria > Pseudomonadati > Pseudomonadota > Gammaproteobacteria > Pseudomonadales > Pseudomonadaceae > Pseudomonas > Pseudomonas sp. TSRC2-2. The sequence goes on from NZ_JAFCWZ010000004.1 coordinate 86,517, forward strand.
CAAAACCGCCCGGCCAGTGTACTGACCAGGTTGTTGTGGCGAGCGCTCTGGCTGAGCGTAAAACCGGGCCCGCACGGCAACTATCAAAACGAACTGCAGATACTGATCGGGCCCGGTTGTGGCTATTCGTCCATCCACGAATCGTTGATCGAGCACTTCCAAAGATCACTGTCGGTCGAGCGGCCTATTGCCTTGTTAGCGGTGGCCATCATGAAGAGCAACGTGGCCAGCGAAGCGTGGGTTCAGGATATTCCCGACGCACTGCCGTACGCCACGTCCAGCACCTGGGTCAATTTCAGGAGTGGTTTCATGCTTGCCGAATCCGTCGCGCCCGGCTCCTCCCGGCACATGACCTTCGAACAGTTGCTCAATTTGCCGGCGGAGCATTTCCGGGCCTTTGCGCACGATATCGAGCAACAGCGACTGGTTGCCGCCGCCAAAGTCCGCCCGACGGTGGAGTGGGCAGCGGCGATGGGATTGTTCGCCACACGTCAGACGGCTTATCCGGTCAGCGAAATAGAGCTGGCATTGAGCACGCTGGAACAGCATGAGCAAGAAATGCTCGATGCCCTGAAAAACCTCGCGCTGACCCCACCCAGTCGCTTTCGCTATGAGTCAGACGCAGCGTATGACCAGGCGTTTCATGCCTGGCTGGTCACCCCAAGAGCCGCCTATAAGTGTTTGATCAAGACATTGCTCGCCCAATATCTGCCTGCATGCCGGGGTGATCTGGAGCGGGACGAAGTGACTGTTTACTCGCTGCGGCTGCCGCTGAACGACATGCAGGTCGAACATGAGAACAAAGCCAACACCGACGCCGTGCGTGGCCGCTGCGGGTTCATTCTGCGAATGATCAATCCGGTCTATCCGGCAAAGGTCCGCTACATTGAAGTCTTTCCGCGAGCGGGTATCGTGCGCTTGCGCAAAGACATCGACTCGCTGCCAGTTGGCGGTGAGATCAAGGTCGAGAGCGTTGGCTCCAGCAGTCGAACAAGCCGGGGTTCATTCAGAAAAGGCACCCAATTGCCGTTCGATTGGGAAGCCTACCGCGACGGCTCGAAACCCAGAACGGACGAGCACGCCAACCTTATCGTCGAACAGGTTGGCGAAACGTTTGCCGCGGTACCCATCGAAAAACGCTCGCCCGACGTCGCGGCACGCACCCTGCCCTTTGCAGCCAATAACCTGACCTCTGCCCGGGCAGAAGAACTGGCCGCCATGATCGCCCGCGAGCTGTTTTACAAGGATGAGTCGGCCTTGCTCGAAGACACCCGCAAGGCCACACGCAGCACCGACATCGGCCGGGATTTTCTCGAGGACCTCACCTTCTGGGGAAAAATGTTCGTACCGTTCTGGGGCGCCATTGATGATCTGGCATCCGGCGAGCCGCAACGCATCGAGCGCGGCGGGCTCGGCCTGTTCACCGACATCGTTTCGTTTGCGCTGCCTATCGGCAAATACCTCGCCGGTTGTACCCGCCTGGTCAGCCAGGCAGGCACGCTCGGCCTGCGCCTCGCCCTGCCAAAATTTGCCGGTCTGACGCGAACTCTATTGGTATCGACGCTGCGCGAACTCAACCCGCTGGAGTCGGTATTGGCATTGCTCAAGCTCGGTCGCTTTACCCTGCGCAAGCTCGGCGCGGCGGCAATGCGCCAGGCACGCCTGGGTATTGCCCAGTTGCGCGACGGAACGGTCAGCGTTCAGCACTTGATCGCAGTCGACCCGAACACCTGGGCACCGCGCCAACCCGGCGACCGGCTCTGCACCGTCGAAGGAATCGCTGACATTCCCATGCGCAACGTCGGCAGCGTCGGCGCGGCGGATTATCGGTTCATCGATGCGCTGTCCGGGCAGGCGTTCGGCCCTCGCTACCGCGAGCCGGTGAGAGTGATGAGCAACAGCAGTCCGTTGTTGCAGCCCTACGCTGTTCAGCCCCACTGGATTTCCGGCCTCCAGGCCGACTCGCGAGGGATCTTTTTCCGTCCTGAATACAACCAGAAATTCATCTGCAACATCGATGAAAACGGGACTGTCGCCGTTTACCAGATACGTGAAAACTCGTATGGATTCATTCAGGAAACCGCGCAAAACGGGGAAAACAGCTTCTCGGTGGTGCTAGTCAACCCGAAGAACAACCGTGACCTGTCGATCAACCTCTCATCAGTAAAGCCCGGCCACTGGTACAGCAGGGAAATCCGGGTCAGAGGCGGCGCGCCTGATGACCCCAACGTGACAACGCCTTTGCATCTGCAAAAGTGGTCGCGGTTCAGCGAGCATGTGCTGGAGGTCACCCTTGAGGCGTTTGCGAAAAAACATCGGCTGGACCCGGCCGCCTTCAGGCAATTCGTCCACACAGAAGGGCAATTGAAACCGCTGGGTCAACAGATACTGGATCGGGCCGACACCGCGCGTACGGTCGTCACCTACGAGCATCTGCGGGAGTGGCGCAGCCTGTCGCAGGAAGGCCGCAGCACCCTCAGCCGCGAAGGCTTCGCCGCCACGCACAATCTTGACCCGCAGGACTTCATTACCCACGTCAACACCGATGGCTCGTTTCGGGCACCGGGAAAGGTATTGGAGAAATATGCCCATAACCAGGCGTTCACGCCTTTGACCGCAGAGCACATCGAGCAATGGCGCGTGCGTTACATCGCTATCGGCTCCGCCAGCACCATGGGTACGTTCCTCGATGACAACAATCTCGACCCGGTGCTCTGGTCAACGTTTGTCAATGATCGGGGTGAATTGAGAAGTGCGGTGCCAGAGTGTCTGCAATTGCTCGCTGCCTCGGATTCAGCGCTCATGCGTGCTCGAAAGTCCCTACCCCCCGGCACGGGGATAAAATCCGCTTCCTGGCAGTTACCACAGCCGCCTTCGCCCCGCGAAACAGGACCACTTTCGCCGCCGGTTGCTGGCAGTTCCAAACGACCTCGCCTGGACAATGCTGCGCCTGAAACCCCGCGCGACGCAGACCTGATCCCTTCGCTTGGGCATCACATCAATAACAATGCCCCCATTCTTCAGGACCCGACGGATGTCAGAATCAGCCTCACGAGCAAACTTGAGGGTGATATCGACAAAATCACCATCACCGAAACCAATCGCTTTCTCGCGGGGTTCGAGGGTCCCAGACTCAAGGAAATGACACGAAGAATCACCGAAGACGTCCAGGAATGGATCGCCGATGAAGGCCGCCATCATGACAGGCTGGCCAGTCGACTCGAGGTCAGACGACCGCTCGACGGCCCGGAACGGGGGTTGTCGGTATTTGCCAAAGTCGACATCGAGCCTTTCGAAGTGCTAGGACCTTACACCGGCAAACTGCACCGCACGACCAGATCCGTACGGGCGGAAATGCTGGAGAAATCCACCGAGAAAGTCAGCACGTTTCTCTTCGCAACGGCAACGAAGGGCGCCACTCTGAGCGGTCATGGCAACAGCAACGTGCTGAGCCTGATCAATGCGGTCAATGTGCCCGGCCAGGCCAACATAGGCGTCGAGAACGTTGGCTCGATCTATGTTGGCAAATACATGGTGTTTTTGCTCGCATGGGAGAAGATTCCGGCAGGCACCGAACTGTTCCTCGATTACGGCTCTGATTACTGGAAAACCTTGAGGGCCGCTGGCGTCGCGTCAGCGACCGACCCGACATGAGAGCTGTTCAGCATTGACGCACCCAAAGACGCAGGCCACAAGCCTGCGTCGTTGTCTGCTCAAAGATTCTCGTACCGGTTCATGTCCAGCACACCCTCTTCCACCGGCTCGGTTTCGTGGATGTATCGGCTCAAGTCATGGAAATACAGCCAGAACTGCGGATGACTACGGCGGATGCCCCAGTGCTCGACGATTTTTTCGAACCGGTTGGCATCCCTGGCATTTTCCATGGCATCGACAAACGCCGGCACCTGCTCGGCCGGCACGTTGAACATGAAATTCGGGTAACTGGTCAGCACGCCAGGATAAATGGTCAGGGTGTCGAGCCCCGGTTGATAACGCCGTGATTCGCCGAGCAAAAACGCCACGTTGCTGTGCGCGCGATTGCGCAGCAGGCTGTAGACCTCGCGCTTGCCGCTGGCGGTTTCGACACGCAGCAGGGTTGCTTCGGGCATCTGGTCGATGACTTTCAGCCCCGCCGCCGGCCGCGAGGCGAGACGGCTCAAGGCTTGCTCGGCGTTTTGCAGTGCCGGGTCGATGTTCGGCCGCGAGCAGTAAGCGCCATCGCAACGATTGATCGGATCAGGTCGCGCATTGAGGTCACCGTAACGCGCCAGCAATTGCATCGCAAAATCGCGCTTCGGGTCCTTTTCGTCGAGTTTCAGGGCAGTCGGCTTGTCGTCATCAATGGCTTCATAATCGAGCCACATCTTGAACTGCCCGCCGTCCTGGTACCAATCATTGAGGTAATCCTCACGGGAGTCGGCGGGCATCAGGCGCAGGAAGTTCTGTTCGGCACCGTTGCGGATCAGGTCGAAATACAGGCGCGTCTGCGCCTGATGGGAGACGTTGCCAAACACGTCAAAGTTGACCGCGAGCTGGTAGTAGGTGCGTTCCAGCAGCGGATAGTCGAACAGCCACATCGTCTGCGGTACTTCACCAATCAGGCCTTTGGTCACCGACGCACTGTCGAAGTGACGGAAAATGCTCAACAGCGCGTTGTCGTTGCCGGCCCACAGCGTCGACCAGCTCGGTGCCGGCAGATCGGCGTAGCTGTCGCGGCGCAGGGCTTCGTATTCGTTGCGCTTGTCGCGATAGTTGCGCCACAGGCTCAGCACGCTGCCGACATCGTCGTTCTGCCCCGGCATCGCCAGCAACGGTGTGGCCTGGCCACGGTAGTTCGGGTCGGTGATATAGAGGTCATGTTCCGGTGCCTGAAACAACGCCCAGAAGTTGTCGCGGATCACATCTGTCGCGATCTGCCCCCGACACACCGGCCCGCGAATAAAGGTGCGAACAAAGTATTCGGCGTTATCGAGCATGAACTGATAGCGCGCCTGAGCCGGAATCGCCTCGAAGGTCGCAAATGGGTTGGCGCGGCTTTGCGGGCCGTAACCTGGGAGCGCATTGACCTGCCAGTTACCGCTGTAGAACAGGCTTTTGACGCGGGCCATTTTTGCCGCACTCAGCGCATAGGTGATGTGCGTCTTGTGCACGATCACTCCCTGCACCGGCCACAAGCGGTAATACACCTGCGTGCCGGGGTCGTCGTTCGGGCGGCGCGTGGCGATCAGATCGATCGGCTGGCCGCTCGGCGTGCGCGAACGCACCCACTGGAAATAGTGCCCCGGCTCGCCGTCCTTGAAATAGATGTGCGCCAGATACCAGTGTTCGAACAGCCAGCGCCCGACCAGACTTTGCCGCGCGCCGGGGGCGTTGAGCAGGTTTTCCCACTGCAGGATCTGCATGGCCTCTTGCGCATTGGGCGCCAGACTCTGCTCGTCAATTGGCGCGCCAGACGCCAGCCAGCGCTGCAAGGTCTGATATTGCTGGTTGGTCAGACCGGTGACTGCCAGCGGCATGCCCTCCTTCGGGTGCGCGCCGGCGTAGCCGTCGAACTCGGCGGGCATTGCACAGAGATTGTTGCGATTGAGCCCCAGGACAATGTCCTCGGGCAGCTTGGCGTTCGGCGTCAGCGGCGTGTTGTGGCCGAGTTCGAGCATGCGCGCCATCAGCGCGGCCTGACTGCCCTGAGCGTCGAGCACCGAATAGAAATCTTTCTGCTGCCAGGCGCGCTTGCCGAAGGCGTCGTAAAACAATCGGGTGGTGGGTGCTGCCTGGGTGCGTTCGCCGTCGTACACCGGCATCTTGCTCGCGCCACGAGCGGCGCCTTCGCCACTGCCCAGATTGAGCTGGCACGCCGAGTCGTAACAGGCATGGCACGCCACGCACTTCTCGGTAAAAATCGGCTGAATGTCCCGGGTATAGGAAATAGAAGAAGGAGCAGCAGGATCCTGCGCCGCGACGCTCCCGCTCAGGACCAGCAACCATAAACTGATGACGCGGTACGGCATGCTGCTGATCCCGATTGTGTAAAAAAGGCGACGATTCTACCGTTATGACGGCCGTACCAACATGAGCGATATTCATGCAAAAGCTGCGGATGCTCCAAAAGCGCACAGGTTTGCTATGATCGCGCTCCTTCGTAATGGTCTTTTCGAGTAGTCCACATGTCCGATCGCAGCGTCCGCCTTCAAGCTCTCAAGCAAGCCCTCAAAGAGCGCATCCTGATTCTCGACGGCGGGATGGGCACGATGATCCAGAGCTACAAGCTCGAAGAGCAGGATTATCGCGGCAAACGCTTCGCGCACTGGCCGAGCGACGTCAAGGGCAACAACGACCTGCTGGTGATCACCCGCCCGGACGTGATCGGCGGTATCGAAAAGGCCTACCTGGACGCCGGCGCCGACATTCTCGAAACCAATACCTTCAACGCCACGCGCATTTCCATGGCCGATTACGGCATGGAAGAGCTGGCTTACGAGTTAAACGTAGAAGGCGCACGGCTGGCGCGCAAGATTGCCGACGCCAAGACCGCCGAAAATCCGGCCAAGCCACGCTTCGTCGCCGGCGTGCTCGGCCCGACCAGCCGTACCTGCTCGCTGTCGCCCGACGTCAACAACCCCGGCTACCGCAACGTCACTTTCGATGAGCTGGTGGAAAACTACACTGAAGCCACCAAGGGGCTGATCGAGGGCGGCGCCGACCTCATCCTGATCGAGACGATCTTCGACACCCTCAACGCCAAAGCGGCGATTTTCGCCGTGCAAGGTGTGTTCGAAGAGCTGCACATCGAACTGCCGATCATGATCTCCGGAACCATCACCGACGCCTCCGGCCGCACACTGTCGGGCCAGACCACCGAAGCGTTCTGGAACTCGGTAGCCCACGCCAAGCCGATCTCCGTGGGCCTGAACTGCGCCCTCGGCGCCAGCGAACTGCGTCCGTACCTGGAAGAGCTGTCGAACAAGGCCAGCACTCACGTTTCTGCGCACCCGAACGCCGGCCTGCCCAACGAATTCGGCGAGTACGACGAACTGCCTTCGCAAACCGCCAAAGTCATCGAAGAATTCGCCCAGAGCGGCTTCCTCAACATCGTCGGCGGTTGCTGCGGCACCACCCCGGGGCACATCGAAGCCATCGCCAAAGCCGTGGCCGGTTACGCACCGCGGCAGATTCCGGATATTCCCAAGGCCTGCCGCCTTTCGGGTCTGGAGCCGTTCACCATCGATCGCAGCTCGCTGTTCGTCAACGTCGGCGAGCGGACCAACATCACCGGTTCGGCGAAATTCGCCCGCCTGATTCGTGAAGACAACTACACCGAAGCCCTTGAAGTCGCTTTGCAGCAGGTCGAGGCCGGCGCGCAGATCATCGACATCAACATGGACGAGGGCATGCTCGATTCGAAGAAGGCCATGGTCACCTTCCTCAATCTGATCGCCGGCGAACCGGATATCTCGCGCGTGCCGATCATGATCGACTCGTCGAAATGGGAAGTCATCGAAGCCGGCCTCAAGTGCATCCAGGGCAAGGGCATCGTCAACTCGATCAGCATGAAAGAAGGCGTCGAGCAGTTCATCCATCACGCCAAGCTGTGCAAGCGCTACGGCGCTGCGGTGGTGGTGATGGCCTTTGACGAAGCCGGCCAGGCCGACACCGAAGCGCGCAAGAAGGAAATCTGCAAACGCTCCTACGACATTCTGGTCAACGAAGTCGGCTTCCCGCCGGAAGACATCATCTTCGACCCGAACATTTTCGCTGTGGCCACCGGCATCGAAGAACACAACAACTACGCCGTCGACTTCATCAACGCCTGTGCCTACATCCGCGACGAGCTGCCGTATGCACTGAGTTCCGGCGGTGTTTCGAACGTGTCGTTCTCGTTCCGTGGCAACAATCCGGTGCGCGAAGCGATCCACTCGGTGTTCCTGCTCTACGCCATCCGCGCCGGGCTGACCATGGGCATCGTCAACGCGGGTCAACTGGAGATCTACGACCAGATCCCGGTCGAACTGCGTGACGCCGTCGAGGACGTGATCCTCAATCGCACCCCGGACGGCACCGATGCCCTGCTCGCCATCGCCGACAAGTACAAGGGCGATGGCAGCGTCAAGGAAGCCGAGACCGAAGAGTGGCGCAACTGGGACGTCAACAAGCGTCTGGAACACGCGCTGGTCAAAGGCATCACCACCCACATTGTCGAAGACACCGAAGAGTCACGGCAGTCATTCGCCCGGCCGATCGAAGTGATCGAAGGCCCGCTGATGTCCGGCATGAACATCGTCGGGGACCTGTTCGGCGCGGGCAAAATGTTCCTTCCGCAAGTGGTGAAATCCGCCCGGGTGATGAAGCAGGCCGTGGCGCACCTGATTCCGTTCATCGAACTGGAAAAAGGCGACAAACCGGAAGCCAAGGGCAAGATTCTCATGGCCACCGTCAAAGGTGACGTGCACGACATCGGCAAGAACATCGTTGGCGTCGTGCTCGGTTGCAATGGCTACGACATCGTCGACCTCGGCGTGATGGTCCCGGCGGAGAAGATCCTGCAAGTCGCCAAGGAAGAGAAATGCGACATCATTGGCCTCTCCGGCCTGATCACGCCGTCGCTGGATGAAATGGTTCACGTCGCCCGTGAAATGCAGCGTCAGGACTTCCACCTGCCACTGATGATCGGTGGCGCGACCACCTCCAAAGCGCACACGGCGGTGAAGATCGAGCCCAAGTACAGCAACGATGCCGTGGTCTACGTGACCGACGCCTCGCGCGCCGTCGGCGTGGCAACCCAGTTGTTGTCCAAGGAGCTCAAGGCCGGGTTCGTCGAGAAGACCCGTCTGGAATACATCGACGTGCGCGAGCGTACCTCCAACCGCAGCGCCCGCACCGAACGCCTGAGCTACGCCGCCGCCATCGCCAAGAAGCCGCAATTTGACTGGGCCAGTTACCAGCCAGTGAAACCGACGTTCACTGGCAGCAAAGTGCTCGACAACATCGATTTGAAGGTGCTGGCCGAATACATCGACTGGACGCCGTTCTTCATTTCCTGGGATCTGGCCGGCAAGTTCCCGCGCATTCTCGAAGACGAAGTGGTCGGTGAAGCCGCCACCGCGCTGTACAAGGACGCGCAGGAGATGCTGGCCAAACTGATCGACGAGAAGCTGATCAGCGCCCGCGCGGTGTTCGGTTTCTGGCCAGCCAATCAGGTCAACGAAGACGACATCGAGCTGTACGACGATAACGGCAAGCCGTTGGCCAAGCTGCATCATCTGCGTCAGCAGATCATCAAGACCGACGGCAAACCGAACTTCTGCCTCGCCGACTTCGTGGCGCCGAAAGACAGCGAAGTCACCGATTACGTCGGCGGATTCATCACCACCGCCGGCATCGGTGCCGAAGAAGTGGCCAAGGCTTATCAAGACGCCGGCGATGACTACAACTCGATCATGGTCAAGGCCCTTGCCGACCGTCTGGCCGAAGCCTGCGCGGAATGGCTGCACCAGCAAGTGCGCAAGGAGCACTGGGGTTATGCCAAGGACGAAACGCTGGATAACGATGCGCTGATCAAAGAGCAATACCGAGGCATCCGCCCCGCTCCCGGCTACCCGGCCTGCCCGGATCACACCGAGAAAGCCGCACTGTTCACTCTGCTCGACCCAGAGGCTGCCGAAATGCGCGCCGGGCGCAGTGGCGTGTTCCTGACCGAGCATTACGCGATGTTCCCGGCCGCAGCGGTCAGCGGCTGGTACTTCGCCCATCCGCAGGCGCAGTACTTTGCCGTGGGCAAGATCGACAAGGATCAAGTGCAGAGCTACACCGCGCGCAAGGGTCAGGACTTGAGCGTCACTGAACGTTGGCTGGCACCGAATCTGGGTTACGACAGCTGACATGTTCCAGGCCCGGAAGCACCCTGCTCCCGGGCCTCATCACTCATCCACTCACGGTCGCCATGATGGGCCGGGCTGCGGTGAAGAAGGAGCGGGTTGTGCCGCGCCTTCAACCACCGGCGCCAGACTCTGCATTTGCGCGCGAGACAGCTCTTTCAACTTCTCAACGCGCGCTTCCGCCAGTTCGATCTCCAGGGCTGCCATCGCCTCCAGGTAGCTATTACGAGTCAGCTCGTTGGCGTCCTTGTCCGGATGAGCGTCCTCAACCTCCTCCAGACGCCGGCTCGCGTTGCTTTCAAGTGTTTCGAACACCTCAGGATTGCGCTCGCGCAAATAGCGAATCCAGTAATCGCGACCGATCAGATCCTCCAGAAACCTGTCCGATGCTTCATTGGCGAGAACGGCTGCTTGCGCGTCGAGCAATCGCTGCCCGCGAATCGGTGTGGCGTATAGCATGTGCTCGGGTTGTGCTGGCAGTTCCAGGCCATCCGGCCAGCCGCGAGTCATGCCGATGCGGTATTGCAGGCGGACTTCGGCGCGGTCCTTGTTTTTGGCCGCGGCTTCGGCCAGCCGGTCCACCCTTTCCAGGCGAAACAGGCGGCGGGTCAGATCGAGCAAGGCTCTGCCGCGCTGCTCTGGGCGATGCCGCGGAACGTCGCGCAGGGCGTTGTATTCATAGACACGGGTTTCCAGTTCGCTGAACGACAGAATCCGGCCATCGCCGCAGGTGCCGTGCGTCTCGGCGTTGAGAAACAACAGCTCGCGCAGCTCGGTATTTTCCGTGGCAGCCTCGATGACCAGCCACACCCGGTGAGTCAGATCGGCGCCGGACAGCTTGTATTCGAGGGTGTCGGGCAAGGTCGAGAGCAAATGAAAGAACGACTCATGGTTGGCCTGTCGGGCCAATTGCAGCCATAGCGCTTGCCGCGCGGCCCGCACATCGGCACGCGTATGGGTCATCCAGGTTTCCATCGCCGGCGGTGCCACATCCTGCGCCGAATTGGCAATGTCCTCAGCGGCCTCGACAACGGCATGCGTATCAACGCGTCTGGCATTGCCGCCGCCACTCGGATCGTCACCGTCGTCGCTAGTGAAATCCGAACTCGAATCCGTTCCGGAGCTGGAATCGCTATCAGACTCAAGGACGCGTTCCTCAATTTCACGCTGCAGAGACGTTGGCGAGTATCCCATCAGATCACCGTCTCCATGCGCGACGCTGTAATCCCTGAGTTGCTCCAGCGCGTTGAGTGTCAGCGAATTCTCCGACAAATCAGTACCCGCCACGAGCCCCTCATGGTTGCCGCCCAACAGCCGGTCCGGGAAGATCCTGATGTTGTTGCCAGACAGCTCCAGCGTTTGCAGATGCGCCAGTTCAAGCACGCCGCCCGGCCAGAAATCCAGACCGTTGTGGCTGAGGTTGAGGGTCTCCAGACGGCTGAAGCTTGCGGTGCTGAATTCTTCCAGCTGATTGTGGCTGAGGTCGAGCCAGCGCAGCGGCGCTCCGCCCGCGTGCTGATACACCGTCTGCGCCGCGGCCAGGCGATTACCGCTCAATTCCAGCCGCTCCAGACGGTTCAGCCGACCGACAGCGTCCGGTAGCCGATCCAGTGCATTGCCGTTGAGTCTCAGGGTGGTCAGCTCAGGGAACGCCGGGCAAAAGCGGTTGAAACCTTCAACGGTAAACTTGACCCCTGTCAGGTCCAGTGTTCGTACATGGGAAAACACGGTAGACAACGCAGGCAAATCCCCGATGAGTCCCGCTGAAAGGCTCAGCGTCTGTCCGGCCGACCCGGTAAGAGCGGTAACCCCGTCGCGCCAGCAAGTGCGGATCCTCGTCGCGTCGAACAGTCTCGTGGACGACGACACACCTTCACCAGGCCCCGGCGCCGGATTGAAAATCCAGCCGTTCAACTCACGCGTCAGCGTCTCGTTAGTCGCTCGCCACTGGTTCAGCCTGTCCGCCATTTGCTCGGGAAGCAGCCCTTCGCTGCGTAAGCGCGCAACGCTGGCTTGCGCTTGGTCAAGCGTCAGCGAAGGAAATATCTCCAGCACACTGGCGCTCATGTCAGAGGCACCGCTGATTTCGGAGACCGGCCGGAGTGGTAACAGCTGACCGGCGCGATTCAGCGCGCTTTCGGGCAGGGTCGCGCTTGAAATGCCCGGCAGTGACGCCGACTGCGCATCGAACTGTTGCAAAGCGCCCTCGGGCAAACCGATGGACATTTCAATCCGGCGCTGCGCGGCTTGAAGGTCTGCCTCGCCTGCGACGCTGAAGCGGTTGTTGAGCAAGCGGGTCTTGAGCAGCACCGTGTCGTTGGCAAGGACATCTTCGGGAAGCGACCCGATGGTGTTATGACGCAAATCCAGCACTTGTAAACGCGGCAGGCTTTGCGCGCCTGTCGGCCATTGGTTCAGTCCATTTGAACTGAGGTTCAGCGTCTTGAGCCCTGTCAGGCGAGAAACGTCGAGTGTGTCCAGCCGATTGAGCCGGGCATTGAGGTGCTCCAGTTTATTCAGCGCATCGAATTGGGCCTGAACGTCAGGGGTAACGGCGATACGGTTGAGCGACAAGTCCAGCTGCGTCAGTCGGGTCACATCGGCTGACCGGACCGGCACTTCTGTCAACCCGCAGGCGGTGACTTCCAGGCTTGTAGCGCCACTGAATGCCTGGAGGAAACCGCGAATCTGTTCGATCGGCACATTCAGCCGATCCAGCCGAACGCTTGACACGTGAGCAAACGTACCGGCTGGCAATTGCGGCAGTTCACTGACTGACGCCTCGCCCACTACCCATGCATTGTCAACCAGCTCAAACACACCGGCATCGCCGATATCCGCGCCGGCTGTCCAGTCCGTGGCATTGAAGGGACGCACGTCGTCGTTCAGGCGATAACGCCTGCGTATGGCTGCGCGCCAGTTCTGTTCAAGTGCACGCACCACCCGGGCATTGGCCGGCGTTTGCCAGCGCGCTGCCGGCATCGCTGTACGTAATTCTCCTGATGCAGTGGCCTCGTAGAACTGGCGGAAAATTGCGTTGTGCTCCACCCGCAGAATCTCCACAGCCTTGAGTCGGGTTTGCGGGGTGTTCCATAGGCTCATGATGCGCTCAGGCAACGGGTTGATACGGCCCGCCTCGCCCGTGAGGAACTGCAGCTCTCCGGCGCAGTAGCGGCGAACCATCGAGTCCAGATCAACCAGATGTTGCCACTGCCCCAAGTAGTTTTTCACATAGTCGTAAGCAGGCTTGAACGCGTCGTGAGAAAACTTCGACCAGTCCAGCGACAAGCCCGCCCAGAGTTTCTCGTGCCCCACATAAAGCGTCTGTGGCAGCGACGCGATAGACGTCTGCGTCAGATCCAAACGTTCCAGTTCAGGCAGTTGCTCGACATAAGCCGGCCACTGCCTAAGGCCTGGTGCTTCGATCTTGAGTTTTTTCAGGCGTCTGAGGGGAGCCAGATCGAGGCCAGGCGGCATGCCCGCGCCGCTGCGAAGGTCGAGATGAAGCTCCTCAACAGCGGTCAACGTACGCAATCGTGTCGACAGATCTGCAGCCATGACCGTGGCCTGGCTTCTAAACTTGAGCTTCGTCAGCGCGGCCATTCGCGTCACCGTCAACGGTAGGGTCGTCAGTGCCTGCTCATGCGCCATGTAGGTGCCAAACAGGCTGCCCCGCTCCCCCAGCGACAGCTTTTGCACATTGGCAAACCGCGCCAGGAATGCGTCTGCATTGGCGTCGGTCAAACCGTTGCCGCCAATCGACAGCTCACGTACATGAGCAAAGTCGGCGGTCAGCACCGGCAGAGGGTCGTAGGTGAGAATCGAAAGTTGATCAGCACCCGCGACGCCGGTGGACAACGCGTTGCGCCAAGAGGTTTTCAACGCTTGCGCGGCGCGAAACTTGTGATCTGTACCGGAACGTTCCCAAGGTGCCAGCGTCGATGTCCCTGCCCATTCATCCAGCGTCGCGTTCAGTTGCTCCCACTCACGCCGACGGGATTGCAACAGTTCGAAGATAGCGCTGTCGTCTCTTCCGGCCCGATATTGTTCGAGAATGAAGCCTTGAACCTGTTCGTCGGTCAGTTGCGGATAGACGTCGCGCACATGTTCGATCAGGTGCGTTTGCCATTCCGCGCCGCGTCCGCTGGCGGGGTAACCGATCTGCGTAGCGCTCACCCGCACGGGCGGCTTGATCCACCTGACCTGGGGTGCCAGCAGCGCTGATGCCTCAGCTTGATGCTGATCGGCGTAATCAATGATCCTGGTTTGCAGCTCGGCAGACTGTCCGACCTCAGGCACACCGAGGCTGCGTCGCGCTTCGTCAGGTAAGGCGTGCATGATCGATGCGTAAAAATTGTCGCCGTTGCGAGGCAGGCTGTTGAGTGCCTCACCGCGTTCGTTGAACGCCTGGAACTGGACGCCTTTCTTGATCAGGTATTTTTTCTCAACGCCTGTTTCACTGCCGATGCTGTCAAGCAACGTGCCAGCGTCATGGCCCTCACGAACTTCAATTCGAACGTTGTTCGCCCAACCCGGCAATTGTTCCAGCGTGTGCAACGCCAGGCGTCGGCTGTCCGCGGAAGCGATGTTTTCGCTGCGCAGACCGGCATACGCCGCCACTTGTCGGCTTTGGCGCGCATACCAGCGCGCTTCTTCCAGCAAGCGCAGTGGCACTCGCTGGCCCGAGCCGAGTTGCTCCAGCTCTTCGGGGCGCCCGTGTGCCAGCACCGTTTGTGCCGCCGGTTCGCTGAGTCCAGGACAGGCCTTCTGCAAGCGCGCAACCTGTGGATCGACAGGGTCTGTCCCCAGAGAGAGGCTGTCGTAGATCGCCGGCTGACGGCTGTTGGCGTAGTCGGCGATCTGCTTGCCGAATTCTGCCGGCCGGGCATCGCGCACGCGTGCACCTTGTTCTCCCAGCAGCCGGGTGACTTCGGACTCGTCCAGAGCCGCAAGGATATTTGCTGGCAGGTCACCGCTGAGGACATCGGCCCGCGATATCTGAATCGGCGCCTTGACACCAACGTCGCGGAATCGCCGCTCTGAACCGTACCTGACGGACTTGCCGGACACTGGCTCGCCGTCAAAAACTTCCAGCACCCGGTTTGCCGGCCAGCGTGGCATTTCGGTGATCAGCGGCAACGCGTAGAGATACAGTTCGTCGATCGGTTTCGTCCCGCGCAACTGCTCAACAACCCGTGCCGCACTGCTATCGGCCTGCATCACGCGCATGGCCTGGGTCAGCTGCGGTGGTGGCAACGCATGATCAATGTGCATCTTGCGCAGTGCGCCCTCACTGACACCACTGATATCGGCAGCCTTGATCAGTTGTGCATCGGATAAGGCTTCGGTTGCATGGCCGATCCGCCGCAGCAGGGTCAGACGATCCCAGCTCTGTACACGCTCCAGCGTATGCCGCCAGGCGCCGCGGCCATTGCTGTCGAGTATCGGCTGCCAGGCGTTGGTATCGCTCGGATGCCTGATGCGCCATTTGCCGATCGAGTCATCGAAAAACTGCTCATAGACCTTGCCGCCCTGGCGAATGTAGGTTTTTCCTTCAAACACATGCTGCCCGGCATCATTCGGGCCGGGACTGTCGGGCAGCGCAACAGCGGACTCGTAAGCTTGCAGGTCTGATCTCCACAGGCGGGTTTCGCCGTTGGGCAACTTCACTGGCTGTAGCTGCTCGATCACCGGCACAGCTTTGGCGCTGGAGATTTTCCGCACCCCTGCCCCTACCCCTGCCATCAGCGCAATCTGCGCCAGATTCTCCGCCACATCGATCAGATGATCCTTGGCGGCACGACGATCGCCCTCACCCCATTCAATCGCACCTTCAAGGGTTTCATAGAGCAGTTGCCCGGCCATTACCACCATCATCACTTCGCCCAGCACCGGTACGAACATCGACACCACGTTCAGTCCGAGCAGGCCGATCTGCATCAGGTGCGCCAGTTTGGCCTCGCGCGCCTTGACGTCGACATCGTCGGTGGGCACGGCATGGCTCCGCGCGTCGGCCAATACCTTGGCCCGGCTCTCGTCGTAGAGGTACTGCCACAGATCCTGGTTTCTTTCCCACAGCCCGCGCTGCCTTTGCAGGAGCGCGCCGGGAGCGATATATGGATCAGGTTCAGGCTCCAGTTTTGCGGCAGGCGGCGGGGGCAACTGCTTGATTCGAGTAATAGGCGCACCAGGACCAAACGAGGTGACGATGCGCCACGGGGAGCGCCAGAAGTCGTTTGGCGAATCCGCTGCCTTACGGGTGAACTGACTGAAATAGTCGCCTCGTTGGTCGTACGGCAAAAACTGACTGAGGAAGCGCTGATAGGCGGTCGGATCCGCGCCCGACGCCGAGGGCGTGTTTCGAGCCGTGAGCAGCCGCTTGAACTCTTCTTTCTCGTCATTGCCGCGATAGCATTTGAACGGGTGCTCGGGATCGTGAGGAATGTAAACAAGCCATTCATTGCTGTAGCGGTACTTCTCGCTGATGACGAAGACCACACAGCCAGTCATTCTTTTTTTCATCAGACTGAAGTCGCGAAACCACACAGGCTTGTTGCCGACCGAGGGGTTGAGCTCGCCCTCGATCACCGAAACGATCATCGCGTAGTGCGCAGCTTCGATGTCCTTCGTCAGTAAAGCCTGCTCGGCAGCAGCGCGCATTGTCGCTTTCTGGCTGGCAATGAAACGCTCGCGCAGCACCGCCTCGGTCACTGCATCCGCAGGATGAAAGAATGCCTGCAACCAGGTCTGATATTGCTTGCCAATGTCCAGACGGCGACACAATCCGAGGAATTGACTGACCGAGATCGCAATGCTCACGGCCTCATAATTCCCGGTTTCAGTCGTTGCCACCATAAATCCGGAGGTTGCATGGTAAGCGCCCTCACCACACTCCCAGGCTTCGAAGTTATGCAGCGCGGCCTCCAGCAATGACAGTTTGAGCACTTCAAAGGAGCCCACCTCTATTGCCAGAACACTGACCTCCAGCGGCCGACGCAGGCACAGCAAAGTCTTGTCTACGTCCACTTGCAGCCGATACTCGTCCGCGAGGGCCTTGATCAGCAAAGGCCTGGCAAACGCTTCGACCTGCTGGAACGTCGCCATGCTTTTATCGAGGCTGTTCTGCGCATCGACACTGGCCTTGAAGCGGTCGCTTAACGTCTGGCGCTGAGTCGGCGTCGCGTTCAGAAACCAGGGTGGCAGCGCGGTTGTGACGCCCTTGAACGCCTCGCGCCTTTGCGCTGAAGCATTGGTCAACCAGGCAGGGATCGATTTCGTCAGGAACTGGCCGTGCAGGCTTTGCGTCGCTTTCGGTTTTGCAGGCTGCGCGAGCGAAGCAGGTGGCTTCGCTCGCGCAGTGGATGACGTCGGGTTCATGATTGCTCCTTATGGGGAAACAATCAGCAGACCACGTCGGACCATCGCGTCTGCGGTACCCGGATATTGCACAGCCGGCGATGAGTAACCGGATACGTCACAAGCCCCGGCAGGTGACTGCCCCAATGCGCCTTTTACGGTCGCGATGACGGCCCCGGCGTCGGTGATAGACGACCGGGCAGCTCGGACTCACCGGCATGACTCTGCAGGTCAATGATCTCCCGTCGCGTCAGCGCGATGCGTTTTTGCCGGCGCCGCTCCTCCATGGTCCTGCCCAGATCACTGAGTTGCTGATCGTACTGTTGCGCATCGATTTCACCCCGCGCGAGCCGATCATCCAGCACGGTCCAGAGCTGCTCACGCTGCGCGTCGATTTCATCGTCGATTGTGCGCATCTCTTGCGGGTAGCGCTCTTGCAGATAAGCGCTCCAGTAGTCGCGTTCGATCATGCTTGCCGGCAGCGCGTCCGTCTGCTCCGCTTCCAGGATTGAAGCCCGGATCTGCATCAGCCGCTCATCGCTCAAGGGCGCGTCGTAAAGCATGTAGGCCGGTTGCCCGGGCAATTCAATACCGTCTCCCCAGCCACGGGTCAGACGGATGCGGTATTTCAGGCGTACCTCGGCGCGGTCCAGGCCTTGCGCCGCAGCCTCGGCGAGCACTTCTACCCGATCCAGACGAAACAACTGCCGGGAAAGGCGCACCAGTGCCCGGCCCCGCAGCGCGACTCGGTTCAAGGGAATGTCGTGCAAGGTGCGATAAACCGCAACGCGTACCTGCAGATCACTGAATGTCAAAATTCGCCCATCGACACAGGTGCCATGGGTTTCAGCACCTTTGAACAACAACTGTCGCAACTCGGTATTTTCCGTGGCGGCCTGTACGACGTCCCACATTCTTCGGCTGAGATCTGCCGGTACCAAGCGGAAATCCTCGGTGTCGCGCAATAGCCGCAACAACTGGAAAAACCGCTCATGATTCGGTTCGCGAGCCAACTGTGCCCAGGCAGTGCGTCTTTGTCCCACCACCTCCGGGCTGCTGTGTCGCAGCCAGGGATCCAGCGACGTGGGCGCTACGTCGATGGCCGGGTCAAAAACGACCTCCACCGGTTCTATGACTGCATGAGGGTCATGAGCGACAGCACTCGTTTCATTGCCGGTGGGCTCGGCGTCAGTGACAGGGTCAGGCAGGACGCGCGCATCGATCATACTGTTGATGCTTCTCGATGAAACTCCCAGCGCATGGGTTGATGCGTGCTCGCGGGCGTAGCGGCGCAGCTCCTGCAATGCAGCCAGCGACAAGCGCTGGTTCTCGGACAGGTCAATGCCATCGATCAGCGGCGCGTGCGTGCCATTGAACAGATCAACGGGGATGTCGGCGATCTCGTTACCGCTCAGGTTCAGGTCGCGCAACCGAGGTGCCTGCAACACACCAACCGGCCATTCGCTCAGGCGGTTGTAACGCAGATCGAGGGTTTCGATGACGCCAAAGTCGGGCGGGTTGAACATACGCACGTCGTTGTATCCGATGTCCAGATGGCGAAGTTGCGCACGCAGAACCAACGGATAAAGGCTCGTCGCGCTCTGCAGGTCGCAATACTGCATGTGCAGACGTTGCAGATGACGCATCCGCAGCACCGGGCCGGGCAAAGCCGTCAGTTCGTTGCCACTGATATACAAGGTATCGAGCGAGGGAAAGGCAGCCAGAAAACCGTCGCAACCCTGCACGGTCATGCCCACCCCGCTGAGATCCAGCGTCGTCACCGCTGGAAGTTGCACAGACAGCGCCGGCAAATCACCTGTCTGCAACCCCTCGAATTCCAGCTCAAGCCCCGGTCTGCCAGGGGTTTCGATGAGTCCGTCGAGCCACGCTTCACGGATTCTTCGCGCCGCAAACGAACGGTTTTGCGCGTTGATCTGCAATCTCTGCGTGCGTACCTCGCGGATGTACAGCCAGTCATTCAACTGGCGGTTCAAGTCCTCACAGGACCGATGCCAGACGCTGATTTGCGCTTCGATTCGCCCATCACTCCATCCCGTCGCCCGCCAGTTGTCCAGTAAAGGCTCAGCGCTTGCCCGCGGCATGATCGCGCTCAGACGTTGCACATGCGCCGACGCCACAGCGTCTGCGGGCAACACGGTTACCGGCTCTGGAAGCGGCAACAGCAAATCAAGGAATGAGCAACCGGTTTCCGAGGGAGGAAATGGTTCCGGCACCGGTTGCGCCGCGAAGCGCAGCAGCGTGCCCTGCTGCAAGCCCCTTTGCTTCTCGACGCCATGCAACGCTGCGTGGAAGGCCGCTTCACCATCAAGGTCGAAAAGATTACCGGTCAGATTGGTTCTCATCAGCATGTCGGGGTGAGACAGCACTGACGGCGGTAATGACGCGATACGATTGTCGCGCAAATCGAGCCAGGTCAATCGCCGCAGGTGTTCGGCGCCGCCGGGCCATGTTTGCATAGAGGTTGAGCGCAGGTTCAAGGCGCGCAAACGACGCAAAGCGCCGACATCGACGTTATCGAGCGGGTTATGACTCAGATCCAACCGTTGCAGACGCTGCAATCCGTTGATATGCCGCTGCACGAGCGGCGTTACCGCGACCCTGTTGTCTGACATGTCCAGATGGGTCAATGCTGGCAACTCGTGCGCGGTAAAAGGCAGTTCGGTAAAGGTCGCCTGCGTGATTGCAAGGCTTTCAAGCTGACTGAACGCACGCAGAAAGCTGCGGGCCTGTTCAAGAGGCACATCCAGCCTTGCCAGGCGCAAGGTGCGCACATGCGCAAAACTGCCGGCCGGCAGCGACGGCAGCTCGGTGAGCCGTTCGGCTTGCGCTGGCAGGGAAAGCGGTGTTCGCGCAACGGGCAACTCAAACGTCTCGACGCTGGCCGGCAAGCCATAACGCCGGCGAATCGTGCCATGCCAGCTCGCTCTCAGCGCATTGAGCATGTCGGCGTTGCGCCCTGTCGACCAGCGGCGCCGGAGCGCTGCATAGCGTGTTCCATGGCGCAGGGCGGGTGCGTAGAACTGAGCGAATACGGCTTCATGTTCGGCGCGAAGATCCTCGATAGCCTCGACTCGCGTTTCAGCTGTAGCCCAGGCCCCAAAAAAGGCTTCGGCCAAAGGATCGGCCACACCCGGCCTGATTGCCATGGCATCCAGCTCCGCACGACAGAACTCGCGCACCATCTGATGCACATCGAGCAAATGCCCAAAAGGGCCGGAATAATGACTGACATAATCGTAAGCGCGCCTGAAGGTAGCCGGGGTGACCCGCGACCAATCCAGCGAAAGCCCGGCCCACAGTTGTTCGTGCCCTTGATAAAGCGACTCCGGCAAGGCTTCGACCAGCGTGTTGGTCAGGTTCAGGCGCCCAAGCCGCTCAAGCCGTTCAGCGTAGGCAGGCCATTGCCACAACGCACGCGGCGCGTCTATGCGTAACGTCCGCAATTGCGTCAACGGCGCCAGATCGAGCCCGTGGAGTGTGGTGGCGTCGGTTCCCGAATAGTCGATGTGCAGCGTTTCCAGCGACGTCAGCGCCCTGAGCCTTGGCGCAAGGGTCTGCGCCAGTAAAGGCGCATCGGTGGAGAACCGCAGGCGGGTCAATCGCGGCAATCGTCCGACTGCGGGTGGCAGCGTCGTCAGCGGCACAGCCAAGGATCTGCGCTGATAAACCGGTCCCGGCTCGCCAATCGACAGATCGGTGAGGTTCGGAAAAGCTGCCAGGAAGCCATCAGCATTGGCGTCCGTCACGCCGATTCCCGTCAGCGACAGTTCATGCACATGGGCAAAGCGTGTGTTCAGCACCGGCAGCGAGGTGTCGCAAATCAATGACAGCCGCGCGGCATCGGCAAGCTGTCCGGCCAAGGGTGCGTTGCGCCATGCACTTCGCAATGCCTGAGCCAGTTGGGTTCGGTGCTGTGCAGTCTGGCCATCCGTCGGCCCTGCCAGCCATTGATCAAGGCTGGTGTTGAGAGCGTCCCAATCCTGCTGGCGCGTTCGCAATTCGGCGTGGATCTGCGCGTCGCTACGGCCTCGTTGCTGGGCGAAAAATGCATCGGCCTGCTGCCGTTGGGGATACAACTGCGTGACTCGCCAATCCAGCGACTGATTGAACCCCCTGCCCCGCCCGCTCGCGTAATACCCATGCAACCTCGCAGCGACCCGCACCGGGGGTTTGAACCATGGGGCTTGCGGTTCGAGCACGCGCGCCGCTTCAAGTCGATGAATATGCGCTGACTCGATAATCCTATGCTGCAGTTCACGGCCGCTGCTGCCCTCATCCAGCCCCAGCGTCGCACGCAGGTCATCGGGCAAGGCGTACACGAGCGAGCTGTAAAAGCTCTCCTCGACTCTGGACACTCTGTTAAGCGCGAGCCCGCGCTGATCGAATGCCTGATAAAAAGGCCCGTTCTTCACCAGATAGCGTTTAACCGGGGCCGCCGGTTCGCCGATGCTGTCCAGCAAGGCGCCGGTGATGCTGCCTTCGCGAATCTGCAGATGCAGCGTCGAGGTCCATTCCGGCAATTGTTCGAGTGCAAACAGTGCCAGCCGCCGACTCGCTGCCGAGGCGAGATTCTCACTGTGCAATCCGGCAAAGGCGCGGAGCTGGCGCCCTTGGCGAGCATGCCAGCGGGCCTCTTCGAGCAGCTTGAGAGGCGAACGTCCGGTTGCGTCCATTTGGCTCAGTTGCGCCAGCGTTGCATGATCAAGCACGTCCTGCGCCGCTGCCTGACCGAGACCGGGACATTCTCGGTGCAGGATGCGTGCACGCCAGATCATCGGTTGGGTGCCCGTGTATAGGCTGTCGAAAATCGCTGCCTGACGCGTGTACGCATACTCGGCTAGCCGCAGCATGAACTCGTCAGGCCTTGCGGGCCGAAACTGTGCGCCTTTGCTGCCCAATAGATGAATGATTTCATCTTCCTCCAGCGCTGCCAGTATTCGTGCAGGCATCTCCCCGTTCATGACGTGTGCCCGATTGAGACGTATCGAGGGTTTTTGGTGAATTCCCGCCCCCGGGTTTTGCGCACCATAGCGGATCGACTTTGCCGCCCTCTCCGACCCGGTAACGATCTCCAGCACCCGACCGGCTGGCCAACGCGGCATTTCGGGGATCAATGGCAACGCGTACAGAAACCGCTCATCGATCGTTCTCGCGCCGCGTAATTGCTCGATCATCTGCCGCGCACCGGCATCCGCCTCGAACAAACTCATGGCGTCGCGCAATTCCGGTGGCGGCGGCAGGTGGTCCATGTGCATCTTGCGCAACGTGTTGTCACTGACACCGCTGATATCGGCCAGCATCAGCAGGGAGTCATCGGAAAAACCGTCGGTTACCGGCCCCATGCGTCGCAGCAGGTCCAGACGCTCCCAGGTCATGGGTTGTTCCAGTGCCAGGCGCCAGGCTCCGTGGCCGTTATGCACAAGGACGGGCCGGTAGGCATCGGGATCGGTGGGATGTTTGAGCAGCCATTGTGCAGTCGCCTCATCCTGAACCTGCTCGTAGATCTTGCCGCCCTGGCGGATAAACGTTCTGCCGTCGAACGAATACTGCGCCAACGCATTGGGCTCGGATAAGGCGCCCAACGTGACGTCCTGTTCGTAACCGCTGAAGTCGGGTTTCCACAGGCGGGTTTTTCCGTTGGCCAGCGTCACCGGGTGCAGGCTCTCGATGAGCGGCTCAGGCTTGACCGCCATCAACCGGTTGAAACCCGCACCCGCAGCGGCCATCGCGCCCATCAGCGCAAGGTTTTCGGCGACATCGACCAAATGGGCCTTGGCCGCATGCTTGTCGCCTTCGCTCCACTCGACGACGCCTGCAATGGTTTCAAGCAACAATTGGCCAGCCATGACCGCCATCATGGCTTCGCCCAGAACGGGGACGAACATTGCTACGACGTTGACCGCCAGCAGGCCAAATTGCAGCAGCACAGCAAGTTTGGCGTCGCGTGCCTTGGCATCGACGTCCTCGGTTGGCACCGCGTGGCTACGGGCATCACCAAACACCTTGTCGCGGTGCTTTTCGTAGAGGTACGTCCAGAGGTCATTGTTTCTGCCCTTGATGTAAGCCTCCAGGTCCGGCATCGGTGAGGCCGCCACAAATGGGTCGGTATCCGGAATCATCACCGATACCTCGGGAGGCGTCTCCCATGTGCCGAGACCCGTCATGATTTGCGCGGTCGTGAGCGATGCCGACCGCAGCCAATCGGAGGCGGGATGGGCGGGCTTGACGAACTGGCTGAAATATTCGGCGCGCCGTTTATAAGGAAGAAACTGGCTGAAAAACTGTTGGTAGGCGGTCGGCGCGGTGCTCTGCAGCTGCTGTGGATCACGGGCAGACAACAGGCGTTTCAAGGTGTCCTGCATCTGCGTGCCGGTATAGCGCTTGAGCGGATGCGCGGGGTCGTTGGGCACATACAGAATCACCTCATCAAACGATGGGAACCTGTCATATATTACAAAGACAATGCAGCCGACCAGCCTGTAGTTCATCAGACTCAAGTCCTGGAACGAGACTATCTTGTTGTCCAGTCTGGGGGCTTTATTGCCTTGGAGTACCGAAAGAATCATCGCGTGATCCTGACGGCGGATGGCCTTTGTCAACAACGCTTGTTCGGCCGCCGCATGCAGAGCGGTCTTCTGAGCGAGAATGAAATGCCGGCGCAGCTTTGCTTCTGCCTTGGGGTCGGCGGGATGGAAAAAAGAACGCAGGTACGCTTGATATTTAGCCCCAATGTCGAGTTCCCGACACAGGCTGAGAAAGTTCCTCACCGATACATTGACCGGTACTGCTTTGTAGTGACCGGGTGTGCCGTTCTGCACTGCGAAGGTTGAGCTTTTGTGAAAGGCGCCGTACTTGCATTCCTCACTTTCAAAGTTGTGCAGCGCCGCCTGCAGCAGGGGCAATGTCAGGACCTCGAACGTGCCGACTTCCACGCGAGCGATAGTCACAAGAACGGGTCGCTTCAAACACAACAGCGTCTTGTCGACATCCACTTGCACCTGAAAGCGGCTTTTCAACGCCTCCAGCAGCAAAGGCCTGGCAAACGCGTCGATATCCTTGAACGATGACATCGTCTTATCCAGTTGCACCTGCGCCTGGAAGCTGTCGTTAAAGCGTTTGTGCAATACGTCGCGTTGCGTGGGTGACGCCTTTGCATACCAGTCAGGGATTGAGCTGTTGGCCTGTTTGACCTCAGCTTTTCTGCGCGCAGGCGCATCGATCAGCCATTGCGGCAACGCGGCTTCGAGCAGCGGCGCATGCACGCTCTCCGTTGCCACAGGTGTGACCATGGCTTGCGCGGTTTGGGATAGGGGGGAATCGGGGGACATACAACGCTCCTGTAAATGAAGCGGCAGCACATCACCCACACCGATCTGGCCGGTGGTACATGGTTATCGGATGGCGAGCGAGTTGTTACGTCGTGTCTGGAAGCGCTTACGAGCGGTTATTTGACTATGCTGATCAGGAACGACTTCGGGGAGAGGGATAGATGGACGATCCAAGCGGCAACAAACCACCGACTCTGTGGCAGATGTTGCACAGCGTAATGGCAGCTGCGTTCGGGGTGCAGAGCGGCAAGAACCGCGAAAGGGATTTCACCCATGGCAAGCCCAGCCATTTCGTCATTCTGGGGATTTTGTTCACCGCCCTGTTCGGCTTGACCCTGTTTGGCATCGTCAAACTGGTGTTGCATCTGGCCGGGGTTTGAGGGCTAAACGAAAAAAATCCGGGCCATGGCAGAGCGATCACGCCTTGTCACCGGCGAACTACCGACTGGAGGCATGCGGTCAGGCCCGGAGTTTTCACTTACTGATGACTGACCCAGAATACCGCTGTCCCTACCACGAGAATGATCAGGAACAGGATGGCCCACGCATCGACACTGCTGTCGCTCTTTCTTGCCTTGGTCGGGTTGCTCATTGCATCGCCTCTTGTCGGTTTTGTCGGTGATTGCAGAAAGACTCGACCACAGTTAAGACGAAGATTGTCCGCACGACAAATGTGGAATAGTTGATAGCGATTATCGTTAGGCGATTTGGTTCTTTACATATACTCAAACATCACTTTTGCGCATAACTGCAAACGGGTATATTGCCCCGGCTCCTTCAGGAGTGCGCGGCCGTGCGCGCAGAATTGCAGAGGCAACATCGGACTCCAGCAAGCGAAAACGCAGCGTTTTCCGAGTAGCCCAAGCCTGAGAACAGGACTTATATGTACGTATACGACGAGTACGATCAGCGGATCATCGAGGACCGCGTCAAGCAGTTCCGTGATCAGACCCGACGCTATCTGGCAGGTGAGCTGAGCGAAGAAGAATTCCGCCCGCTGCGCCTGCAAAATGGCCTGTACATTCAGCGTTTCGCGCCGATGTTGCGCGTGGCAGTACCTTACGGCCAGCTGACGTCGCGCCAGGTGCGCATGATGGCCAAAATTGCCCGCGACTACGACAAGGGCTACGCCCACATCAGTACGCGGCAGAACGTGCAATTCAACTGGCCGGCGGTGGAAGACATCCCGGACATTCTGGCTGAACTGGCCACCGTGCAGATGCACGCCATCCAGACCAGCGGCAACTGCCTGCGCAACGTCACCACCGACCAGTTCGCCGGTGTCGCCGCAGATGAAGTGATCGACCCGCGCCCCTGGTGCGAAATCGTCCGTCAGTGGACCACCTTCCACCCGGAATTCGCCTACCTGCCGCGCAAATTCAAGATCGCCGTCAACGGTTCGACCAGCGACCGCGCGGCCATTGAAGTTCACGATATCGGTCTGGAACCTGTTTATAACGCCGCTGGCGAACTAGGCTTCCGTGTGCTGGTTGGCGGTGGCCTTGGTCGTACGCCGGTTGTTGGCGCCTTCATCAACGAGTTCCTGCCGTGGCAGGACCTGTTGAGCTATCTCGACGCCATCCTGCGGGTCTACAACCGCTACGGCCGTCGTGACAACAAATACAAGGCGCGGATCAAGATCCTCGTCAAGGCGCTCACCCCTGAAGTGTTCGCGCAGAAAGTCGATGCGGAAATGGAACACCTGCGCGGTGGCCAGACCACGCTGACCGAAGCTGAACTGCAGCGTGTCGCCAAGCACTTCGTCGATCCGGACTACAAGGCACTGGACAACCAGACCGCACAGCTGGCCGATCTGGACAAAGAGCATCCAGGTTTCGCCCGCTGGCGCAGCCGCAACACCCTGGCGCACAAGAAGCCGGGCTATGTCGCCGTGACCCTGTCGCTGAAGCCGACCGGCGTGGCGCCGGGCGATATTACCGACAAGCAGCTCGACGCCGTCGCCGATCTGGCCGATCGTTACAGCTTCGGTCAATTGCGCACGTCCCACGAGCAGAACATCATTCTTGCCGACGTCGAACAGAGCCAGTTGTTCACCCTGTGGGGCGAGTTGCGCGAGCAAGGTTTTGCCACACCGAACATCGGCCTGCTCACCGACATCATCTGCTGCCCGGGCGGGGACTTCTGCTCGCTGGCCAACGCCAAGTCGATCCCGATCGCCGAATCGATCCAGCGTCGTTTCGACGATCTGGACTATCTGTTCGACATCGGTGAGCTGGACCTGAACATCTCCGGTTGCATGAACGCCTGCGGTCACCACCACGTCGGTCATATCGGCATTCTCGGTGTGGACAAGAAAGGCGAAGAGTTCTATCAGGTTTCCCTCGGTGGCAGCGCCAGCCGTGATGCGAGCCTGGGCAAGATCCTCGGCCCGTCCTTCGCACAGGACGCCATGCCTGACGTGATCTCTAAACTGATCGATGTGTACGTTGAACAGCGCACCGAAGACGAGCGCTTCATCGACACCTATCAGCGTATTGGCATCGACCTCTTCAAGGAACGCGTCTATGCAGCGAATCATTAAGAACAACGAAGTCGTCGACGAGACCTGGCACTTGCTGCCCAAGGACGCGACGTTTGATGGCATTTCCAATTGCGACGACCTGATCGTGCCGCTTTCGCTGTGGCGTGATCATGGTCACGCGCTCAAGGCCCGCGACGGCGGTCTGGGCGTGTGGCTGGACGCTGACGAAGAAGCCGAGGAGATTGGTGAAGACGTCGATTGCTTCCAGGTTATCGCGCTGAACTTCCCGGCGTTCACCGACGGCCGCAACTACTCCAACGCCCGCCTGCTGCGCGATCGTTATGGCTTCAAAGGTGAGCTGCGGGCGATTGGCGATGTTCTGCGTGATCAGCTGTTCTACATGCGTCGCTGCGGTTTCGATGCGTTCGCTGTACGTCCCGACAAAGATCCCTACGAAGCACTGGAAGGCCTCAAGGACTTTTCGGTGACTTATCAGGCCGCTGCTGACGAACCGCTGCCGCTGTTCCGTCGGCGCTAAGCCTGCGCACATTTGCTGCGAACACCAAAACGCCGGTCATTGACCGGCGTTTTTTTTGCCTGCGGTTTTACCAGAAGCGTTGTTGGGTCAGGCGGCTCCACCAGCTCAACAGCACACGATCCACCGAACCGCTTGCGGCCATGCCGATGCGTTCCTGCAGGCTTTTGCGTTCGGCGTAGTGCAGATGGTAGACCTCGGCCTGTTTGGCTTTCTGCGCCAGGTATTCATCGCTGGTCTTCAGTTCATCCACCAGTTGGTTTTCCAGCGCAGCGATACCGAGCCAGATTTCACCGGTGGCCACTTCGTCTATCGCCAGTTGCGGGCGATAACGCGCTACAAAGTTTTTGAACAATTGATGCGTGATGTCGAGGTCTTCCTGAAACTTCTCGCGACCCTTTTCGGTGTTTTCGCCAAACACGGTCAGGGTGCGCTTGTACTCCCCGGCGGTCAGCACTTCGAAGTCGATATCGTGCTTTTTGAGCAGGCGATTGACGTTAGGCAACTGGGCGACTACGCCGATCGAACCCAGAATCGCGAACGGAGCGCTGATGATCTTGTCGCCGATACACGCCATCATGTAGCCGCCACTGGCTGCGACCTTGTCGATGCACACGGTCAGTGGCACGCCGGCGTCGCGGATTCGGGCCAGTTGCGAAGACGCCAGACCGTAGCTGTGCACCATGCCGCCGCCACTTTCCAGACGCAGAACCACTTCATCTTTCGGTGTGGCCAGGGTCAACAGCGCGGTGATCTCATGGCGCAGGCTTTCGGTGGCGGAAGCCTTGATGTCGCCATCGAAATCGAGTACGAACACCCGGGATCTGGTCTCAGGTTTGTTCTTTTGCTTCTTCGCGCTTTTCTCGGTTTTCGCTTCGCCCTTGCGTAATGCCTTGAGCTGATCCTTGTCGAGCAAAGTTTGCTCCAGACGTTCACGCAGGCCTTTATAGAAATCGTTGAGTTTGCTGACCTGCAACTGGCCCGCCGACTTGCGCCGCCCCTTGCTGCGCAATGCGGCGAAACTGGTGAGCACCACCAGAATGGCGATCACCAAGGTGACGGTCTTGGCCAGAAAGCTGGCGTATTCGGTGAAAAAATCCACAGAGACTCCTCAAAGCAGTGCGTGAAGGTGAGACACACGCGGAATGGCTCCAGCATACCCATGCGCCGGCTCGTCGACCAGCCGTGAAACCTCTGGCAACACGCCTGTAACGGGCATTTCAAACAAGCGTATGTTTTTTCATTGACAGCTCTCCGCCATCCTCATAACCTCGCCTGACCTTCAACGTACCGGGACGACGCGGACGTGGGCAGCATCTACTTGATACGACATGGCCAGGCCTCCTTTGGTGCAGACGATTATGACGTCCTGTCACCGACCGGCGTGCGTCAGGCAGAAATCCTCGGCCAGCACCTCGCCGACCTTGGCATCAGTTTTGATCGTTGCATTGCCGGTGACCTGCGCCGTCAACAGCACACCGCCACCAGCGCGCTGGCGCAATTCAGCGACCGAGGCCTGCCGGTTCCAGTCCTCGAAACCGATTCCGCTTTCAATGAATTTGACGCCGACGCGGTGATTCGCGCCCTGCTCCCGGCCATGCTGCCGCAAGAGCCGGAAGCCCTCGACATCCTGCGCAACGCCGCGCAAAACCGCGGTGAGTTCCAACGCATCTTTGCCCTGATCGTCGAGCGCTGGCTCGCCGGCACTCATGACACCCCGGGGCTGGAAAGCTGGCTGGGTTTCGTCGAAAGGGTTCAGGCCGGTTTGCACCGCATTCTCGACCTGGCAGAAAAAAACCAGAAAATCGCCGTGTTCACGTCCGGCGGCACTATCACAGCCCTGCTTCATCTGATTACGCAAATGCCTGCCAGACAGGCTTTTGAATTGAACTGGCAAATCGTCAACACCTCGCTCAACCAACTGAAGTTTCGCGGTCGCGAGGTGGCTCTGGCTTCCTTCAACAGTCACGCACATTTGCAACTGCTGAAGGCCCCGGAACTCATCACTTTTCGCTGAGTCCGGCTTACTGTGACCCTGGCTGTAACCACCCAGCTCCCATGACCAAGAAAGGATCGAACCATGACCTCCGTAGCTGATGCCGTAAAAGCAATGCAAGCCAAGTTCAACCCAGCCGCCGCTGCCGGTCTGGACCTGGTCTTCGGTTTCAACATCACCGACGAAGACAAGCAATACGCACTGATCGTCAAAGACGGCACCTGCGACATCCAGGAAGGTGAAAACCCTGACGCCAACTGCACGCTGGTGCTGGACAGCCAGACCCTGAAAGACATCGTCAGCGGCGAAACCGACGGCATGCAGGCCTTCATGGGCGGCAAGCTGCGCGTTGAAGGCGATATGATGCTGTCGATGAAATTGTCGGAGCTGTTCCCTTCGTAAGAAGCAGCTTGGTAACACCCAAATCCCGCTTATTGGCGGGATTTGTCGTTTCAACCATTGAATTCATGGCAACGTGAGTTAACGCTTGGCTGAAGCGGTCCCATCAAGCTCTTTTCTTACCTGAAGGTATGCCGCCTCTTCATCACTGTTTTCCATCAGATTCGAAGCCATCGAGCGGGGCAAGAGTTTCTTTTCTGTCACGTCCCAATCGATCGTAACGACCACGATCCTGTTTTCAAACCTGATGAAAAGCCAATAGGTATCCACCGGCCTGTCGGGCTCGGCAAATGAACTATAGGCATACCGTATCTGACGATGCAGGTCCGGCGTATTCAGAATGAGGTGTTCGGTGTCCAACTTTGGAAACTGTCGCCCTATAGCGAATAACGCTTCGGTCAAGAGAACATCATTCTCAATATGTCGCAAATCTTCAGGCTTATTGCGCAGCATGGTCACTGGGCTCTGTTCAGACGGAGTACCCATGAGACGAGGGCGATACATACCTGAACTGAACCACCGGGTGGCATCGAAACGGTTTTCTTCCGGACTCCACGGGCCGTAATACATCATTACTTTGGCTGGCATCTGGACTTCCTTGGCGTAAATAAATAGTCCTGCAAAGCTGACGGCAATCAACAGGACACATAAGACGTGACGTCTACCTATAAACTTCGGGACCGTCATAGCGGCTTATAGGCAAGCAGGTGTTTGGGTACGCCGTCCGGTGTATCACCTGATCGAACGTCACGATGTGCGCCTAAGGCATCCAGCGGAAATCCAATCTTCCGTTCATACAATGCTCGGCTGTCATCGTGCGCCAACAAATTGCGCTCTTCCTCAGAGACTGTTGGCGTTGGCGCCTGCGGCGCCTGTTCATCAGGTAGTTGCGCCGTTGGGTCTTTGAGGGTCTTGCGATGTTCGATCAGCTTTCGTTCATAAGCGGTTTTTCGACTCAAATAGTTCCGCATCGCTTGCCCATCAGTTGCGTCTCTTTCACGAATGCCCGGGACAGATCCCCGTTCCGCCGCAGTACCGTAAGTTGTGTCGTAGTTGCTGCGCCTTGGGAATGCCCACACGGTGGTCCGGGTCGCATTAGCAAGAATCTGCGCCAGGCTGCGCTCGTAATGAGGATCTTCTGTTTCATTGACCTTGAAGTCGGCATCGATACCCAAACCTGTGCGACAAGCGTAGGAGTGAATTTTCGCACCATAGGCAAACGCTTCGGGCTTGAACATATTCGCTTGGGCATCACGCAGACGATAGCTATCGTTTTTATCCAGCTCGTAGCCCAACTCGATGCTGCCCACCACTCCGTGGGAAAAAAAATCGAGCTGTTTGATCTCGCGCCCGCGGCGTTGCCGAGCTGCGATGAAATCCACAAGACCGGAGATGGAGTCCATCTCCCGGTACTGTGCTCCGTGCTGATTTTCGACAACGTCCTTCAAAGCCGCCAGCAAGTTCGCGGGATAGTCGTTTTTGAAAATCAGAAATACACGCTGAATCGTGAAGTTTGGAGTGCCGGTTGGATACTTTGTGAGTTGGCGGATACCCTGATTGATAAAGCGCATCTTGTTGCCCTTCTGACCACGAATCTCTTCATAAAGAGACATGTAAGACGCACCCACAACCGTTACGTAATCCTGTGCCAGCGTACCTTTCACTTGAGTCGTTGTATGTTGATCGCTCGTTTGAGCTTGATTCGTTTTGGGGGCTGCCACCTGCCACCTCCCTTAGTAGTCTAGGCCGAGCGCGTCGAGATGGGCGGCGGCTTCCTTACCCCACTGCACAACTATCGAAGTCGCGTTGGCGGTAAACACCCGCGCGGCGTTACCGTGACTATCGGTATGGCCTACGAGACGCTGACCGTCACCCGTTTCGATGCAATAGAGCATGTCGGGAATCGCTTCGCCGGTGGTCTCATCAACCAGTTGGAAGCGCTCGCTGTGTTTAGGAACAGTGATAATCGGGGCGAAAGGTGCGGAACCGACCTGGGTGCCGACAAAAACGTCGCCAGAGCCCGTGATTACCATGCCTCCGTGGGCCGTCGCACTGCCCAAGAAAGCAATAGGCTTGCCATTGATCAAAATATTGCTGATGCCTTCGGTGACAGTGTCTCCGCAAGCCGTGGTGTCTCCGACACGCAAAACCGGCATTCCATTGATGTTTACATCACCGGAACCGCTGTTGCTGGGATTGGTGCCATGGCCTGTGATCGGGCATGCATTAAGATCGCTGAGTCGAGCGGCAGGCTTTGCCATCGTTAACTTCCTTGTTGTAAGCGTGGGCGCGAAATGTACCGGATCTTTATATTGGTTGAAAGCCTCAATCCAGATGTAGCGTGCGAGCCGCCGCGGATGTAGCTGGCAGCGACTCATCGGCCCTTCATCGCTCCCGGAATCTGGAAGTTGTCGCCTCGGATTCGCAGATGCTCACGAATACGATCAAGCAGCGGCCACCGCCCCGTTCGGCCCCATGCCGCTGCCCCAGGGCAAGGGGTTTATTGATAAGCCCCGTATTTGATCTGGTTCAGATACTCCTCAACCATACGCATGTCCGCTCAGATCGATCGGCACATAACCGTAGCAGTCAGTCGCGCGTTGCTTGAGCCATGACTCGGCCTTGGCTTGTCGCCCGAACACCTCAATGGTCATCTGATCAAAACGCTCCTGTTGCCGTAGGACTGAAACGCAATTTTCAGCGGTTCAATTCGTTGTTGCTTTCAAGTTGGGGAGAGGAACTTTTGACTTACAATGCGCCCACCTCCAGATACCGGCCCCGCCCTATGGACATCGACCTCGCTCGCACCTTCCTCGAAATCGTCCGTCACGGCAGCCTTGCCGCTGCCGCGCAGAAGCTGTTCGTCACGCAAACCGCGATTACCGCGCGGGTGCAGAAGCTCGAGAGCCAGTTGGGCAGCACACTGTTCGTGCGCAATCGCGCCGGGGCGAAGTTGACGGCCAATGGCGAAGCATTCGTGATCTACGCCAATCAACTGGTGCAGACCTGGGAGGCTGCACGCCGCGACTTGCCGCTGCCCGAGGGTTATCACAACGTTTTGCACATCGGTGGCGAGGTCAGCCTGTGCAACCCGTTGATGCTCAGTTGGGCGGCGGAACTGCGCGAGAAAATCCCCGGGCATGCTCTGCGCATGGAGATTCGCGACGGCGAAAATCTGCTGCGTCAGCTCGAACTCGGTGTGCTCGATGCAGCACTGGTCTATCAACCGGAATACTGGCCCGGGCTGCAGGTCGAGCAGGTGCTGGAAGAAAAGCTGATTCTGGTCCGCGCACCCGAGCGTCCCGAACCGTATGTCTACATCGATTGGGGTCCTGACTTTCGCCGCCAGCACGACGCCGCCCTGCCGGAAAAAGCCAAAGCCGCGCTGAGTTTCAACCTTGGACCGTTGGCCCTGCAATACATCCTCGAACATGGCGGTAGCGGCTATTTCCGCACCCGAGTCGTGCGTACGTATCTGGAAACCGGCGCACTGGAAGCCGTCACCAAAGCGCCGGAATTCGGCTACCCGACTTACTTGGTGTATTCGCGTGATCGCGACTCGGCAGTGTTGCAACAGGCCTTCGATCTGTTGCGAGAAGTAATCCGCACCGATGACGACTGGTCGCAACGTTGGAATCCGTTGAGCTGACCCGACAGCTTCAGTCCAGAGCATGGCGCTTGTGACCTCAAGGTTGACCCTGCACGAGTCAGCGGATCGGCTAATCTGCCGGGTATGACAACGATCCCCGCAGGTGAAAGCGTTGAGGCAGACCACCGAGGCATTCCGCAGCCGCTACCGCGCGGCCATTCATCCTTTGTACAACCCATGGCTGCACGGCTTCTTTGTGCTGGCGTTCGGCATGCTTGCGATCGCTTTGTTCTGGCGTTCAGTGCATTCGGTGAGTTGGCTGCAGTGGCTGACCGTGCCGCTGA
This sequence comes from Pseudomonas sp. TSRC2-2, assembly GCF_049897785.1. Taxonomy (NCBI): domain Bacteria; kingdom Pseudomonadati; phylum Pseudomonadota; class Gammaproteobacteria; order Pseudomonadales; family Pseudomonadaceae; genus Pseudomonas; species Pseudomonas sp. TSRC2-2. Next base: position 120,439 of record NZ_JAFCWZ010000004.1, read on the forward strand.
CCCTGCTGCTGTTCAACTTCGGCGTGTACATGGTTCACCGCCACCTCGGCCACCACAAAAAGCCCTTCGCGAAGATGTTCTACGCCCGACATGCCGGCGACCATCACAGCTTTTTCACGCCCGGCCATATGGCCTACGACAGCGCGCGGGACTGGCGGGTGATTCTGTTTCCAGCCTGGCTGATCGTTATTCATACGCTGGTCATCGCCCTGCCCCTGTGGTGGCTGCTCGCGCAGCTCAACGCCAATGTCGCCGGGCTGTTCGGCGCAAGCATGGTGCTTGGCTATCTGCTCTATGAAGCGTTCCATGCCTGCGAACATCTGCCGCCGCAAAATCCGCTGACGCGGTTACCGTGGATTCGCCAGATGCGCCGCCTGCATGAACTGCATCACCGCCGCGAGCGCATGCAGACGCGCAATTTCAACATCGTTCTGCCCCTGATGGACTATCTGTTCGGCACGCTGTATCACGAGCCGGAACCCGCCCCTTTGAGTTATCCGAAAATGCCCATGACGCGCATGCAGCACGAAATCGCTATCGCCGGTGAACCGGTTGCCGTGCTGGCCTATGCCGCCAGCGTCAGTCACTGGCCGGACTGGCACCCCTCCTCATTGAAGATTGACGGCCCGCAAGGTCCACTGCATGCCGGTGCGCGTTTCGAAGAGGACATCCATGCCGGCGGACGTGCCGGTCACTTGCGCTGGGAAGTCACTGAATACCTGCCGGGCCGGCGCTGGTGCGCACGTGCGCAAAGTGATCAGAGCCTGTCGCTACAGCTGACTTATGAATGCTCGGCGCAGGCTGGCGGCACGCGCTTCGCACGCACGTTGGAATATCGCTTTGACGGCTTGCTCATGCGTCTGGCCAATCACCTGTTGCTCAAGCGGCGCATCGAACGCGAATCTACCGCGTCGATGCTCGCCCTGCGCGACAAGGCTGTTGCGCACATCGGTTCAGCGAGGGCCAGCGCGTGAAATTACGTTTTGGACTGATCCTGTTGGTCGTCTTCGCCATCGCATGGCTGTTATTGCTGCCGACCAAAGTCGAACCGGTGGCCTGGACACCGCCACCGGTGCCCTCGTTGAAGGACGGAGTTTACGCGGACAACCAGCGCCTCAAAGGCGTGGTCAAGATCGGGCCGAGCGACATCGAAGGGCCGGAAGCGTTACTGCTGGAAGACGAATTCCTCATCACCGGTTTGCATGACGGCAGGCTGATTCGCAGCAGTCTCGACGGCACGCAGCGCAAGGTTCTGGCCGACACCGGTGGCCGCCCCTTGGGTCTGGCACGTCATCCGAATGGCATGCTGGTGATTGCCGATGCGGTCAAAGGTTTGCTGTCACTGGATGCGCAGGGACGCGTGATTCCCCTGACGACCGAGGCCAACGGTGTTCCATTTGGCTTCACGGATGATGTGGCGGTCGACAAGTCGGGCCATTTCGCCTACTTCAGCGATGCCTCAAGCCGCTGGGGCTATGGGCAGGACGGCGAGGCAATCATCGAACATGGCGCCGACGGACGCTTGCTGCGTTACGACTTTCAAACCGGCAAGACCAGCGTGCTGCTCGACAAGCTGCAATTTGCCAATGGCGTCACGCTTGGCCCGGACGAAGCCTATGTGCTGGTGAACGAGACCGGCGCGTATCGCATCAGCCGCTATTGGCTGAGCGGGCCGAAGGCTGGCACACATGATGTGTTCATCGACAACCTGCCCGGGCTGCCGGACAACCTCTCGTTCAATGGCAGCAATCGCTTTTGGGTAGCGCTGTATGCGCCACGCAATGCCTTGCTCGACGGCACGGCTGAACATCCGTTTTTGCGCAAGATGATCGTGCGGGCGTTGACGGTTTTGCCCAAGCCTGTAGAGAAGCGTGGCTTTGTCCTCGGGCTCGATCTGGACGCCAAGGTGATTGCCAATCTGCAGGATGCGAGCGATGGCAATTATTCGCCGATTACCACCGTTCGCGAATACGGACAGTGGCTGTATTTCGGCTCGTTGAAGGCTACGCATATGGGGCGCATGGGGTTGGATTCGGCCCTGAAGTAAAACGGCAAAAATTTTCACCGTCTGAACCGACGCTATCGCTGGCAAGCCAACGATAGCGATCTGTCAGTTGCTGGACCGGTCAAATTTCTCCGGATCTTCATCCTCTGGCAGTTCTTTTACGGTTTTTTCCGGATGCGCAGTGGTATGCGCCGGGCTGTTCGGTTCAGGACGGGTCGGAATCGGGTCGAAGCCGCCCTGCTCTTCACTGGGGAATTTGGGATCGTTCATGTGGCACCTCGCAACGAGTCGATGGTTTGCGGACTCTGCACATTGGAGGTGCCATTGGCCCCGCCGTTCCCCTCAAAGGGCGACCACGGGTCGGTTGATTACTGTCCCGTCAGCGGCTGCCCGGCCAGTCGGGCAACGATCTGTTCCTTGACGATCACGCGCTTCTCTTTGAGTTTTTTCAGCTCGTCGTCGGTAGGGGCATCTGACTGGGCGTTCTCGGCCTCGACAACCGCTTTATCAACATCGAAATACTTGTTGAGCAACGAATCCAGCTTCGGATCCTCGGAGCGTTTTTGCTCGATCTCTTCCTTCTTGCAGCCCAGGTCCTGATACAGATCATGTGAAACCGGCATGAAACACCTCCATCAATTTGATCGATAACCAGCGCGACCGATGCGCTGACTCATGGTCAGCATGGCCTTGCACAATGGCATCTGTCGACTCCCTGTCAGACCAGCGGTTGCCGTTCGTCGCCCTGTCGTAAATGCGATAAAACCTTTGGCACGGGCGCTCGCTCCATTGGATAACGCTCACAAAAACCTGCGTGGAGACACCCAATGGACGGATTCAACCTGCGTCATCTCGCTCTGGCTGTTGCACTGTCTGCCGGCATGGGCAGCGCCTTTGCCGCGACCGACAACGATTTTGTCGATAACGCCGCCGCCGGTGGCATCGCCGAGATCGAAACCAGTCGCCTGGCCCTCGAAAAAAGCCAGTCTGCTGACATCAAGGCCTTTGCCAACCAGATGATCACGGATCACAGCAAAGCCAACGATGAGCTGGCGGCGATTGCCAAAGCCAACGACATCGAAGTCCCGGACACCACTACCCTGGTCAAGCAGGCCAAGGAAAAGATTCTCGACATGCGCGATGAATCCTTCGATGCGGCCTACGCCAACAACCAGGTCATGGCTCACCAGGAAACAATCGAGCTGTTCAAAAAACAGGCTAACACCGTGACCGATGACAAGACCAAAGGCGCCACGGAGCTGAAAGCGTTCGCGCAGAAAATGCTGCCAGCGCTGGAAAAACACTTGGCCCATGCCAAAGAGCTGCAGGCCAAACACCCGAGCAAGTAACCTGCGGGCAATAAAAAGGCCGCATCTATTGATGCGGCCTTTTTGCGTTTCGGCGATCAACCGCCATCGGTATCGATATCGGCATCGGTGCTTTCGCCCGGTGCAGGGCGATCCGGATCGGGCTTGAAACCAGGGCTGAAGTCATTGCTGTTGTCGCTGTGATGCTGCTTCTGATCGACCTCAGCAGCGGCGCTGTCCGCCTGTCCTTTTTCCGCCGGCGCAGGCTGAGTTTGCCCCGGTGTTTGCGGGTCGATCGCTGGATCGTTGCGGTTAATCGACGCTGAGGACTGATTTTGCTGTTGCGGCGCTTGCTCGTTCATATCCACCTCATTCATAGTCCTGCCTCACTCTTCCAGCACGACTGGAAAACGTCGGGCATGCAGATTCGAAGCCTGACGCCGTAGATTCGTTCAAAAGATCGTTGCCTGTTGCCTCGCCGACTAGAGTTATCGGGGCGATCGACGCGGCAGGTAGAAAATTCACCGCAGGATGAACAACTATTTCCAGCGGCAAATGTCAGTCAATTCGCGCCGGCCATTTCGCCAGGCCGGCCCCTTATGAAACGGAGCGACACGCACATGGCAGCACTGCAGAACAGCACAGTTGAAGCAATCAAGAACAACCAGACTCAGCTGTTGAGCGAATGGACCAAACGCCTCGAAGCCAGCGGCGCGACGCGCAACCTCAAAGAACATGACGTCACTCAGCAAACCCGCGATTTGCTCAGCCTGCTGCTGGCCGGTCTGGAAAATGGCAACGGCAGCAAAGTCGCCGCCGCAGGCTGGGAAGACACCCGTCAGTTCCTTGAGAAGCTGTCGCAGAGCCGCGCCCTGCTCGGCCAGGATTCCCAGCAAACCGCCAACTTCATCTTTGCGCTGAAGGGGCCGTTGTTCGCCCTGCTGCAAAACCACTATCAAGACCAGCCTGCGCTGCTCGCCGAGCAATTGCTGGAAGTGTCCGAGCTGCTCGACACCGTCGGCATGCACACCATCGGCACCTTCCAGAAATCCCGCGAAGCGGTGATCAAGCGTCAGCAGGAAGAACTGCTGGAACTGTCGACCCCGGTGGTCAAGTTGTGGGACGGCGTCCTCGCCCTGCCGATGATCGGCACCCTCGACTCGCAGCGCACGCAAGTGGTGATGGAGTCGCTGCTGCAGCGCATCGTCGACACCGGTTCGGAAATCGCCATCATCGACATCACCGGCGTGCCGACTGTCGACACCCTGGTCGCCCAGCACTTGTTGAAAACCGTCACCGCGATTCGCCTGATGGGCGCCGACTGCATTATCAGCGGCGTGCGTCCGCAGATTGCACAAACCATCGTCCACCTGGGTCTTGATCTGCAAGGTGTCGTGACCAAAGCCAACCTGGCCGACGCGTTGAAGCTGGCTCTGACTCGCCTGGGCATCAGCCTCGGCAAAGCGGTCTGAGCCGATGGAACGTATTCCGATTCTTCAGATGGGCGATTTGCTGCTGGTGACCATTCAGGTCGACATGCACGACCAACTCGCCATGACCCTGCAGGACGACCTGTCCGAGCGCATCAGCCGGACTTCGGCGCGCGGCGTGTTGATCGACATTTCCGCGCTGGACATGGTCGACTCGTTCATCGGGCGCATGATCGGCACCATTTCCGGGTTATCGAAAATCATGGACGCCGAAACCGTGCTGGTCGGCATGCAGCCGGCCGTGGCGATCACGCTCGTTGAGCTGGGCATGACTTTGCCGGGCGTCAGCACCGCCCTCAACGTCGAACGCGGAATGAAACTGCTGCAGGATCGAGTACGCCTGCAATGACCGTACGCAGCAGCGGTACTCAACCCATCTCCATTGAACAGGACGTGGTGCTCGCCCGCCAGACCACGCGCAAGCTCGCCACCGAATGCGGCATGCGGCTGATCGACCTGACCAAACTGGTCACCGCCGTCAGCGAGCTGGCGCGTAACACCATGGTCTATGGCGGCGGCGGCGACATGGACTGGCAGATCCTCGAGGAAAACGGCCGGGTCGGTTTGCGCATCACGTTCCGCGACGAAGGCCCGGGCATCCCCGACATCAAACTAGCGATGACCGACGGTTGGACCTCCGGCAGTGGCCTGGGCCTGGGTCTGACTGGCGCCAAACGCCTGGTCAATGAATTCGAACTCGACACTGAGCCGGGCAAAGGCACGCGCATTACGATCACACGATGGACATGAATATCACCGGGTCGTTGACCCAGGTTCTGCCGATCGAGGACAGCAGCCAGATCGGTCACGCGCGGCGCACCGCGCAGAAACTCGCCGAACAGCATGGCTTCGACGAAAACGATGCCGGGCGGGTGGCGCTGGTCGCGACGGAATTGGCCAGCAACGTACTCAAGCATGCCCAGCGCGGTGAATTTCACCTGCGTGTACTGACGAGGCCGGGCAACGGTTTCGGCCTCGAAATGCAGACGGTGGATCGCGCGCAAGGCTTTGATCTGGATGCCTGTCTGGCGGACGGTTTCTCCACTGGCGGTACGCAGGGCATCGGTCTTGGCGCGGTGTCGCGACAGACTGATGTGTTTGATGTTTACGCTGACCACCGTGGCGCTGTGTTGCTGGCGCGGATATTTCCACGCGGTGATCGGCAGGCCGATATCCGTTTCGGGGTAAGCCAGCATTCGTTGCATGCCGATCCCGCCTGCGGCGACGTCTGGCACCTGGCGTATGAGGGCGCGCGGATCAGCGCGCTGGTCGTCGATGGCCTCGGTCACGGCGAAGATGCCGAGCGCGCAGGTCTGGCCGGTGCTCACGCATTCGCCCGGGCACCCTTTGCCGATCCCGTGCCATTGATGGAAGACTTGCATCAGGAAATGCTCGGTACCCGCGGCGGCGCTGTGGCCTTCGCGCAGTTCGACAGCCAGCGCGATAGCCTGACATTCGCCGGTGTGGGCAATATCGGCGCCAGCTTGCTCGACCCCGAAAAGTCACGCGGCCTGGCCTCGCACCCTGGCATCGTTGGCGGCCAGTACCGTAAAGCCAAACCCTTTGACTATGCTCACGTGAACGGACATTTATTGATCATGTACAGCGACGGCTTACAGTCCCGTTGGAACCTCAAAGACTACCCCGGCCTGGTGCATCGCCATCCGTCCGTGATAGCCAGCGTCCTGCACCGCGACTTCTGTCGTGGTCGCGATGACGTGACGGTGCTGGTCGTTGATCTGGAGGCCACCCATGGCTGAATCGACAACCCTGAGCCCTGCCGAACAGGCGGCGCTCATCGCTCAGTTGCAGCGCGAAACCACTGCTCTGCGCGAAGAGCTCGATGAAACCAACCAGGGCGTGCTGGCGCTGTACGCCGAGCTCGACACTCAGGCTGAAGAACTGCGTCAGGCATCGGATCTGAAAAGCCGTTTCCTGTCGTACATGAGCCATGAATTCCGCACGCCGCTGGGTTCGATTCTGAGCATCACCAGTCTGCTCGCCGACGAACTTGACGGCCCGCTCAGCCCTGAGCAGCACAAGCAGGTAGCCTTCGTCAGCACCGCTGCCCGTGAGCTCAGCGACATGGTTGATGACCTGCTGGATCTGGCGAAGATCGAAGCCGGGCGCATCAGCATCTCGCCGGCCTGGTTCGACATGTTCGACCTGTTTTCGGCCCTGCGCGGGATGTTCCGGCCAATCGTCGATGCTTCGGCGGTGGATCTGATCTTCGAAGAGCCGCTGGGCCTGCCGCGCCTGTATACCGATGACAAGAAGCTCGGGCAGATCCTGCGCAACTTCATTTCCAACTCGCTGAAATTCACCACCCGTGGCGAAGTGCGCGTGTCGGCGCGACTGGAAGGTGAAGACAAGGTGCGCTTTGCCGTCAGCGACACCGGCATCGGCATCGCTGCCGAGTTGCATGACACGCTGTTCGAGGATTTCTCCCAAGTCGATTCGCCATTGCAGAAGCGTCTGCGCGGCACCGGTCTGGGCCTGTCACTGTGCAAGCGTTTCGCTGCCTTGCTCGGCGGTGAAGTCGGGGTTGAAAGCACGCCGGGCGTCGGCTCGACATTCTTCGTCATCATCCCGCTGGCAATCGCTCTGGAGAACGTCGATGAATCGTGACATCCGCCTGCTGATCGTCGATGACAACGTCGCCACCCGCTACGCCTTGCGCCGGCGCCTGGAGCGCCACGGCTACACGGTGCTTGAGGCCGGCACCGGCAGCGACGGCCTGGCTCTGATCGAGAGCGAAGCCCTCGATGCGTTGATCCTCGACGTCAACCTGCCGGACATGAGCGGTTTCGATATCGTTCGCCTGCTGCGCGCCGACCCGGGCACCGCGCTGCTGCCGGTGATTCATGTGTCAGCGGCGTCGATCCAGACCGGCGACATCATCACCGGTCTCAACGCCGGTGCCGATGCGTATCTGATTCACCCGGTCGACCCCGATGTGCTGCTGGCGACGCTGCGTACCCTGCTGCGGGTGCGCGATACGGAAAATGCCCTGCGCGAAAGCGAGGCACGTTTTCGCGAGATTTTCGCCAACGTCTCGGCGCCGATCGCAGTACTCGATGCCAATCTGAAAGTGCATGAATGCAATCACGCCTTTGCCCAGCTGATCGTCGATAACCGCGATCCGCAGGCGCTGCGTGAATGCTTCGCCGAAGATCAATGCTCCATCCTCGACGAACTGCGCCTGCGTCTGGTCGACGGCGAGCGCTGGAAGGGCACGCTGAACATGCGCGTGCAGGGTGAGATTCGCGAAACGCAATGGCAGATCTCGCCCTATCGCACGCCAGAGCTAAGCCTGGTGTTCGTCGAAGACGTCACCGAGCACCGCCACCGTGAGCGCTCGCACCTGGCGCAACTGGACGACACCACCACCCAACTGGCCAAGGAAGTCGCCGAGCGCGTGCGCGCCGAAGCGCAATTGCTGCAAGTGCAGAAAATGGATGCCCTGGGCAAACTCACCGGCGGCATTGCCCACGACTTCAACAACCTGCTTACCGGGATCATCACCAGTCTGGAACTGATCCGGAAACGCGTGGCCGATGAGCGTCTGGACAAGGTGCAGTTCTACACCGAAGCAGCGCTGAACTCAGCGATGAGCGCGGCCTCGCTGACCCATCGCCTGCTCGCCTTCGCCCGTCAGCAGCCGCTGGATACGCGGCCGGTGGACATCAACGAGCACGTTCGCTCGCTGGAAGAGTTGCTGGTGCGCACCATCGGTGAGCGCATCAATCTCAAGCTGGAACTGACCAACAAACCGGCGATTGCGTTGGTCGACCCGGTGCAGCTGGAAAGCGCGGTGCTCAACCTTGTGATCAACGCCCGCGATGCCCTGCCCTCCGGCGGCAATATCTGGGTCAACACGTACGCCGCTTATTCCCATGGCGATCCGAATCTGGCCGATGGCGCGTACGTGGCGCTGTCGGTACGCGACGACGGCACCGGCATCGAACACAACGTGATCGACAAGGTGTTCGAGCCGTTCTTCACCACCAAGCCGTTGGGCCAGGGCACCGGGCTCGGCCTGTCGACGATTTACGGCTTCGCCCGCCAGTCCGGCGGTGACGCGCACATCCGTAGCGTTGCCCGGCGAGGTACCGAAGTGACGATCATGCTGCCCGGCACCAACGACCCGACCGGTGCCGACGCGCCAGTGCCGATGCCTGACGCCAAAGGCAGTGGCGAGCATGTGCTGATTGTCGAGGACATGGCCACGGTGCGCTTGTTTGTCACCGAAGTGCTGGAAGATGCCGGCTACCGCTGCACGCAGGCGGCGGATATCGAGTCGGCGCTGGAGCGGTTGCAGAATGATCCGTCAATCGACCTGCTGTTGACCGACGTCGGCCTGCCGCGCATGAGTGGCCGCGAACTGGCCGATGTTGCCCGTGGCTGGCACGAAGGGCTGCCCATCCTGTTCATGACCGGCTACGCCGAAACTGCGCTCAACCGCCAGGTCTTTCTCGGTACAGGGATGGACATGCTGGTCAAACCATTCCAGATCAGCGAATTGCTCGACAAGGTCCGCCGCACGATTGGTGGCGCCTGACACTCCGCGTTCGCGAGCAAGCCCGCTCCCACAAGGGATCTGGTGTGCAACCAGTTTTCCGGGTAAACCCACAAAACTGTGGGAGCGGGCTTGCGCGCGAAGACGCTAGCGAGGGCGCCACCATCATCGGCTTAACGCCCGAGCGAGAAACGGCGCAGTCTTGCTCTTTCTGCTCGCCGCGACTTTTTGCGGTGTGCCGGCAGCGACAATCCTGCCGCCCTGATCGCCCGCGCCGGGGCCGATGTCAATCACCCAGTCGCTCTGCGCGACGACACGCATTTCGTGTTCGACGACGATCACCGTGTGCCCTGCCGTCACCAATGTATCGAGCTGCTCCAGTAACCTGTCGACATCCCTAGGGTGCAATCCCGTGGTCGGCTCATCCAGCACATACAAGGTCGCGCCACGCTGACTGCGCTGCAATTCGGTCGCCAGTTTGATCCGCTGCGCCTCGCCGCCGGACAGTTCGGTGGCCGGTTGCCCCAGGCGCAGATACCCCAGGCCGATATCGCGCAACACCTCCAGCGAACGACGTATCCCCGCCTGCTCGGCGAACACCGCCACCGCTTCATCGACGGTCAATTGCAGCACCTGCGCGATGCTCAAGCCCTGCCAGAGAACTGCCAGGGTCTGCGGGTTGTAGCGCGCGCCATGACAGGTGGGGCACGGCGCATACACGCTGGGCATGAACAGCAATTCGACGCTGACAAAGCCCTCACCCTCGCACGTGGCGCAACGGCCCTTGGCGACGTTGAAGGAAAACTGCCCGGCGTCATAGCCCGCCGCTTGCGCTTCGGGGGTCGCGGCGAACAGCTTGCGCACGTTATCGAACAGTCCGGTGTAGGTCGCCAGATTGGAACGCGGTGTACGGCCAATCGGTTTCTGATCAACCTGCACCAGCCGCTTGATCGACTCCAGGCCGGCGGTGATCTGGCCGGTACTGGGCGGCTGTACGTCATCTTCCAGGCTCGGTTCTTGCGACTCGACCTCGGCCACCGGCCGCCCCAACTGCGCGCCGACCAGTTCCAGCAATGCCTGACTGACCAGACTCGATTTGCCGGAGCCAGACACCCCGGTCACCGAGGTGAAACAGCCCAGGGGGAATTCGGCGCTCAGATTATTCAGATTGTTCCGCGTGACGCCGTCCAGCTTCAGCCAGCCGCTCGGCTTGCGCGCGGTGCGTTCAGGTCGTTGGTTTTCGGCGAACAGATAAGCGCGGGTCTGCGAATCCGCAATCTCGGCAAGCCCCTCAGGCGGGCCGCTGTACAGCACTCGCCCGCCCTTTTCCCCCGCTGCCGGGCCGACGTCGATCAGCCAGTCGGAACGGCGCATGGTTTCGACATCGTGCTCGACCACAAACAGCGTGTTGCCGTCCGCCTTCAACCGCTGCAGCGCCTCGAACAGCGCTTCGCCATCCGCCGGATGCAGGCCGGCGGACGGCTCATCCAGCACATAAATCACCCCGAACAGCTGCGAACCCAATTGCGTGGCCAGACGCAAACGCTGCAACTCGCCCGACGACAAGGTCGGTGTACTGCGCTCCAGCGCCAGGTAACCCAGGCCGAGATCGGTCAGGGTGCTGACGCGCTCCAGCAGATCTTCAGCAATACGCTGCGCTGCCAGACGTTTTTCCAGCGACAGGTTCGGCGTGTGGCGCACATCCGGCGCGCTGGCGTGGCCACTGGCGCCATGGGCGACCCGCTGTTTACGGGCCTCGCGAGTCTGCGCATGGCTGAGGGTGTCGCCGCTTCCCTCAGCCTGTTCCAGGTAACTGGTCGCCGCCACCGGCCTCAGTACTTCGGCCACTTGCAGCAACGGCATTTGTGCCAGCTGGCCAATGTCGTAGCCCGCAAAGGTCACCGACAACGCCTCGCGCTTGAGCCGCTTGCCCTCGCACAACGGGCACGGACTGCCGCGCATGAACTGCGAGACACGCTTCTTCATCAGCGCACTTTGCGAGTGGGTAAAGGTGTGCAGGATGTAGCGCCGGGCGCCGGTGAAAGTACCTTGGTAGCTCGGTTCTATCTTGCGCTTGAGGGCGACGCGGGTTTCTTCCGGGGTCAGCCCGGCGTACACCGGCACCGTCGGCGTTTCTTCTGTGAAAAGGATCCAGTCGCGCTGCTTTTTGGGCAGTTTGTTCCACGGGATGTCGACATCGATGCCCATGGTCACGAGGATGTCGCGCAGGTTCTGCCCCTGCCAGGCCAAGGGCCAGGACGCCACGGCGCGCTGGCGGATGGTCAGGCTCGGATCCGGCACCATCAGCCCTTCGGTCACCTCATAGACGCGGCCAAGGCCATGGCATTCCGGGCACGCGCCCTGCGGCGTGTTCGGTGAAAAGTCCTCGGCATACAGCATCGGCTGCCCCGGCGGGTAACTGCCAGCGCGGGAATAGAGCATACGGATCAGGCTCGACAACGTCGTCACGCTGCCCACCGACGAACGCGCACTTGGCGTGCCGCGCTGCTGTTGCAGGGCCACGGCGGGCGGCAAACCTTCGATGGAATCGACATCCGGCACGCCAACCTGATCAATCAGCCGCCGCGCATACGGCGCCACCGATTCGAAATAGCGCCGCTGGGCCTCGGCGTACAACGTCGAAAACGCCAGCGACGACTTGCCCGAACCCGAGACGCCGGTGAACACCACCAGCGCATCGCGTGGAATATCGACGTCAACGTTTTTCAGGTTATGTTCGCGGGCGCCGCGCACACGAACCATGCCGGCGGGTGCTTTGCAATTGCGCTTGGAAGTCATTGACCTGCCTTGATTGGAATATAAGGGTGGCGCTCGGGTTCAGGTGCCGAGCACCTCGCTAATCGTCTGCAGCAACGCTTGCGGGCTGTACGGCTTGCCGAGCAGATGTGTATCGGGGCTGAGCTGATGGTCGCGGGAAATGATGTCGCGGGTGTGCCCGGAGGTGAACAACACCGGCACCGGCGGCGTCTGCACCTTGGCCCAGGCAGCAAGATCCGAACTTTTGATCAGGCCGGGCATGACCACGTCGGTGAAAATCAGGTCGATCTCGATGCCTTCCAGCAGCATCTGCATGGCGACGTCACCATTGCAGGCCGTCAGCACGCGATAGCCCTCTTCGCGCAGCAATTCCACCGCCGAGGCGCGCACTGCGTCGTTATCTTCGACCACCAGCATGGTTTCGTGGCCACCGCTCTTGCGTTCGCCGACGCTCGTGGCCTCTTCACGGACCGGACGAAGACTGCGTGGGAAATACAGTTGCACTCGGGTACCGTCGCCCAGCTGGCTGTCGATCTCGACGTGGCCGCCGCTCTGTTTGACGAAGCCGAAAACCATGCTCAAACCGAGCCCGGTGCCCTGCCCGTCGGCCTTGGTGGTAAAGAACGGTTCGAAGACTTGCTCAAGCATTTGTGGGGCAATACCCACGCCGGTGTCGCTGACCGCCACACGAACATACTCACCGGCCGCGATGCCCTTGCCGGCGCAGTAGTCGCTGTCCAGGCAGACATTAGCGGCGCTGAGGCCGATAACCCCTTCGCCCTTCATCGCGTCGCGGGCGTTGATCGCCAGATTGAGAATCGCGTTTTCCAGCTGGTTGCGGTCGACGTTGATGTGCCACGGCTGCGACGGCAACTGCACGTCGATCTGAATGGTTTCGCCCAGGGCGCGTTGCAGCAATTCGCCAACGCCTTCGAAAATCTGCTCAGGGTTGCACACGGCCGGTGACAGCGGTTGCCGACGGGCAAACGCCAGCAGTTGCGAAGATAATTTGGCACCGCGCTCGACCGCCGCCAGCGAAGCCCCGACCCGGCGTTGCACATTGGCATTGTTCGGCTCATGCCGAGCGAGCAAATGCAGGTTGCCGGCGATCACTTGCAGCAGGTTATTGAAATCATGGGCGACGCCGCCGGTCAGGCCACCGATGGCTTCGAGCTTCTGCGATTGACGCAATTGCTCCTCAGCCGCCAGCCGCGCATCGACTTCAGCAGCCACGCGTTGTTCGAGATTGCGGGTGAATTTGAGCAGCGAGTCTTCAGCATTCTTGCGCTCATGGATGTCAATCAGCACACCGGGGAAGCGAAACGGCTTGCCGTCTTCATCGAACTCGCAGGCACCACTGGCCAAGACCCACAGATACTGGCCGTCGCCACGCTGCACGCGGTATTCGGCGTTGTACGGTTCGCCAGTGCGCACGCAGTGGGCAACCCGTTCCTGCACCCACCGATGATCCTCGGGATGGATGCGCGATTCGGCAATTTCTTGTTGCAGATCGCTCAGGTCCTGGTCCGCAGGATAGGAGAAGGTGCGGGCGAAACGCTCATCGGCGGACAAGCGATTGTTTTTGATGTCCCAGACAAACGAGCCAAGCAGTGCGCCGGCATTCAAGGCCAGACGCACGCGCTCGTTGTCGGCGCGGTAAGCATCTTCCGCCGCTTGGCGCAGGCGCTCGGAATGCACCAGTTCGGTGGTCTCGACCACCATTGCCATGACGCCGCCGGGCACGCCTTCGTCATTGGCCACCGGGCTGTAATACAAATCCATCCAGACGTCTTCGGGCACGCCGTCGCGCAGCAACACCAACTCTTTGTTGCGGTAGGACAAGGTGCCGCCTGCCAGGCAGGTGTCGACAACGTGACGGTTGAATTCAGCGACTTCCGGCCAGCCCAGCTCTACCGGCACGCCGAGCAGATAGGGATGGCGGCCGCCGGCAAATTCGGAATAGGCGTCGTTGTAGATCATGTAGCCGGCGTGGCCCCAGAGCATCACCATCGGCAGCGGCGAAGCCAGCATCAGTTGCACGGTGTTGCACAGGCTGACCGGCCATTCGGCGAGCGCGCCCAGTTCGGTAGGGCTCCAGTCGAACGCTCGGATGCGTTCGGCCATTTCGCCCTTCCAGCCGTCACAGCCGTGGCTTTGGGATAAAAACTGCATCGCCTGACTCAGTGTCCTATTTTGCGGTTTTCCGATCTATCGCAACGCTACAACGACGCGACGCCCGTGTGTTTCGAGGCTCTGAAAGCGTATTGGTTTCATCGCAGGTGTAGCCGATTTGCGACACCGGGCCATTCAGACGCCAATCAGGTGTTTTAGCGGGTGATAGCCGGTTTTCATTTTTGCAGCGACGTCGAGAATCGCCTTCTCGATCCCGTTGAGGTGCGTGCAGGTCAGCTCGATCGCAGCGCTTTGATTGCCAGCCTCGATGTACTCGAGCAAGCGCAGGTGTTCGTCGTCGCGGCAGGCCTGGTGACTGTCGTCGTCGAGCGCGGCGGCATACAGCGAGGCGCGCGAGATCAGCTTCTGGAACCAGTCGAGCAGCACCGGATTGTTCAGGCTGCGCGCCAGTTTGAGGTGGAATTCGCCAAGCAAGTGGATCAGACGTTCGTGGTCGCCGGCCGCATGGGCGGCGTCTTCGAGCAACAAGTGCTCGCGCAGGTCCTGCATGGCAACGGTGTCTTTGCGCCGGCACAGCTCGGTGACAATGCCGATTTCGATCAACCGTCGGGTTTCGAACAGCGAACGCAGCTCTGCGTCACTGGGCAATGATACCGACGCGCCTTTGTTGGGCTCGGTCGTCACCAGGCCATCAGCCTCCAATTGCTTGAGCGCAGCACGCACCGACGTGCGGCTGACATTGAACAATTCGGCCAGCGAAGCCTCGCCCAGCTTCATGCCGGGGCGCAACGAACGCTTGCTGATCGCCGCATAAACCCCTTGGTAGACGCGGTCGACCGTGGTTTCCAGCTTTTTTTCGCTCATTCGAACACTCCTTTGGCATCGGGCAACTCCTCCTGGCAGTGGCTGGCCATGGAGATTCGTCGGGTTCCCGTACCCGTGTGAAGCGCAGAATATCTGCGATCGGCCGAAAGGTGCAGCCTTTTGATTTGTATCTGTTTTGAACGCAGACCAAAACCTGTGAGGCGGGCTTGCCCGCGAAGGGGTTGGCACATTCAACGTCGGCATCGCCTGATGCACCGCTTTCGCGAGCAAGCCCGCTCCCACATTGGTCCGGAGGCAAATCGACAATCTTCAGTACAACCAGAATTCCTGTGGGAGTGGGCTTGCCCGTGAAGGGGTCAGTGAAAGTCCCGGCTTTGCACGTGAATGCCATTAAGCAGTGGACTGAGGTCGCTCAGGCGCCCGGCGATCAAGTGGCGCACATCGCCTTCGCGTTCCCAGCGGCCGTCGACCTTGAGCAATTGCGAACCGACCAGTACCTGTCGCTGCCGCTCAGCCAAGTCACGCCAGACCACCACATTGACGTTGCCAAACTCGTCTTCCAGCGTCACGAACGTCACCCCGCTGGCCGTACCGGGGCGCTGTCGGCCAGTGACCAGGCCTGCCACGCTGACCGGCCGGCCGTGTTCAATATCCATCAATTCCCGCGAGCTGCGGCAACGCCGGGCCTGCAACTCACCACGCAACAATGCCAACGGATGCGGCCCCAGTGTGGTGCCCACCGTCGCGTAATCGGCGTGCAGGTCTTCGCCAACGCTGGGTTTGGGCAGGACGATTTTGATTTCTTCCTCGTTGGGCAGGCCGGCGAAGAGGCCGAGTTGTTTCTGTACCCCGGCCACTTCCCAACGCGCGCGATGACGATGCCCGGCCAGGCCGCGCAGAGCGCCGGAGTCTGCAAGCAAGGCCTGCGCACGACTGTCGAGGGCGGCACGCTCACCCAGGTCAGCGACATTGGCAAAGGCTCCGTGTCGGCGCGCGGCTTCGATACGCCGGGCATCTTCTTCGCGAAACCCCTTGATCATGCGCAGGCCCATGCGAATCGCCGGCTGCCCGGCACTCAGCGGTTCAAGGCTGCAATCCCAGTCGCTGGCGCGCACATCCACCGGACGGATCTGCAACTGGTGTCGGCGCGCGTCCTGCAGAATCTGGTCAGGGCTGTAGAAGCCCATCGGCCAACTGTTGATCAGCGCACAGGCGAACGCCGCCGGCTCGTGGCACTTGAGCCAGCAACTGGCGTAAGTCAGCAAGGCAAAACTGGCAGCGTGGGATTCGGGAAAACCGTAACTGCCGAATCCCTTGATCTGCTCGAAGATCTGCGCGGCGAATTCCGGTGTGTAGCCGTTTTTTTCCATGCCGGCGGCGAGACGCGCCTTGTGCGGCTCCAGTCCACCATGGCGTTTCCACGCAGCCATGGAGCGGCGCAACTGATCGGCCTCGCCGGGACTGTAGTCGGCAGCCACGATGGCGATCTGCATGACCTGTTCCTGAAACAGCGGCACGCCCAGGGTTCTTTCCAGCACGACTTTGAGCGCCGGCGACGGATAGGTTTCCGCTTCTTCATTATTACGTCGGCGCAAGTACGGATGAACCATGCCGCCCTGAATCGGCCCGGGCCGGACGATCGCCACCTCAATGACCAGATCGTAGAACGTCTGCGGCTTCAGACGCGGCAGCATCGACATCTGCGCCCGCGATTCGATTTGAAACACACCGACCGTATCGGCACGGCTGATCATGGCGTAGGTCGGTTTGTCTTCTGGCGGGATCGTTGCGAGCGTCAGGTTCAGATCACGATGACGACGCAGCAAGTCAAAGCAGCGGCGAATCGCACTGAGCATGCCCAACGCCAGAATGTCGACCTTGAGCAGGCCGACGGCATCGAGATCGTCCTTGTCCCACTGAATGATCGTACGGTCGGCCATGGCTGCATTTTCGACCGGCACCAGGGTGTCCAGCGGCTGTTCGGAAATCACGAAACCGCCGGGATGCTGGGACAAGTGCCGGGGGAAGCCGATCAGTTGCCCGGTCAGGCTCAGCACCCGACGCAGCACCGGGCTGTCGGGGTCGAAGCCACCTTCACGCAAGCGTTCCAGCGGCGGCGTTTCATCGCTCCAGCGGCCGCAGCAATCGGCCAGCGCGTTGATCTGATCCGGCGGCAGTCCGAGCGCCTTGGCCACATCGCGCACGGCGCCGGTGGCGTGATAGGTGCTGACCACCGCCGTCAACGCCGCACGCCGCCGACCGTAACGGTTGAACACGTATTGCAGGACTTCTTCACGGCGCTCGTGCTCGAAATCGACATCGATGTCCGGCGGTTCGTTGCGCTCTTTCGACATGAAGCGCTCAAACAGCAGCGTGGTGCGGTCGGGGTCGATCTCGGTGATGCCCAAGGCATAACAGACCGCCGAGTTGGCGGCCGAACCGCGCCCCTGACAGAGGATGTTCTGCGTGCGGGCGAAACACACCACGTCGTGCACGGTGAGGAAGTAGCTTTCGTAGCCGAGCTCGGCGATCAGCTTCAGTTCTTTATTGATCTGTCTGAGCACCTTGAAGGGCGCACCTTTTTCCCAGCGCCAGGCGATGCCTTGTTTGGTCAGGTGCCGCAACCAGGAACTGGCACTCTGGCCCTCGGGCACCAGCTCTTTCGGGTACTGATAACGCAGCTCGCTCAGCTCGAAGGTGCAACGCCTGGCCAATTTGACCGACTCCTCGAGCAAGGCCGGCGGATACAACTCGCGCAGCACTTCGAGACCGCGTAAATGCCGCTCACCATTGGGATGCAGGCGCAGACCCGCTTCGGCCACGGGTACGTGATGACGGATCGCGGTCATGGTGTCCTGCAGGGCGCGGCGCCCCCGTGCATGCATGTGCACATCACCGCTGGCTACTGCCGGGATTTGCAACTCAGCTGCGAGCGTCAGCAATGCCGCCAACCGCTGCTGGTCATTCTGCCCTCGATGCAGTTGCACCGAGAGCCACAAACGTTCACCGAATGTCTGTTTCAGCCAGCGCCCTTCGTTCTGGTCGTTCGCTGAATCCGGCACCCACAACACCAGCAAACCGGGCAGCGCTTGGGCGAAGTCTTCGCGCAAAACCTGATACTGGCCTTTCTGCGTACGGCGCCGGGCCTGGGTGATCAAGCCGCACAGGGCTTGATAACCGGCAAGGTTTTCCACCAGCAGCACCAGTTTCGGGCCGTTATCGATGCGAATTTCGCTACCGATGATCAGCGGCAACTCAACGGATTTTGCTGCTTGCCAAGCACGGACGATCCCGGCCAGGGTGCATTCATCGGTAATCGCCAGCGCTTGATAACCATGCTTTTTCGCCCGCTGAAACAGCTCCAGCGCGCTCGAGGCTCCGCGCTGGAAACTGAAGTTCGACAGGCAATGCAGTTCGGCATATCCGGCATTCATGCGAACCAGCCCTGCAGCCATAGCGGACCGCCCTCACCCACCGCGCGCCAGGCCCAGCCCTGCTGACCGGTGCGGTTCTGGATCAGGTAATAATCACGCCGCACGTCGCCACCGTCCCACCAACCGGACTCGATGCGCTCCGGCCCCATGAGAATCCGCGCTGAACCTTCCGGCACGCTTTGAGGTTCGTTGAGCAACCAGCCCGGGCGCTGCAGGTTGGGCAAGCCTGGACAAGGCTGTTTATCGACGGCGTTCTGCCATGCACACTCGGGGCGGTGATCGGCCTGAAAACGCAGCCCTTGCACCGCGTCATCACCCAACCGTGCGCGCAGGCGCTCGCGCAATTGCTCCCAGGGCAAAGTCTGCTGCGGGCGGTCGTCGAACAGTTCCTGATATTGCGGGACAAAAGTCGGCAGATCCTCGGCGCGCAAGCGAAAACCACGTACCGGCGCCTCGACCTGCACTTGTTCCAGTCGCCCACGGGCCAGTTCGAAGAGCATCGCCGCGTCACGTTCGGCACTGAGCAGGCCGACCTTGATCACCGTGTCCGGCAGCCCGGCATGTTCCAGATGCAGGTCGAAGCGCTGCACTCCGCTGTCGCGTCCACAGAGAAACGCCGACAGATCGCCGGTCAAGCGTCGTAACGGGAACAGCAAGGCCTGATGGGACTGCACATCGAAATTGAGTTCGATGCGGCTATCGAAACGGTCCGGCGGTAGATAGAACGCCAGCGCCAGGGGGCGTGCGCCGAACAGCGTGTCGAGGTGTTTGAGCATTTGAGCTTCGAAACGTCGGGCCAGTGCCTGGCGTGGCAGACTTTGCACCTGACTGAGGTTGCGCAGGCCCATGCGCGATAACGCCGTAGCGACATTCGGCTCCAGCCCGACACGATCAACCGGCAATTGCCCGAGGTGATGCTGCAAGGCTTCGCCGTCCGGCACCACCAAGCCATCGTAGGCATTGGCCAACACCCGCGCGGCCACCGGGTTCGGCGCGGCGACGATGCGGTGACGAAAGCCCAGGTCTTTCAACTCCTGGCGCAGACGGGCTTCGAATTGCGGCCAGGTACCGAACAGACCGAGACTGGATTCGATCTCGAACACCACAGTGCGCGGATAATGCACGCTGACCTGAGCACTGAAACGATAGGCCCAAGCGGCCAGAAACTGCTGCCAGTGCTCGACCTCGGCCAGCTCGTAATCGGCGGTGGCAAAGCCTTTGCTCATGGCTTGCGCGGCAGTCATCGACATGCCGGGGCGCAGGCCGAGTTTGCGCGCCGCCGGATTCACCGCTTGCAGCATCCGGCGCTGGGCCGGGCCGCTGAGCAGGATCAGCGGCTCGTCGGGATCAGGACGCTGACGCAGCACGGCGTCGAGCGCCAATTGCGGAAACAGGATACATACCCAGCGCATGACGATCAGTGCCCCAAAGCAAAGGCAATCGGCGTCGCACGGGCCAGCCCGCCACGGCACTTGAGCACGCGTAGCTGCGCCGGCTTGGCATCGATGGCAATGCGTAACGCTGCCGGTGACGGGTTAACCGCTTCGCTCAACGGGCGCCAGGCAAAAGCCAGGGTCTGGCCGGTTTCCGCCGCCACCTGCAAACGCCGCAAGGCTCGGTCATCAGCCTTGTTTGGCCAACACAGTACCGCGCCGCAACTGCCCGAGCGCAGGCATTGCTCCGCCGCCCACAAGGCATCGCGTTCGCTGGCCTGAATCACTGACAGCTGGCGCAGATCGACTCCGGCATTGGCCCAGGCCTGCGGGTACGGCACGAACGGCGGCGCCACCAGCACGATGCGTTCACCGGCCGCCGACAATCGCGCCAGGGTCGGCCAGACCAGTTGCAACTCGCCGACACCGGGGCCAGCGAGGAGGATTTCGCTCAATGCCGATTCCGGCCAGCCACCGCTGGGCAGGGCCGCGTCCAATGCCGCATGCCCGGTCGGCTGCGGACTCGCCGCCGGTGGCGCAGGCCGGCCGCGCCAGACCTGGCCGCCATTGAACAGCGTATCCAGTGCAACGACGGCGCCCATCAGCCTTGCCTCACCAGACCACAGAACACGCCCTCGATGGCCAGATCCTGATCGTCACGCACGACAATCGGCTTGTACGCCGGGTTGCGCGGCAGCAGGCGCACCTCTTCCCCTACCCGTTCGAAGCGTTTGATGGTGACTTCACCGTCCAGACGCGCAACGACGATCTGGCCATTGAGCGCCTCGGGATTACGCCGCACCCCGACCAGATCGCCGTCGAGGATGCCGTCCTCGATCATCGAGTCGCCCTGCACCCGCAGCAGGTAATCCGGGGCGCGGGAGAACAGTGCAGGGTCGAGCAGCAAACGGTTATGGATGTCGGCATCGGCGCCTATTGGCGCACCGGCGGCCACGCGGCCCAGCACCGCAATCTCCAGCAGCTCAGGGCGCGGCGGCTGGCCGAGCAGGCGAATGCCTCTGGCCTGGTGCGGATTGACCTCGATGAAACCGGCTTCAGTGAGCGCCAGCACATGCTTGCGCGCCACGCTGCGCGAGGCAAAACCGAAAGCCTCGCTGATTTCAGCGAGGCTGGGGGGTTGACCGTGTTCGGCGATGCGATCGCGGATAAAGGTCAGAATGGCGGTACGGCGGGGAGTCAGGTTTGTCATGGAGTACATTTGTACTCCTGTGGGAATTTCCTGACAAGAACCGCCAGTCGGCGCAAGCCGACGTAGGAGCTGCCGAAGGCTGCGATCTGATCGTTCCCACGCTCTGCGTGGGAACGATCATCGGATAAGGTCAGGAATCCAGTTGCGCCAGGTACTCCCACGGGTAAATCCCGCGCTGATGGCCGTCGCTGAACACCAGTTGCACGCCATAACCCTGCGGGTTGACCTCTATCAGGCGTACACGATCATCAACCAGCGGTGTAACGCCGCGCAGGCGAAACGCGCGGCATTGCGAGCACGGGCATTGTCGGCGCAGATCGGCATGCGTGAGCAGCGATTCACGCCCGTCCGGCCACCTCAGGCGTAACGTGCGCGCACTTTGCGAATTGCCCACCGACAGCGGGTTCACTGCAACTGACTCAACGCGATGCGCACAGCTTTGCGCACTTCCGGGTCGCCATCGTCCTGCGCCGCCTGCAACGCGGCCACGGCGCCGCGATCGTTCAATTCACCGAGGGCCAGCGCAGCTTCCTTGCGCAAGTTGCTGATGCGGTGGCCGAGGGTGTCGATCAGCGCGTCCCGCGCCGGGGCGAAGCGCAAGCGGCCGAGGCTGCGAGTGGCGCGCAGGCGCACTTGCCAATAGTCATCGTTCAGTGCTTCGACCAGAGCCGGGCCGGCGTCGCTGTGGCCGACCTTGCCCAGGGTAGTCGCAGCCTCTTCGCGCACTTGCCAGGCAGGGTCGTGCAAGGCTTGGCGCAGCGCCGGCAACACCTCGGCATCGCTGGCCAGACCGAGCGCGCCGGTGGCGGCGCGGCGCACTTCGGTGTCCGGATCGTCGCTGGCCAGTTGCGCCAGGGCTGGCAGCGCGTCGAGCTGTTTGAGCCAGCCGAGCACGCCGACCGCTTCGCGACGAACACTGGCGTCAGCATCCTCCAAGGCGGCGAAGGCAGCCGGCGCGGCTTCGGCGAAGCGCAATTCTCGTAACGCCCGAAAGGCGGCTATGCGCACACTGACATCGGCATGAGTGGTCCACGGCAGAATCACCCGCCCCGCCGCTGCCGTCTTGAGCAGGCTCAGACTCTGCGCCGCGGCCGATTGCACAGCGGGCGCCGGATCCGTCAGTGCCTCGCACAGGGCTTGCACGACCGCTTCGTCCTCCCACGCTTCGAGCAGACGTGCCGCCTCAGCGCGGACGTCCTCGGCGGGATCCTGTCGCAGTCGATCGACCAGCCAGAGCAAGCCATCCGGCTCCTCCAGATCGGCCAGATCAATCAGGGCAATGCGCCGCACGCCGGCGTCTGCAGCCGTCAGACGCGGTTGCAGGGCGAGGATGTCTTCGTTGTCGGTCACAGCAAAAATAGAGGTCATAGGGCAAATCGCGGCAAAGGGTTTTCAGGAGGCAGGCCGAGCGGATTGAGGCGCGGCAGCGGGCGTTCGTTGTCGTGGCGCAGCAGGTCGAGGCAATGGCGTTTGAGGCGAGCGAATGCCGGGCTGGTCACCAGTTCGCTGGTGCGTGGACGCGGGAAATCCAGACGCAAGTCTTCGATGATCCGCCCCGGTCGCGCGCTCATCACCAGCAAGCGGTCAGCGAGAAACAGCGCCTCGTCGATGTCGTGAGTGACGAAAACCACGGTGGTGCGGATGTGCGTCCAGATGTCCAGCAGCAGCTCCTGCATGTTCAGACGGGTCAACGCATCCAGTGCGCCGAAGGGCTCGTCCATCAGCAACAGGCGCGGGCGATTGACCAGCACCCGGGCGATCTCCACCCGCTGCTGCATGCCACCGGAGAGCTGATCCGGCCAGCGTTCGGAAAAGTCTTCGAGACCGACCAGTTTGAGGATTTCATCAGCGGCGCGATGCCGCTCAGCCTTGCCGATGCCGCGCATCTTCAGGCCGAAGGCGACGTTGTCGCGCACCGTTCGCCACGGGAACAACGTGTGATGCTGGAACACCATGCCGCGCTGTGGTGATGGTCCGGCCACCTCGTTGCCGTCGACTTTCAGGCTGCCGGTCTTGGCGCTCAAGTGTCCGGCCAGAGCGCCGAGCAAGGTCGACTTGCCGCAACCGGACGGGCCGAGAATGCACACGAACTGGCCGGGTTCGATCTGGCAATCGAGGCCCTGCACCGCTTCGAAAGCTTCGCGGCCCTGGCCGAGGACGATGGACAACTGGCGGATGTCGATTCGCCCGTCCGGGGTTTGCATAACGCTCATCAGGCTTTGCCTCGCGGTCGATGCCAGGGCGTAAACAAACCGCCCAGGCGTTTGATCAGCCAACTGCTGCCCATGCCCAACACGCCAATCAGGAGCATGCCGACGACAATGTCGGCGTAGTTCTGAATGGTGTAGGACTCCCAGGTGTAGTAACCGATGCCGAACTGCCCGGAGATCATTTCCGCCGTTACCAGACAGAACCACGAGGTGCCCATGCCGATCGCCAGACCAGTGATGATGCTCGGCGCAGCGCCCGGCAGGATCACCTCCAGCAGAATCGCCCGGCGCCCTGCTCCGAGGCTTTTCGCCGAGGCAATCAGGCGTGGATCAACGCCTTCGACGCCGTGCACGGTATTGAGCAGGATCGGGAACAGCGCGCCGGTGAAGGTGATGAAAACCATCGACAATTCCGAGGACGGAAACATCAGGATCGCCAGCGGGATCCAGGCCACGGCGGGGATCGGGCGCAGGACTTCCAGTGGCGGCAACAGAAGGTCTTCGGCCCATTTCGAACGGCCGATGGCCAGGCCCAGCGCGATGCCGATGATCAACGCCGCCAGATAACCGGCGAAGACGCGGCCAAGGCTGCTGCTCAAGTGCTGCCAGAGTTTGCCCGAATCGCCCAGGCCCAGCGCAGCTTCGATGACGGCCAGTGGCGTCGGCACGTTCGCGAAGGTGACCAGGCCGAGGTTCCAGTGGTGACTGGCGGCGAGCTGCCAGAACAATAGGCAGAGCAACAGTGAGGCGGCTCTCGGGAACCAACGTAAACAGGATCGATACACAATTATTCCTCTCAAACCGGGATCCTTTGTGGGAGCGGGCTTGCTCGTGAATGCGGTGTGTCAGGCAATTATTTATTTACTGATGCACCGCCTTCGCGAGCAAGCCCGCTCCCACAGGGAATCGGGCGTACCGAAGATCAGCGCACGGCAACGGCTTGCGCAGTGGCGTCACTGAAATCGAACACCTTGCCGCCCTGCGCCGTGGCGTATTGCTGGGCCTGGCCCTTGAGCAGAAATGCACTGAGGCGGCCCTTGGCGTCGCTGGCAAACCACGCCTGTTCAGCGAGCAACTTGATCCCGCTGTCACTGGCCTGCGCATACACCGCACGAATGTTCTTGCCCTCCTGCTTCAACCCTGCCAACGCGGTGAAGGCCGCTTCAGCCGAGCCATAACGGCGGACTTTTTCCTCGCCACGCACCCAGATTTCCGCGACATGGCTGACGTCGGTGATGGCTTTGCCCGTCGCCGCATCCACACCCGGCAACGGCGTCTGCGCGTAGTTGGCCAGTTGCGCGGTGTAATCGAGGTTCGCAGCCTTGAAGGCGGCGCGGATGTACTGG
Source organism: Pseudomonas sp. TSRC2-2 (assembly GCF_049897785.1). Lineage (NCBI taxonomy): Bacteria > Pseudomonadati > Pseudomonadota > Gammaproteobacteria > Pseudomonadales > Pseudomonadaceae > Pseudomonas > Pseudomonas sp. TSRC2-2. The sequence continues at coordinate 145,129 of NZ_JAFCWZ010000004.1, forward strand.
TCGTCGATGAAGCTGTTCAGGTCGAGACCGCGATCGGCTTTCTTCAGCAGCTTCAAGGTATCGATGGCGGTACCGACGGCCTGACGGTATTCAGGTTTCCAGCTCAGGTCGCGGGTCTGCACGCCCAGCGGGCCGTGGAACAGGTAGTTGACCTCGGCATCGACCCCAGTGACTTTGGCGATCAGTTCGCTGTACTTCTCCGGTTCGGCGGCGAGCAGTTGGTTGGCTTCGATGCTCGCACGCAGATAGGCGACGACGATTTCCGGATACTTTTTCGCATAGGCCTGATCCACCAATGCGCCGTGAAAAGTCGGCGCGTTGGCTTGGGCGCCATCGTAGATCTTGCGGGCGAAGCCACGACTCGGGAACAGTTCGGCGAACGGTACGAAATCGGCGTGGGCGTCGATCTTGCCGGCCTGCAATGCCGAGCCAGCGACTTCCGGTGGCTGGGCGATGATGTTGACATCCTTGAGCGGGTCCCAGCCCTGCTCTGCCACGGCACGCAGCAACATGCCGTGGGCTGTCGAGGCGAACGGCACTGAAATGGTCTTGCCCTTGAGTTCTCCCAAGCTCTGCACGGGCGAGGCACTCGGTACGACGATGCCGTTGCCACTGCCTTTGATGCTGCCCGACAGCACGCTGATGAACAGGCTGTGCTTGCCTGCGGATTGGAACGCCACACCGTTGAACGCACCGGGGAAATCGGCCATCGCCCCGAAGTCGAGTTTGCCGGCGACCATCTCGTTGGTCAGCGGTGCTCCGCTGGTGAAGTTCTTCCACTGCACGTCGTACTTCGCGTCTTTATATGCGCCGTCGTGGGGCAGGTATTTGTCGAGCAAGCCAAGCTCACGGATCAGCAGCCCGCCGGCGGCGCAGTTGATGGTGGTGTCCTGGGTGCCGATGGCGATGCGGATGGTTTCGGCCGAGGCCGACAAGGTGAACGAAGCCAGTACCAGACTGGCAATTGCTGCACGCAACATGAGTGTTTCCCCTCGAATCGTTTATTTGAAATTCGTCTCCGCCGCGATCAGGGCGCGGTGGGAAACGAGGGGTTTTCGGTGAATCGAGCGTCCGGGGTTTCCGGGTAGCTAATGGCTTGCCACAAATCCCCTGTAGGAGCTGCCGAAGGCTGCGATCTGTTGATTTTGCTTTTCAGATCAACAGATCGCAGCCTTCGGCAGCTCCTACAGGGATCGGGTTTCAACGCAACAAATAAGGGATGTCGACCTTCACCGCCCCCGTCGGGCAATCCTTCTCGCACGGCATGCAATACCAGCATTCATCGAACGCCATGTAGGCCTTTTGCGTGGCCGGGTTGATCGCCAGCAGGTCCATCGGGCAGACGTCGACACACACGGTGCAGCCCTTTTCGGCGATGCATTTGTCCTCGTCCACGGTGACCGGGGCGTTGGAGCGGAAGAATATTTCCTGAGCTTGATAAGCCATGGTTCGGACCCTCTTGTTTAGTCGTGCATCAAGCGGCGAAGGCGCCCACGCGCAAGCGGTCGTAGGCCTGCATTTCTTCGGCGTCGAGCGGGATGATGTAGGGCTCGACGGCTTTCCTGAAACTGGTCATGGCCCCGTCTTCGCCCTTCTTCAGATGGCAATGGCAGAACCATTCGGCGTCGTTGCGCTGCGGATGATCGACGCGATAGTGGTACAGGCCCCAGCGGCTTTCGGCGCGGAACAACGAGGCGCGGGCGGCCATTTCGGCGCAGTCGCGGATCACGCTGGTTTCCATCGCGCGCATCAATTCGTGGGCATTGTTGGCCTTCATCTGCTCGAGATCGCGTTCAATGTCGCTGAAGCGCTGCAGGCCGATCTGCATCTTTTTGGTCACTTTCGGCGGTTGCAGATAGTCGTTGACGAAGCGCCGCAGCTTGTACTCGACCTGCGCCGGCGGCAGGCCGTGTTCGCGATCAAGCGGCGCATAGACCCGGGCTTTTTCCCTGGCGATCTGCTCGCTGTCCAGTGCAGAAAAATCGCGCCCGGCAACAAAGTCCGCCGCGTTGTGCCCGGCGAACCAACCATAAGTGAACGCGCCGAGCATGTAGTTGTGCGGCACCGCGGCCATGTCGCCGGCCGAGTACAAGCCTTTGACCGACGTCTCGGCACGCTCATTGACCCACACGCCCGACGCCGAATGGCCGCTGCAGAAACCGATTTCCGAAATGTGCATTTCGACCATCTGCGTGCGGTAGTCGGTGCCGCGATTGGCGTGGAACTGACCACGGCTCGGGCGCTCGTTGCTGTGCAGGATTTCCTCGATGTTCTGGATGGTTTCCTCGGCCAGGTGATCGAGCTTGAGAAACACCGGACCGTTGCCGCTCTCCAGTTCCTGATGAAATTCCCACATCATCTGCCCGCTCCAGTAGTCGCACTCGATGAAGCGTTCGCCTTTGTTGTTGGCGGTGTAGCCACCCAGCGGGCCGGTGACGTAGGCACACGCCGGGCCGTTGTAATCCTTGATCAGCGGGTTGATCTGGAAGCACTCGAGATTGGCCAGTTCAGCGCCGGCGTGATAGGCCATCGCATAGCCGTCGCCGGCATTGGTCGGGTTTTCGTAGGTGCCCATCAAGTAGCCCGACGACGGCAGACCGAGGCGTCCGGCCGCGCCGCAGGCGAGAATCACCGCTTTCGCCTTGATGACATGGAAGTCGGCGGTGCGGCAATCGAAGCCCATCACACCGTTGACCGCGCCCTCCTCGTCGGTCAGCAAACGCGTGCAGACCAGGCGATTGGTGATGCTTACCCGCGCGCGTTTCAACTGCCGATACAGGACTTTCTTGATGTCGTGCCCTTCCGGCATCGGCAGCACATAGGCGCCCATGTGGTGGACCTTTTTCACCGCGTAGTCGCCGGTCTCGTCCTTCTCGAACTTCACGCCCCAGCGGTCGAGTTGTTCGATGGTTTCAAAACTGTGCGTCGCATAGGCGTACACCGCCGCCTGATTGACGATGCCGTCGTTGGCGATGGTGATTTCCTTGGTGTACTGCTCCGGCGTCGAATGCCCCGGGATGATCGCGTTGTTCAGGCCGTCCATGCCCATGCTGATCGCCCCGCTGCGTTTGACGTTGGCCTTGTCGACCAGCAGCACGCGCAAATCGGGGTTCTTCTCTTTGGCCTTGATCGCCGCCATTGGCCCGGCTGTACCGCCACCAATCACGACAATGTCGTATTCCTGCTCCAGCGTATTGCGCGTCATGCCTGCTCCCCTTTTTGCCGATCGATCCGCAGGCGGTACTGGAACGCGTCGCCACGGTAATAAAGGTGTTCGAAGTCCAGCGGCTGGCCTTGGGCGTCGTGGGTCAGGCGCTCGATACGCATGATCGGCGAGCCGGCTTCGACGTCTAGCGCCTGGGTCAGATCGCTGTCTGCCAGTACCGCGTCGATGGCCAGATCGGCGTGGCCGAGGGCGATGCCGCAGTCGTTTTCAAGGATCAGGAAAATGTCCCGGGTGACCAGATCCGCCTTCTCCAGCCGCTCGCCGACAGCTTTGGGCAGGTAGGTGATTTCCAGCGAGATCGGCTCGCGGTTGATCAGCCGCACGCGTTTGATCTGCGCGACAATCTCGCCTTCGGCCACCTGCAACCGCTCGGCGACGCGCTTGTCGGCTGGAATGAATTTGAAACTGCGCAGACGGTTTATCACCTCGTAGCCGCGCCCGGTCATCGACTCGGCGAGGCCTTGCAGGCTGCTGACGTTCTGAAAGGTTTTCGGCTTGGCGACAAAAGTCCCTTTGCCGTGGATCTTGAAGATCAGCCCTTCCTTTTGCAGATCACCCAGCGCCTGGCGCACGGTGATGCGGCTGACTTTGAACAGCGCACCCAGCTCGCTTTCGGAAGGCATCTGACTGTCTTGCGGGTATTCACCGTCGAGAATCCGCGCACGCAGCACATCGCGCAGTTGGGTGTGCAGCGGAACGCTGCTGAGGGAGAGAACGTTATCGGTCATCACGGGATCACTTGTTATAACGAGTTATGACGTGATCTTAGAGAGGTTATGACGAGGTTGAGAAATATTGTTTGGGCATAACCTTAGATGGTTACAGGAGATCCAAAATGTGGGAGCGGGCTACTCGCGAAGGCGGTGTGTCAGCGAAGAATTAGCTAACAGCAAAACCGCTTTCGCGAGCAAGCCCGCTCCCACAATGGAGTCGATGTGTGATCGGGATATCAGACGCGTTTGAGGATCCGGTCCATGACCCAGTCGGTCTTGACGGCTTGCTCGGCCACGGCAGGATGGTGGGATTCCCCGCGAATATGCGCATTCATCCCCAGCACGTGATGCCACTGGATATGCTCATGATGAGCGATCTCCAGGCTGATCTGTTGATCCGCAAACAGTTGCACCGGATGCTCATCAAACACCGAAAAACCGATACGTCCCTGGCTGCCGATAATCTCGACGCGGTCCTCACGCCGGTCCGCAACAAAATTCCAGCAGCCCATGCCCAGCGCCCCGGAGGCGAATCGCCAACTGGCGCTGACCGCATCTTCCGCCGCGTACAAACCCGCCTGATGCGCGGTGAAGCCGGCGACTTCAACGATGTCGCCGAGCAGATACTGAAACAGGTCCAGGCCATGGCTGGCCAGGTCGGCAAAGTAACCACCGCCCGCCACCGCCGGATCGGTGCGCCAATTATCCCGACCCTCTAGATCAGCCGGCGACGGCGCTTTCGTCAGCGTCCAGCTCAGATGGCGGACATCACCGATGCGCCCCTCCTCCAGCCATCGCCGCACCTGCGCAAAGCGCGGCAGCGAGCGGCGATAATACGAGACGAACAAATGCAGACCGGCAGCGGCAAACGCTTGCTGCATCTCACGGCTCTGCCCGGCATTAAGCGCCATGGGTTTTTCCACGCAGCAATGCTTGCCGGCGGCAGCGACTTTCAGGCTGTAGGCGTGGTGGCTGTCAGGCGGTGTGGCGATATACACCGCGTCAACTTGCGGATCGTTGATCAGCGCATCGACATCGGTGTAGACGCGACTGATGCCGTGGCGCGCGGCGTAGTCGGTCACCGCTTCGAAGCGTCGGCCCATCACCGCGACCAGTGCCGAACCGGGCGCTTTGTAGAAGGCCGGCCCGCTCTTGCATTCCGCGACACTGCCGCAACCGATCATGCCCCAGCGCACCACGTTCATCTCCAGTCCTCAGCCGATGCGCAGCGCGCGCAGATCAAGGCGTCCGTCCTTGAGTGGCGGGCACCAGTAGTAGCCGCCGGTGATCGGTCGGCTGATCTGGTACAAGCCATCGGCAATGCCGTCCTCCAGACCGCTCATGCGCCGCAGTTGTGCTTCGAAGGCATCCAGCGAGAAACCGAAAGCAAGGAACATCAATCCGGCCCGATCGCCTTCGATCCAAGGCATCGAACGGCGCACGACAAACGCTTCGGGCGCAAAGCTTTCCTGTGCGGTGCGTTTGACGTGGGCGGAAATCGGCGCGTCATCAATTTCTTCGTTATCGCTCAAGCGACGCCCCATGATGTCGTCCTTGGCGCCGGCAGACAGGCGATGAAAGCCCTTGAGGTCATGCTGCCATTGCTGGATCGCGGCGAAGCTGCCGCCGACCAGCCCGTCAGCGCCGGTGCTCAGCAGCGCGGCGGCGACAGCGGCGTCATCGTGCGGGTTTTCCGTGCCGTCCTCGTAACCGGTGAGATCGTGGCCGTCCATGTGGCGGAAAGCTTCCTGCATCTCTACCAGACGCAAGGCCGGGGCCAGCGCCGCCTCGAAGGCACTGCAACGGTTGAGCAGCTCACCCCGGTCAATCCCGTGCAGCCAGATCCACAGGGCATGCTGGGTCGACGGGTTGTTCACGCCAACGCCGGTCAGCGCCGGGAAGCTGCGCAGGCCAGCGATTTCTACGTTCAACGCCTTGGTCAACGACTCACCAAAACCCACCACCGCCGACTTGCCATCTACCAGCATCAGCAGGTTGTCGATCGCTTGCGGCAAGGCTTCAACCGACGCCAGGGCGAAAAACAGATGACGTGCTTGCGCTGGAACAGGGGTGGCGAGAATGCCCGGCTGGTAGTAACTCATGTGAACTCCTTGAAAAAGTGCGCGGAGTTTACCTGTAGCCGGAGGGTTTGTGTGGGTGGCGCGAGCGTTGCCGTTTCAGGGTGAACGGTCTTCGATCAACGCCTTCAAAGCCAGCGCATCGGCCGTGGCGGCACCGCTGGCGGTGTTATCGAAGATGCACCAGATGCCCTTGCCTTCGGCATTCGCGCGCCGCAGGTTTTGGGCAAGCTGTTGCAGCCAAGGCGCTTCATAGGCGCTGTGATAAATCCGTGGCGAGCCATGCAGGCGCCAATAGTGCAGGCCTTGCCAGCCGCCCGGCGCGGTATCGGTGCTGATCCTCGATGGATCGACCACCGCTTGGGCAATCTGCAGATCCACCAGCATGGCCTCAGCGTCAGTCCACGATTCGTGTCGCGGTTCCAGCACCACGCGGCCTTGGAACCGCTCGCGCAGGGCACGAAAAAACGCCTCGGCCACCGGCGCCTCAAACGCCAGTTTCGGTGGCAGTTGCACCAGCAGGCAGCCGAGCCGATCACCCAAGCCCTGGCACTGTCCGAGAAACTCATCAAGGGCAGCCGCGCTGTCCGCCAGCCGTTGCTCGTGGGTAATGAGCTTCGGCACTTTGACTGCAAAGCGAAAGTCCGGCGCCACCGAATTGGCCCAGCGCTCATAGGTCTGGCGCCGATGCGGACGATAGAACGAGCTGTTGATCTCCACACAGTTGAAGCGCGCGGCGTAGCGTTGCAGGTGCGTGCCCTCGGCGGGGAATGCCGGCCAGTGCTCGCGCCCGAGACTCCAGCCGGCGCAACCGATGAATATCGCTGGTTCGTTCAAGCGCACACCGTCATTTCTTGCCCGGCAACACGGCGCCCAGCACCTGCTTGGCGGTCTGCACGATCACCCCGGCTTCGTCCGGATCGCCTTTGAGCAACGTCGTGGCGAATTTCTTCGCTTGCTCAAGCTTGATATGCGGCGGCAGCGGCGGCACGTTCGGGTCGGTCTTGAACTCGATCAGCACCGGCACTTCCGAGGCGAGCGCCTGCTCCCATGCAGACGCCACGTCTTCTTCGCGATCCACGAAAATGCCCTTGAGACCAATGGAAATCGCAAACAGGTGGTACGGCACGTCGGGAATGCTCTGCGACGCTTCGAACTTGGGATCGCCCTCCATCACCCGCTGTTCCCAGGTGACTTGATTGAGATCTTCGTTGTTGAACACCGCGCAGATCCATTTCGGGCTCTGCCATTGCCGCCAGTATTTGGCGACGGTGATCAGCTCGGCCATGTTGTTCATCTGCATCGCGCCGTCGCCGACCAGGGCAATGACCGGTCGCTCGGGAAAAGCGAATTTTGCTGCGATCGCATACGGCACCGCCGCGCCCATTGAAGCCAGACCACCGGACAAAGAGCATTTCATGCCGCGACGGATTTTCAGATCTCGGGCATACCAGTTGGCGCACGAGCCGGAGTCGCTGGTGATGATGGCCTGCTCGGGCAAGCGCGGTGACAACTCGTAGACCACCCGTTGCGGGTTGACCGGATCGGCTTTGGCCATGGCGCGTTTTTCCAGGGTTTTCTCCCAGCTGCTGCGCCAGCCTTCGATCTTCTTGCGCCATTTGCTTGAGGTCTTCTGTTCCAGCAGCGGCAGCAACGCGGCGAGGGTTTCCGCTGAATCACCGACCAGATTGACCTCCATCGGATAACGCAGGCTGAGCATGTCCGGCTGCAAGTCGATCTGCACGCCGCGCGCCTGGCCTTCCTTGGGCAGAAACTCGGAATACGGGAAGCCCGAGCCGATCATCAGCAAGGTGTCACACTCGCTCATCAGCTTGTAGCTGGGCTCGGTGCCGAGCAGGCCGATGCTGCCGGTGACCCACAGCAAATCGTCGGGCAGCGCTGCTTTGCCCAACAAGGCTTTAGCAACACCCGCGCCGAGCTTTTCCGCTACGGCGATGACCAGATCGGTCGCCTCCAACGCGCCGGCACCGACCAGAATCGCGACTTTCTCGCCACTGTTCAGCACCTCGGCGGCGCGTTGCAGATCGGCCGCATAAGGAACGACTTTCGGCTTGCTATACCCGACGCCGGAATGCGCGGTGCCATGGGCGCGCGCCGGTTGTTCGTAGGGCAGATCCTGCAAGTCATTGGGCAGAATCAGTGCGGTGACCCGGCGCTCGCCGACCGCAGTGCGCACCGCGCGATCAAGCAGATGGCGCACTTGCGAAGGCGCCGAAGCCTGCTGCACAAAAGCACCGGCGACATCCTTGAACATCGACACCAGATCCAGCTCTTGCTGGTAGTGGCTGCCCAGCGCCGTGCGCGCTTGCTGGCCGACGATGGCCAGGACTGGCATGTGGTCCATGCGCGCATCGTAGAGGCCGGTGATCAGGTGCGAAGCACCGGGGCCGGAGGTAGCGATGCACACCCCCAGCTCGCCGGTAAACTTGGCGTGGGCCGAGGCCATGAACGCAGCCATTTCCTCGTGTCGCGCCTGGACGAATTCGATCTTGCCCTTGGCCCGGCTCATCGCGCCAAACACACCGTTGATGCCATCGCCCGGATAGCCAAAAATCCGCGTCACGCCCCACTCGCTGAGCCGTTCAACCAGAAAATCCCCTACTGTCATCGTCATCTTGACCCTCGCCATTTACCGCTGCATGGACATGTAAGGGTCTGGACAGTGCTCTGCGCGATGAAGTTTCGCTGGATTGCGCGGGCACGGGCTCAGGCGCCGTGTTTGCGCGCAGATGTTTTTTTGAGGCGAGCGCCCTGCTCTGTGGTCGATTGAGAAATGATCGAAGGAGGATGGGCCATGACCGAAGTACAAACCCTGCTGCTGGAACGCAATGACTGGGTGCCGAACAATCCGTGTCTGCCGGTGCTGATCTACCGCAGCGCGGTGGCCATTGAGGGCGACGATCCGGCGGCGCGCTTCGAGCAGACGTTCGGTGCCAATGGCTGGCCAGCGCAGTGGCGCTACGGCATTTATGACTATCACCACTACCACACCGAAGGCCACGAAGTGCTTGGCGTGGCGGCGGGTCAGGCGCGGTTGATGCTGGGCGGGCCTGATGGGCAGGAGGTGGTCGTCAGTGCCGGGGATGTGCTGTTGCTGCCGGCCGGGACCGGGCACTGCAATCTGGGCTCGAGTGCGGACTTTCTCGTGGTGGGTGCGTATCCACCGGGGCAGCAGGCGGATATTTGCCGGGCCGCGCCGAGTGATGCGCAGTTGGCGCGGATCGAGGGCCTTGCGTTTCCCGAGACAGATCCGGTGCAGGGAGCCGGCGGTGCGGTTGGGCAGCATTGGAGCCGTTAGGCGCGGCGACACTTTCGCGAGCAGGCTCGCTCTGATCGGAGATTTGTGCCAGCTCGCACAAGGTAGTGTTCTCAATCCTTTCGAGATACGGTGTCTACCTGTTCGCTCCCAGCATCGACGAGGTCCGTTTCATGAGCAACGCGTCTTACGTTCCGCCCAAGGTCTGGAAAAACGAAGCCCCTTCTGGCGGCCACTTCGCCAGCATCAACCGGCCGATCGCCGGGCCCACCCATGACAAGGAGCTGCCGGTCGGCAAGCATCCGTTGCAGCTGTATTCGCTGGCGACGCCCAACGGTGTAAAGGTCACCATCATGCTCGAAGAGTTGCTCGCGCTTGGGCACAGCGAGGCTGAGTATGACGCCTGGCTGATCCGCATTGGCGAGGGCGATCAGTTCTCCAGCGGCTTTGTCGAGGTCAATCCCAATTCGAAGATTCCGGCGCTGCTGGATCGCAGCGTCGAGCCACCGATCCGGGTTTTCGAGTCCGGCTCGATCCTGCTGTACCTGGCGGAAAAGTTCGGCGCCTTGCTGCCCAAGGATCCGGCCGGTCGCACCGAAACCCTCAACTGGCTGTTCTGGCAAATGGGCTCGGCGCCTTATCTGGGCGGTGGCTTCGGGCATTTCTATGCTTATGCGCCGGAGAAGCTCGAATACCCGATCAACCGCTTCACCATGGAAGCCAAACGGCAGCTGGATGTACTCAACCGCCGTCTCGCCGACAACGCCTATCTGGCCGGCGACGATTACACCATCGCCGACATCGCCGTATGGCCCTGGTACGGGCAACTGGTGCGCAACAACGTTTACTCGGCGGCGGAATTTCTCGCGGCGCACGAGTACACCCATGTACAGCGCTGGGCGGAAGAAATCGCCAAGCGGCCGGCGGTCATGCGTGGGCAGCGAGTGAATCGCACCTGGGGCGATGAAGACAGTCAGGTGCCGGAGCGGCATGGGGCAGAAGATCTGAATTGAACCAGACGCGGTCTGTCTGACCGACCACCAGGCAAAAACTGTGGGAGCGGGCTTGCTCGCGAAAGCGTCGTGTCATTCAACAAATGGGTTGGCTGACACGACGCTCTCGCGAGCAAGCCCGCTCCCACATTAGTTTCCACGAGAGCATCGATTCAATTGTGAAAAAATCATTAACTCACTGACCCGTACGGGTTTATTCCCCAAGAAACTTCCTACATACTAATGCGAATAATTCTTACATGCACTCGCATCAGTTTCGTTTGGGTAATTTTGGGGAAGCAGATAGATGTCGTTTCACAACCTCCACCGCCGTTCGAATCTTTCACCTAACCTGCTCGCGATCGCCATCGGCATGGCGAGCATCGCACCTGTGCTGGCCGAGGAAGCTGCCTCCACTGCACCCGCGAACGGCCCGCTTGAACTGCAAGCGACCGAAATCGGCGCCACGCAGATGAGCAGCACCACCGAAGACACACAGTCCTACACCACCGGGCCGATGCAGACCGCCACCAAGCTGTCGCTGACCATGCGCGAAACGCCGCAGGCGGTGACGGTTATCACCCGTCAGCGCATGGACGACCAGAACATGACCAGCGTCAACGACGTGGTGCGTGGCACGCCGGGGCTGTTCCTCAGCGAGGCCAGCGGTCCGGGCCGGCAGACTTACAAGGCGCGCGGTTTCGACATCGACAACATCATGTACGACGGCCTGCCCAGCTCGTATTCGCCGTTCACTCTGGCCGTGCAACCGAACCTGGCGATGTTCGACCGGGTGGAAATCGTGCGGGGTGCGACCGGTCTGGTCACCGGTGCCGGCAACCCGTCGGCGGCGATCAACATGGTGCGCAAGCGCCCGACCGCCGACCAGCGCGTGACGCTCACCGGCGCCGCCGGCAGTTGGGATGACTACCGTGGTGAAGTCGACGCCTCGAGCCCGCTCAATGACAGCGGCACGCTGCGTGGCCGCGTGGTGACGTCGTATCAGGGCGCCGACAGCTTCCGCGACAAGGAAGAAAACGATCACGGCTTGTTCTACGCCATCGGTGAAGCCGACCTGAGCGACAGCACCACCGCGACCCTTGGCTTCTCCCGGCAGAACGATCAGACCAACTATTTCTGGGGCGGCCTGCCCATCGGCGAAGACGGCCACCACCTCGACCTCCCCCGCTCCACTTACCCGGGCACCGATTGGGAAAACCGCAAGCTGCAGATCGACACCGTGTTTGGCGAAGTCGAACACCGTTTCGCCAACGACTGGAAACTGCATCTGGGCGGTTCGACTTCGACACTCGATGGCGAATTCTCCGGCACCTACCTTTCGCGCTACGACGGCCCGCTGGAAACCACCGCCTATCAATCGCACCACACCGACAAACAACGCGCGTTCGACGGTTTTGCCAGCGGCCCGTTCGAAGCGTTCGGTCGCACCCACGAATTAGTGGTCGGCGCGAGCAACCGCGTGTACGACGCCACCACCAAGGAATACTCGCCCTACGACACCGGCCTGCCGATCGCCGCGCCCAAGCCTGACTTCGTGCGCAGTGGCAAGTCGCGCAACGTCACCACTCAGGACGCGGTTTACCTGACCACCCGCTTGAGCCTCGCCGACCCGCTGACGCTGATCCTCGGCGGTCGTCTGGACTGGTATGACTACGACGATCGCAGCGCCGACGGCGACTTCAAAGTCACCCGTAACCTGACCCGTTACGCTGGCCTTATCTACAAGCTCGATGACCATCACTCGGTCTACGCCAGCTATACCGACATTTTCACCCCGCAAACCCAGAAAGATCTTGGCGGCAAAGTGCTGGAGCCAATCGTCGGTGAAAACTACGAAGTCGGCATCAAAGGCGAATACTTCGACGGTGCGCTGAACGGCAGCGTAGCGGTGTTCCAAATGGACCAGACCAACCGCGCCACCCAGGCGGCGACCCAGCTCGGCTGCCCGGAACTGACCTGCTACGAAACCTCCGGCAAGGTTCGCGCTCAAGGCGTGGACATGGAACTGCAGGGTGCGCTGACCGAGCAATGGCAAGTCGGCGCCGGCTACACCTATACCCGCGCCCACTACATCAAGGACGAAAACCCGGCCAACAATAATCAGAAATTCGACACCGACATGCCGGAGCATCTGTTCAAGGTTTCCACCGTATACCGCTTCAAAGGCCCGCTGGAAAAACTGCGCGTGGGCGGCAACGTCTACTGGCAGAGCCGGATGTACAACGACATCGCCCTGGCCAACGGCGGCAGCTACCGGCTCGAACAGGGCGGCTACGCGGTTACCGACCTGATGGCCGGTTATGAGGTCAACAAGCACCTCGACCTGCAGGTCAACGCCAACAACATTTTCGATCGCACGTACTACTCCTCCATCGGAAGCGATGTGACGTGGGGCTCGACCGACAACTACGGCACGCCGCGCAGCTACATGATGACGGCCAAGTACAAGTTCTGATCGATAACGATCAGCGCTTGACACACAGGGCGCCGGGAGTTTTCCCGGCGCCTTTTTTGCATGTTCATTAGGCACGACCGGCAATTACCGATAGTCTCTGGCGACACTTTCGCGAAGCGCCGGCCATGCCCCAGACAGATTTTTCCTCCGACCTCCAAGCCATCGGCAGCATTGACGCTGTGCCGGTGATTCTGAGCATGGTCAAACACATGACCGGCATGCGCTTCGCCGCCGTCGCGCGGGTCACCGAGAGCAAGTGGATCGCCTGCGCCGTGGATGACTCGATCGACTTCGGGCTGTTGCCCGGCGGAGAACTGGTGCTTGAGTCGACGATTTGTCATGAAATCCGCCAGCATCATCAACCAGTGATCTTCGGCCACGCGAGCCAGCATCCGGTGTTCTCCTCGCACCACACGCCGAAAACCTACGGGCTGGAAAGCTACATCTCGATTCCCATCATCAAGGCCAACGGCGAATTCTTCGGCACGCTGTGCGCCATCGATTCGGTGCCGGCCAATCTCGATGACTCAGCCATCGAAAAGACCCTCACCCTTTTCGCCCAGTTGATTGCGATGAGTCTGGATACCCAGGGCCATTTGCACGCAACCAAAACCGCGTTGGCCGACGCCAATGAAATGGGTCGCCTGCGCGAGCAATTCATCGCCGTACTGGGCCACGACTTGCGCACGCCACTCAGCGCCATTCGCATGAGCGCCGACCTGCTGCAAAGCAAAGCCGAGGACAAGCGCTCGCGCACGCTGCTGTCGGCGATCCGCACCAGCTCGGTGCGCATGGGCGTGCTGATCGAAAACATCCTCGACTTTGCCCGGGGCCGCTTGGGCAGCGGGATTCCGGTGCAGCGCAAATTGGTCGATGACCTGCAACAGACATTACGCCAGACCCTTGGAGAAGTGCAGGCGGCCTACCCGCAGGCGCAGTTCATTGATGTGCTTGATGTGCCGGCCGGCGTCTATTGCGACCCGCTGCGCATCAGCCAGTTGTTGTCGAACCTGCTGGGCAACGCCGTGACTCACGGTTCCACCGCCGAACCAATCGTGCTCAAGGCTTGCGCCGAGGGCGACGAAATTGTCATTTCGCTGATCAACCAGGGCGCGCCGATCCCGCCTGCGCTGATGCCACTGCTGTTCGAGCCGTTTTCGCGCTCCGAAGCGGGCCAGCGTAATGAAGGGTTGGGATTGGGCTTGTACATCGCCGGGCAAATTGCCAATGCGCACAACGGCACCTTGAGCGTGACGTCCAACAGTGAAGCGGGCACCTGTTTCGTGGCGCGCTTCCCCGCCCGCTTCAAGTGGGTCTGAGCACCGTTCTACGTATTCAACGGTGTCTGCGGCGTGTCCGGGTTGAGCTGGCGGCGACGAAACTGCCCCGGTGGCTGGCCATGAATCTGGCGAAAACGCCGGGAGAAATAAGCCTCATCGGCGAATCCGCACAACCGCGCCACTTCGCCTACCGAGCGCGTGCTGTTGAGCAGGAAGTTGCGCGCGGCGTGCATGCGCCGCTCCAGCACCAGCTCGGTGAAGGTCTTGCCGATTTCCTTGCGCAGCCAGTGCGTCAGGTAAGTCGGTGACAGATAAGTCGCAGCTGCAACCTTGATCAGATTGAGATCAGGATCGGCGATGTTCTTCCGCAAATACTCGAACATTCGGCTCAAGGCGTCGCGACGGCTGTTCTCGGCCGCATTCTCTTCTGCCAGGCGCTTGAGCGGCTCGGCGTAAAGAAAACACACGCTGCCAATCATTTGCAGCAACAAGCCCTTGAGCATTTCGCGCGTACCGAACTGACGGTTCTCATCAAGACTGCGCATCTGCTCGATCAAACCACAGACCTGAGCGAAATCCTCATCGCCCAGAATGAAATCCAGGTGTTCCTGAAAGCGGAACGGCGACAGCTCCGGCGCGAGCAGGATCGACACCTCTTCCAGGTCCATCGGATCGCATTGCAGATGCGGCAAGAGAAACGTCTGGGAAAAATTGATGACGATGAAATTACTGTCTGCGGGATGCGGAATCACGTGCACGCGGTGCGGCAGGATGAACGCCAAAGTGTTGCGGGGAAATGGCCGCTGGACGCTGCCGATGTGCTGCACGGTGTCGCCACCGAGGTTGATCTGGATCTGGAAGTACTCGTGCCGGTGAGGAGCGGTTTCGGCGCGCCGGCCCTTTTTGTCGCGAATGTAGAAATCGGTCAATTCGCTGCGTTGCTGCATGACGTAAGTAGGGATACGGCTGGGTGAAGACATGGGCAGAAGGTCCTCCGGGCAGTGAGGTAGCGCCTGCCATCTTGCAGGGTTGGGCGGTGGGCGGCAATGAGTCATACGATGACGCTGGCTTTTTTGAAAGAAGCCTCACCATGTGCCTGTCCAAAAACCGCATTCGCTTAACAATATTGAAAGTCATTATTTTTCAGTTGTTTGTGATTTGAATCTGATCTTTATTCTCAAGATAAATCGTATTTATCTTTTTGGACAGGTTCGTCAAATCCACTTTTTTCAAGAAAAAACGTTCTAACCCATCGGTTGATTTAGAACCGTTGTACGACCACTGTAATGACCAACGCAGCCCAACCTCTTTCAAAAACAATCAAAGGTGCGCACGTCATGATCCTGCTATTTCCCCTCGCCGCCCCGCCCGACCTCCCCTTGAAACCAATTGCACAAAGACGTTCCTGAACGTCTGAAACCCAGGCTGCAACCCGTTCGATTGCCTTGCCCCACACGTTGCGGGCAACGGCATCGGCTGCTCGAAAAATCTCGACTCTTCTAACAATAACGAGGTCTCCGCATGTCCAACTCCCATTCCTCAAGTGCCACTGTCCCGCCGGTGATAGCCGGCGCACGCGATGCGGTTACGGCGCAGCGCCTGCCAACGCGGCGGCGCTGGTTCATGCTGTCGTTGCTGCTGATCGCGACGATCATCAATTACATCGACCGGGTGAACATCTCGATCGCCGCGCCATTCATGGCCAAGGATCTTGGCCTGGACAAGATCGAGATGGGCCTGATCTTCTCTGCATTCGCCTGGACTTATGCGCTGGCGCTGGTGCCCGCCGGCTTCATTGCCGATCGGTTTGGCTCGCGCTTTACCTACGGCGTATCGCTGATCAGCTGGTCGACCGTCACCGTTTGCCAAGGGTTCGCGACGGGATTTGCCTCGCTGTTCGGCCTGCGCCTGGCGGTCGGCGCCATGGAAGCCCCGGCCTTCCCGGCCAACAGTCGTGCCGTGACGGTGTGGTTCCCGGCGCGGGAACGCGGAATGGCCAGCAGTATTTATGTGTGCGGCCAGTACCTCGGCACGGCGCTGTTCACCGGCGCGCTGTTGTGGCTGGCGACCACCTTTGATTGGCGCCACGTGTTCTACAGCACCGGCGCACTCGGCATCGTCTTCGGTGTGTTGTGGCTGTACCTGTATCGCGATCCGCTGAACTGCAAAAAAGTCAGCCAGGAAGAATTGAAGTACATCGAAACAGGCGGTGGTCTGGTCAAGAGCAGTCAGGAGCGCACCCGTTTCAACTGGCGGCAGATTGCCGAGTTGTTCAGCTATCGGCAGATCTGGGCAATTTGCATCGGCAAGTTCGCCAGCACCTCGGCGCTGTACTTCTTCCTCACCTGGTTCCCGACCTACCTGATCGAAGAACGCAAACTGACCATGATCAAGGCCGGGATCTTCGCCGTACTGCCGTTCGTTGGCGCTACGGTGGGGATTCTGCTGGCCGGCATCGTCTCCGACCTGCTGATCCGTCGCGGCTACTCGATGTCGTTTGCGCGCAAGTTGCCACTGGTAGTCGGTTCGATGCTGGGCATGTCGATCGTGCTGGTGAATTTCACTGATTCCAACCTGATCTGCATCGCCGTGCTGACCATCGCCTTCTTCGCCCAAGGCATCGCGTCCTCGTCGTGGGCGGCGGTCTCGGAAGTGGCGCCGAAAGAGCTGATCGGCCTCACCGGCGGCATTACCAGCCTGGCGGCGAACATCGGCGGCATCGTCACGCCGATCGTGATCGGCGCCATCGTTCACGCCACCGGCACCTTCGCCTATGCGTTCTGGTTCATTGGCGGCGTGGCGCTGATCGGCACCCTCTCCTACTCGTTGCTGCTCGGGCGCCTGTACCGCATTGAGCTGAAGGCGCGCTGAGCGCAATAACCCGGATTTGTCCAAACGCAGGCGGCTTTCGTCCAACTTCGCCGATGCCAGCCGCCGTACGCTGCCCTTTCAAACAGGATGACCCGCAGGATGAACATGACCGAATACGTCTTTACCCCGGATCTGCCCGTGACCTTGCCGGTACTCGGCAGCGAGCAACGCTTCCCCGTCGGCCGGGTGTTCTGTGTCGGCCGCAACTATCCATGGCCGGACGCGCAAGGCCAGTCGCGCCAGCCGCCAGTGTTTTTCATGAAACCGGCAAGTTGTGTGGTCGATGCCGTCGGCGACGTCGCCTTCCCCTCGGTGTGCGAGGACTTCGTCCACGAAATCGAACTGGTCGTGGCCATCGGTGAAGGCGGCGCCAATATCCCTGAAGATCAGGCTATGGCCTACGTCTGGGGCTACGCCGCCGGCCTCGACCTGACCCGCCGTGATGTGCAGCGCGCAGCCAAGAGCAACGGCTTGCCGTGGGAAGGTGCCAAGGTCTTCGACGGCGCCGCGCCGATGACGGCCGTCGTGCCGGTGAGCCGCTGCGGCCATCCCGAGGGCGAACTGTGGCTGAACGTCAACGGCGAAGAACGCCAACGCGACAACCTCGACAGCCAGATCTGGTCGGTCAGTGAAGTGATCGCGCGCATTTCGCAATCGGTGGCCCTGCGCGCTGGCGACCTGATCATGACCGGCAGCCCCGCCGGTGTGGATGGCCTGCAACCGGGCGACGTGATCAGCGCCGGCATCGACGGCATCGGCCAATTGGACATGCGCGTCGGCCCACGTCCCTGATCCAGCTGATTCAGAAAAAAGGAGAACAACACTATGACTACCCCTTTGAAAGTCGCGCTGGTCACCGGCGCCGGCAGTGGTATCGGCCGAGCCGTGGCGCTGGGCCTGATGGCGGACGGTTTCATCCTCGTGCTCGCCGGACGCCGGCCCGAGCCCTTGCAAGCGCTGGTCGAACTGGCGCAGAGCCAGGGTCATCAAGCCTTGGCCGTGCCCACCGACGTGCGTGATCCGGCCAGTGTCGATGTGCTGTTCGCAACGATTGCTGAGGTCTACGGCCGCCTCGACGTGGTCTTCAATAACGCCGGCGTCAACGCCCCCGCTGTGCCGCTGGATGAACTGACGTTCGAGCAGTGGCGCAACGTGATCGATACCAACCTCAACGGCGTCTTCCTCTGCGCCCGCGGCGCGTTCGGGCTGATGCGCCAGCAACAACCACAGGGCGGGCGGATCATCAACAACGGTTCGATTTCCGCACACACCCCGCGCCCGTTCAGCAGCGCCTACACCGCGAGCAAACACGCCGTGCTCGGCCTGACCAAATCGCTGGCGCTGGACGGCCGCGAATTCAACATCGCCTGCAGCCAGATCGACATCGGCAATGCCCTGACGGAAATGTCGGTGCGCATGACCAAAGGCGTACGCCAGGCCAACGGCAGCATCGCCGTCGAGCCAATGGTCGACGTCAACCACGTCGCCGACGCGGTGCGCTATATCGCCGGGCTGCCGCTGTCGGCCAACGTTTTGAACATGACCGTCATGGCCAGTGCCATGCCGTTTGCCGGCCGCGGTTGAGCCGGCCTTTTTATTGCGTAACGAGGTAGCCATGAAGCCAGAAATCCTGCAACTGAGCCCGATCCTGATCCCGGAAATCAACGCGCGCCTGGAAGAACTGTTTACCGTGCGCCGCTACTTCCAGCAGACGGACAAACCCGCCTATATGAAGGAACACGGCGCCACCATTCGCGGCGTGATCACCGGCGGCCACACCGGCATCAGCCAGGCGCTGATGGCGCAACTGCCGAACCTGGAAGTGGTCGCGGTCAACGGCGTTGGTACCGACGCCGTTGACCTCGCCTACGCCCGCGACCGCGGCATCCGCGTCACCGCCACCATTGGCGCACTCACCGAAGACGTCGCCGATCTCGCCATCGGCCTGCTCATATCGGTGTGTCGCGGCCTGTGCACCAGCGACCGCTACGTACGCTCCGGCCAATGGCCGCAAAGCCCAACCCCTCTCGCGCCCCTGCCGCTGGCGCGGCAAGTGTCCGGCATGCGCATCGGCATCGTCGGCATGGGCCGCGTCGGCCGCGCCATCGCCACCCGCGCCGCCGCCTTCGGCTGCCCGATCAGCTACACCGACCTGCAACCGATGAATGACGTCCCGCACACCTTCGTTGCCGACCTCAAACAATTGGCCCGCGACAGCGACGCCCTGATCCTCGCTGCGGCGGCGGACAAGGGCGAAGCGATCATCGACGCGCAAGTGCTGCAAGCGTTGGGCAAGGACGGTTATCTGATCAATGTCGCCCGGGGCAAACTGGTGAATGAGACGGATCTGGTGGCCGCGCTTTCAGCGGGAGAGATTGCCGGGGCTGGGCTGGATGTGTTTGTCGATGAACCGACTGTGCCTGAAGCGTTGTTTGCTAATGAACAAGTGGTGCTGCAACCGCATCGGGCCAGCGCCACCTTGCAGACCCGCACGCGGATGGGGGAAATGGTGGTGGCGAGTCTGGTTGATACGTTTGCGGGAAAAGTGCCGGTTGGGTGTGTGACGGGGTGAACCGGTTCTGGAGCGCTGTTCGTGATCGCGGCACATACCGCCTTCGCGAGCAGGCTCGCTCCCACAGAAAAGCAAAAGCAAAAGATCGCAGCCTACGGCAGCTCCTACACACGATGAGCGCAAGCTCGAGTAGCTTTTGATCCTGAAGCCCGTCGGCAGGCTGAGTGAGGGCGAAGACCTTTTGGTTCCTTTGGGCTGGGCCGGCATTCCGGCGCTTGCCAAAAGGGACTCGCCGTAAGGGCGAAACCGCCAGCCGCAACACCCAAAAAAACGGATATCCACCCAACCCCTCAGAGTATGGCCGGCCCAAAGGCCGCCAAGTCCAAAAAAAAACCCCACAACCGAAAACCAGTGTGGGGCGAAAAAATTGGTTGGTTGCGGCCAACCAAAGGAGCTCTGTCAAGAAACCATCCGGGCGCTCAGATCAAATGCACTCCTGAGCGGCCCGCTCAAAACTCGACGGCAACAAATTCGACGCCAGCAAATGCCGCTCATAAATGAACACCTTGCCGCCCTTCCCCGCCTTGTACGCCTCCAGCACGTTATCCGCCGCGACCTTGCTCGGCACCACAATCCGATAACTGCGCTGACTCTGCGAAACCGTCGGATTCAACGCACTGCCCTGCAGCTTCGGCACTACGCATTCGGCGAACTGCGCTGGTGTCTTGCTGGTCTGCAAAGTCAGGGTCGGATCGTTCGGCGCCGAAGCGCAACCGGCAAGCAACAGGGAAACAAAAGCCATGGCAGGCACGAATAAAGGACGCATCGGGGTAATCCTGAAAATAAAGGTTCGGTTCAACCGGCAACGGTTCGACTTCACGGCGCCGCCGTTGCCATTTACGTTTAAGAGTCAGCTCGACGCCACCAGGGCCTTGAGCGACACATCGAATTGCTTCAGCGCATTGAGTTGCAGGTCACGCTGCTGATTGATCTGCGCGGCAATATGCGGCGCCGCCTGGTTATGCACCCAGACCGAAGGCAACTCTCGCTCGATCGCCCTCTCGGCCTTGCCGATGTACTGCAGATCGGCGTCGTAGAACCGTGCCGAAAAGCGCGCCTCGACCAGACTATTGCGCTGGGTCAGCAAGCGATTGAAGGTGTCGAGCTTGACTACCACGTCCGGGTGAGCCTGAAGCAGGTCATCCAGGTTGTCGTAAACGATGACCGAGACGAACTGCTGCTGCAGTGAACTCACCAGCCAGTCCAGCGCCAGTTGCGGGTCGGAGCTGCCGACAAAGGCGTCGCGGATTCGCGAATCCAGTGCGTCTTTTGCGCCGTTCAGCGCCATGTCGTGGTAGCGCTCCAGATATTGCAGGTTCTGCAAAGTGTTTTCGCTCAACAACACACCTACAGTCTGTGTGTGCTGCAGGGCTGAGGCGCTGGCGGCGATGGGTTGCAGGTGACACGACCGGGCGTCGTCCGCGTAAGCCGGTGCAACCATCACCCCGCCCATCAGCAGGGCGATCATTGCCAGTCGAGTCAGAGTTTTCATCGCGCAATTTCCTTGAGCTGCGTCTTCGATGGAGGCGATTTTCCGCCCAACGCCGACAAAGCAGAACTTGCGTTTCTTGATGGTCACTATTACTTCTAGCAATAGTTGCGTGACGAGCTGACTGATGCACACTCGACCTGCCTGGAAAATATGATGAGGGTCTCGCCTTGAGAACGTTTGATCTGATCCGTGATGCCGTGCTGCCCGAATATCGCGAGCGCGTGGCGGAATACCTGATCCAGTACGAAACCGTCCTGCTGGACAAAAACATTCGCGATGCGCAACTGGTTCGCGACACTGGCCAGCAGCTGCGCGGTTACCTGCGCGGGCTCAACACCACGCGAGTACTGGGCATGGCCTACTGGGAAGAGCTCGATCGCCGCGTTGTAGACACTTGGCTAACCGCGCAAGAGTGACCGCTGCAACGCCAGTGGTCTGCCGGACAACGCGCCCCCTGCGAAAAACCTGACCAAACGCTTACAATCGCAGGCCTATTGCCATACAGACAGGCCTGCCCGGAAATGCCGCTCGACCCGCCAACGATGCTGACCATCACAATCGCCCTCGCAGCCGCTGCCGCGCTGTACCTGGCGGTCGAATGGCGCAGCATCCGTGAGCCTTCGCTCCTGTTCTGGAGCGCCGGTTTCGCCACCATCACCCTCGGTTCTACCCTCGCCTTGCTGCGCAGCAGCGGTTTTATGCTGCTGGGCATCTGGTTCGCCAACGGCCTGTTGGTGACCGCGCATTTCTTTTTCCTGCTGGGTGTGGCGCGCTTCACCCAGACCCGACTGTCGCCGGCGTGGTACCTGATTTTCGCGACGTGGCTGATCATGTTGCTCTTGCCGGAGGGGCCGTTGTGGTCGAAAGCCATGCTGGTGGCCAACTCGCTGCTGGTAGCCATTCCCACGCTGAAGGCCAGTTCGCTGCTGCGTCCGCACGGCAAGTCATTGAGCGTCGGCGCGGTGCAACTGCGCTATGTGCTGCTCGGCCACGGCCTCTTTTATGTGGCCAAGGCTTTGACCGTAGTGATCCCCGGTACGCTGATCGATCTGGCGGCGTTTCGCGGCGAGATCATTCAGATCTCACTGGTCGAAGGCGCGATGGCGATCATGTTGATTGCTCTGTCGATGACCGGCACCGAGCGATATCGCCGGGAAAAGCAGATCGCCCGCCTCGCCGAGCGCGATCCGCTCACCGCCCTTTACAACCGCCGCGCCCTGGAAAAACGCACGCCACGCCTGTTGGCCGGTGTATCCGCGCAAAGACCGGGTGCGCTGCTGTTGATCGATATCGACAACTTCAAACTGGTCAACGATCAGTACGGGCACATCGCCGGCGACCGCTTGCTGATTGCCTTGAGCGAGATGATCCGCGCCCAGCTGCCGGCCAATGCGCTGACTGCGCGCTTGGGCGGCGATGAGTTTTTGATGCTGCTCAACAACGCCTCGCCCGAGGCTATCCTTGAACTGGGCAATGCCTTGCGCGAACAGTTTCTGGCCTTGGCGTCGCACAGCTATCCCACGTCCGCTGCGGTGACCTTGAGCATCGGCGCCACCCTGTTCGACAAACCACCAGCCAGTCTGGATGCGCTGATCGAACTTGGCGATGCCGCGCTCTACGAGTCCAAACGCGGCGGACGCAACCGCGTGCGCCTGTCCGGCCTCGCCACTCCAGGATGAATTCAACCATGTCCAGCCACGACACCCCGCTGCAAGATCTCGCCGCCCCCGAAGGCGTTTGTTACGGCTGCGGCGGGCGCAACCCGCACGGCCTGCACGTCAAAAGCCGCTGGGACGAAGACGGCAGCCATGTGGTCGCCGAACACTTGCCCGAAGCCCATTATTGCGGCTGGCCGGATCTGGTTTACGGCGGGCTGATCGCCATGCTGGTCGACTGTCACTCCAACTGGACCGCCATGGCCTGGCACTATCGCGCGGAAAACCGCGAAGCCGGCAGCCTGCCGCGCATCGACTGCGTCACCGGCAATCTCGGGATCAAGTTCATCAAACCGACACCGATGGGCGTACCGCTGCTATTGCGCGCGCGGGTTGAAGGTGAAGTCGGGCGCAAGACCCGGGTGTTTTGCGAGGTGTATGCGGGGGAGGTGCTGACGGCAGTGGGCGATTCGGTCTTTGTGCGGGTGGATACGGGGCAGTTGGCTGACGCCGCGCATGGGCGCTGAGGTTAGCTCGATCTGCAGGAGCTGCCGCAGGCTCGGGCCTTCGGCAGCTCCTGCATTTGGATCGCGTGCTCTCAACGCGACAAGGTTGTCGCATTCGCCCGCGCCGCATGCAGCTTTTTATAGCTCTCGATCAAGCGCAAATGCCGATCCAGCCCTTCCAGCTTCATGCTCGTCGGCGTCAAGCCGTAAAACCGCACACTGCCATTCACCGAACCGATCGCCGCGTCCACGCGCTCGTCGCCAAACATCCGGCGGAAGTTGGCTTCGTAATCCTCCAGCTCCAGGTCGTCATCCAGCTCCATCTCCAGCACCACATTCACAGCCTGATAAAACAAGCCGCGCTCAACGGTGTTGTCGTTGTACTGCAGGAACGCCTCAACCAGATCCTTGGCCTCGTCAAACTTCTGCAACGCGAGATAGATCAGCAAGCGCAGTTCCAGGATCGTCAGCTTGCCCCACGGCGTGTTGTCGTCGAACTCGATGCCGATCAGCGTGGTGATATCGGTGTAGTCATCCTGTTCGCTGCGCTCCAGGCCCTGAACCAGGTTGCGCAGGCCGACCTTGCTGAGGTTGTGCAGGTTGAGGATGTCGGCGCGAAATTGCAGGGCTTTGTTGGTGTTGTCCCAGATCAGGTCTTCGATCGGGTAGATCTCCGAGTAGTCCGGCACGAGGATGCGGCACGCCTTGGCACCGATGTGCTCGTACACCGCCATGTAGACTTCCTTGCCCATGTCTTCGAGGATGCCGAACAGGGTCGCGGCTTCTTCGCCGTTGGAGTTTTCACCTTCGCCGGAGAAGTCCCACTCGACGAATTCGAAGTCTGGTTTGGCGCTGAAGAAGCGCCATGACACCACGCCGCTGGAATCAATGAAGTGCTCGACGAAATTGTTCGGCTCGGTCACGGCCTGCCCGGAGAACGTAGGCTGCGGCAAGTCGTTGAGGCCTTCAAAGCTGCGGCCCTGCAGCAGTTCGGTCAGGCTGCGTTCCAGCGCGACTTCCAGGCTCGGATGCGCGCCAAACGAGGCGAAAACGCCACCGGTGCGCGGGTTCATCAGGGTCACGCACATCACCGGGAATTCACCGCCCAGCGAGGCATCTTTGACCAGCACCGGGAAGCCCTGCTCTTCCAGGCCCTTGATGCCGGCGAGGATGCTCGGGTATTTCTCCAGCACCTGCTGGGGGACGTCCGGCAGGGCCATTTCGCCTTCGAGAATTTCGCGTTTGACCGCGCGCTCGAAGATTTCCGAGAGGCACTGCACCTGCGCTTCGGCCAGCGTGTTGCCGGCGCTCATGCCGTTGCTCAGGTAGAGGTTTTCGATCAGGTTGGAGGGGAAGTACACCACTTGACCGTCCGATTGGCGCACGAACGGCAATGAGCAGATGCCGCGCTGGGTGTTGCCGGAATTGGTGTCGTACAGGTGCGAGCCGCGCAGCTCGCCGTCGCGGTTGTAAATGCCGAGGGTGTAGTCGTCGAGAATCTCGCCTGGCAATTCATCCTTCGGCCCCGGCTTGAACCACTGCTCATCCGGGTAATGCACGAATTCGGCGTTGGCGATTTCTTCGCCCCAGAACTGGTCGTTATAGAAGAAGTTGCAATTGAGGCGCTCGATGAACTCGCCCAGCGCCGAAGCCAGCGCGCCTTCCTTGGTCGCGCCCTTGCCGTTGGTGAAGCACATCGGCGAATGCGCATCGCGGATATGCAGCGACCAGACGTTCGGCACGATGTTGCGCCACGAGGCGATCTCGATCTTCATGCCAAGGTCGGCAAGGATCTTCGACATGTTGGCGATGGTCTGTTCCAGCGGCAGGTCTTTGCCGGCGATATAGGTGCCCGCCTCAGAGCCGGACTGCGGCATCAACAAGGCCTGGGCATCGGCGTCGAGGTTGTCGACTTCTTCGATGATGAACTCGGGGCCCGTCTGGACCACTTTCTTGACGGTGCAGCGATCGATGGAGCGCAGGATGCCCTGGCGATCCTTGTCGGAAATATCGGCGGGCAATTCGACCTGGATCTTGAAGATCTGGTTGTAGCGATTTTCCGGGTCGACGATGTTGTTCTGCGACAGGCGAATGTTCTCTGTCGGGATGTTGCGGGTGTCGCAGTACAGCTTGACGAAGTAAGCCGCGCACAAGGCCGACGACGCCAGGAAGTAGTCGAACGGCCCCGGTGCCGAGCCGTCGCCCTTGTAGCGGATGGGCTGATCGGCGATCACCGTGAAGTCGTCGAACTTGGCTTCAAGTCGAAGGTTGTCGAGAAAGTTGACCTTGATTTCCATGCGGGATTACCAGAATACGGCTAAACGAATGGCGGCCATTATCCGGTTTTTGTGCGGGAAGTCTCGCCCTTTCGGGATTCGCCGCCGGCCGGGCGTGCTGGCAATTGCGCAAGATTCGCTACACTTTGAGCAAATCCAGTCGATGCCTTAGAACAACAATCTGAACATTGTGCGCTCGCCATTGTTCTAGATTCAGAAGACACCGGATCAAGGACGAGCACATGGCCGTTACTCACGCTGCGCAGCCAATCTCCACCCCGCAACGCGCTGTGACCCGTCGTTTGGCAATCGCCGTGGGCGCGTTGTTCGTCGCCGGCGTGATTGCCGCCATCAGCACCTTGCTGGGCATCGCCAAGTCCCTCGATGCCAAAGATCTGGAACAGAACCAGTTCTATTCCGTGCGCGCCGTGGAAAACCGCGTCACCACTTCGAAAAATTACATCACCAGCTACGCCTACTGGACGCGAGCCTATGAAGCCTTGAGCGGGCCGATCGACGTCAACTGGGCTTACACCGAGCAGAACATGGGCAAAACCATGTTCACTACCGACGGCTACGACGGCGTATTTGTCCTCGACCGCAATCGCACCAAGTACGCGGTGATTCGCGGGCAGATGGTCGAAACCGACGTCTCCACGGTGCTGCAAGCGCCCGCCCCGGCGCTGGTCGAGCAGGTGCTGAGCCAGCCTGATCTGACCAAGCCGGTCAGCAGCTATTCGCTGTTCGAAGGCTGGCCCGCGCTGATTACCGCTGCGGCGATCATTCCCAACGATGAACGACCGCTGGACGAACTGCGCAACACTTCCGTGCTGGTGTTCGTCGACAAGCTGACTCCGACCAAACTGCGCAAGATCGGCGCCGGTTATGGCCTGACGAACCTGACCCTCGTTCCGGATGACACCATTGAAAAAGGCCATCCAAGCGTGCCGCTCGACAGCACCGGCTACAGCCTGGTCGCCGACCTGCAACGACCCGGCCAGCAATTATTGTGGTCACTGGTGCCACCGCTCGGCGCGACGTTTCTGGTGCTGATGTTGCTGACCGCGTACTTCTTCCGCCACGCCTTGCGCTCGTCGCAATACGTCGACAACAGCATTGAAGCGATGCAGGCCTCGAATCAGGCGCTCGAAGCGGCCAATCATGCGCTCGAAGCCAGTGAAGAACGCTTTCGCGCCGTGGCCGAAGCAGCGTCGGACTGGATCTGGGAAGTGGATGGTCAGCTGTCGCTAACCTACCTGTCAGCGCGTTTCAGCGAAGTCACCGGCTATCCGCAGGCCTTTTGGCTTGGGCAGAACATCGGGGAGTTGCTGACCTGCGATACCACGCCGCTGGCGTTGTGGCTGCGCAAACTGAGCGATGAAAACAGTGCCGGCGACTTACGCTGCACCTACCGTGACGAGTCCGGGCAGCCGCGTCATTGTCGTCTCTCTGCGCGGCCGATTTTCGACAAAAACAACGTCGTCGGATATCGGGGCACCGCCAGCGACATCACTGACGAAGTTGCCGCCCATGCGCAGATCCAGCATCTGTCGATGCATGACGCCCTGACCGGTCTGCCCAACCGCAACAAGCTGGCGCGTTATCTGGATGAAGTTCTGCTATTGAAGGAACACGCACCGCCGCTGTCGCTGCTGATGATCGATCTGGACAACTTCAAACCGATCAACGACTCCCTCGGCCACCCGGCCGGTGACGCGGTGCTCCAGGAAGTCGCCACGCGTCTGCGCGAATGCACCCGCGAGCACGACATCGTTGCGCGCCTGGGCGGTGACGAGTTCGTGGTGGTGCTCAACGGCATGGACAGCCATCACTAGATCGACAAATTCTGCACACGCTTGATCGGCAGCCTCCATCAACCGATCAATTACGAGCACCATCCCTTGCATATCGGCGCCAGTATCGGCATCGCCCTCAGCCGTCGTCACGGCTTCGTCGCCAGCGATCTGATCCGCTATGCCGACATTGCGTTGTATCAGGCCAAGTCCGACGGCAAAAATACGTGGTGCTACTTTGAAGCGCACATGAGCGACCAGATCCAGACGCGCCGGCAGATGGAAGATGACTTGCGCCACGCGCTCAAGCACAACGAATTCGTCCTGCACTATCAGCCGCGCTACAAGGTCGACGGCAAGCACATCGTTTCAGTCGAAGCGCTGGTGCGCTGGCAGCATCCGACCCAAGGATTGCTCGGGCCGGACGTGTTCATTCCGCTCGCCGAGCAGACCGATCTGATCGTGCCGCTGGGCCGCTGGGTATTGCGCGAAGCCTGCGAAACCGCGCTGGACTGGCCGCCTGACATTCTGCTGTCGGTCAACCTGTCGCCTGCACAATTTGCTTTGAGCGATGTGGTCGAGGATGTTCGCCAAGTACTGGTCGGTACGCGTTTCCCGGCCAGTCGTCTGGAGCTGGAGATCACCGAGAACGTGATGCTCAACGACACCGATGGCGCGCTGACCACCATGAACCAGCTCAAAGAACTCGGCGTACGCCTGAACATGGACGACTTCGGCACCGGCTATTCGTCGCTTGGATACCTGCGTGCTTATCCATTCGACGGGATCAAGATCGACAAGCGCTTTATTGCCTCGATCAGCAGCGGCACCAATGACCGTGCCGTGGTGCAGGCGATCATCGGTCTGGGCAAAGCCATGGGTTTAACGGTGACTGCCGAAGGCGTCGAGACCGAGGAACAACTGGCGATTCTCGGCAAGGACCAATGCAATGAGGTGCAGGGCTACTTCATGAGCCGGCCGATCGACAAGGCGGCTTTTGCTGACTTGTTGCGGGCTTCGAGGCTGTCGCCGATGGGCAAAAAAGGTCGGGTGACATGAAGTTCAGCCGTTGACCGCAACGCGCACCTTGCCGCTGAACACGCGAAAGCCGAAGGTGTTGTAAGCCAGAGTGATCGGTATGAGCACGGCGAAGCCGACCAGCATGAAGATCTGACTGTTCGGGCTGGAAGCGGCTGCGCTCAAGGTCAGATCCGGCGGAATGATGAAGGGATAGAGCGCGGCCAGCATCACCGCGAAGGCCAGCACGAAAACGCCCAAGGCGGCGAACAGCGGGATGAAGTCAAAGCGGCTGCGAAAGCCTTTGGTGAACATCATCGATAAAGCGCCGAGGATCAATCCTGCTGGCAACCACAGGCGAATATCGGCAAGCCGCCGAGCGTATTGCGGCTGCAACGTAGCCGTCCATGCGATCAACACCAGCAATAACACCGTGACAACCACGGCCAAGAGGCGGGCCTGGCGTGCCGAGTGCCGCTGCAGTTCATCCAGGGTGCGCCAGTACAACCAGCAAGTCCCCAGCCACAGGTAACCCAACACCAGCACCAGGCCACACAAAACCGGGAACGGATTCAACCAATCGAGGCCATCGCCAATGTACTGACCGCCCTGATGCGCAACGCCTTGCACCAGGGTGCCGAGCACCATGCCCTGAACAACACCGGTCAGCAACGAAGCCAGCGCCAACACGCCGTCGACGATTCTTTTGCATTGTCCGTTCGCTGCGTAGTCGCGAAACTCCAACGCCATGGCCCGCGCAATCAATGCGAGGAACATCACGATAAAAGGCACATACAGCGCCGGCAGCAAGATCGCATAAGCCAACGGAAACAGCGCCAGCAGCCCACCGCCGCCGAGCACCAGCCAGGTTTCGTTGGCATCCCACACCGGCAGAATCGTCACCGCCATCGCCCTGCGCTGCTGGCTGCAGCCGGTCAGGCCCATGAGCATGCCGACGCCCAGATCGGTGCCGTCGAGCAATACGTAATTCATCACCGAAAACGCCAATGCGGCGGCGCACAACAGCGTCAGCCAGTCCGTGCCCATGTCTGTGATTCCTCAGTGCCCGGTTTCGTCGGCAAGCGTGGGCTGCGGCCCCGGTTGGTCCTGCTGCGGCGGCTCACGCAACAGGCGCAGCAGCACCCACAGGCCGATGCCGAAGATCAGCAGATAGAACAACAGAATCAGCCATGTCGAGGCGATGACTTGAGCCCTGGACACCGACGACAGACTGTCCGCCGTGCGCATCAGTCCGTAGACCGTAAACGGCTGCCGTCCCACTTCGGTGACCACCCAGCCGCTGAGCATCGCGACAAATCCGGCCGGCGCCAGCAGCACGCAAGCGCCCAACCACCCGCGCGCAGTGAACAGAAGATTGCGCCGACGCAGGAAGAGGCTGACCACGCCCTGCCCCAGCATCAACAGCCCCAGCCCGACCATCAGCCGGAACGCGAAAAATACCGGTGCCACTGGCGGGATGTCTTCAGGCGGGAATTCATCAAGCGCGGCGATGGTGCTGGTCAGGTCATGCTGCAAATACAGCGAACCGACCCGGGGAATGGCGACTTCCCAATGATTGCGCCGCTCTTGCCTATCCGGCCAGGCGAACAGCCGCAGTGGCTCTCCGGCCCCTTGCGCGGGGCGCGTCCATGAAGCTTCGATTGCCGCCACCTTCTGCGGCTGGGCCTGCAGGGTGTGTCGGCCATGCAGATCGCCGACGACAATCTGCACCGGCATCAGCACCGCAATCACCCACAGCGCCATGGAAAATTGCAGGCGAGCGCGCGGGTTTTCCGAAGCCTTGCGCAACTGCCAGGCGCTGATGCCGGCAACCAGCGTCGCACTGCCGATAAACACGGCAAGCAGCATGTGCGCCAGACGATAGGGAAACGAGGGGTTGAAGATGATTGCCCACCAATCCTCGGCCAGATAACGTCCATCCGCGCCAATCGAATAACCGGCGGGGGTTTGCATCCATGAGTTGGCGGACAGTATCCAGAACGCGCTGATGACTGAGCCCACCGCCACCGCGCAAGTGGCGAAAAAGTGCAGACGGGGGCCGACCTTCTTCAGGCCGAACAACATGATGCCGAGAAACCCCGCTTCGATGAAAAACGCCGCCATCACTTCATAGAACATCAGCGGCCCGAGGACATCGCCGGCCTGCACCGAGAACCGCGACCAGTTAAGGCCAAACTGATACTCCAGAATCAATCCCGACGCCGTGCCCACCGCGACGTTGAGCGCAAACACCTTGAGCCAGTAGCGATAAACGTCCAGATAAATCTGGCGCCCGCTCTTCAACCACAACGCCTCCAGCACCATGAGAAAATTCGCCAGACCGATGCTGAAAGCCGCCAGCACGATGTGGAAGCTGATCGTGATCGCGAACTGGGCGCGGGCCGCCATCAGGGCCGAATCGACAGGCTCCATCCATCAGCCGCTGTAGAACACAGCAAGCTTGTTGCCTTCGGGATCGCGAAGATAGGCCACATAAAAGTCCGGCGTGTAGGCCTCGCGGGTGCCCGGCGGGCCTTCATCGCTGCCGCCAGCGTCGAGCCCGGCCTTGTGCACTTGGTCGACCTTTTGCCGGGAGTCGGCGCGAAACGCCGGCATCATGCCGTTGCCCGGCGTTGCCGGCTCGCCATTGAACGGTTGCGAAATGTGCACACTGCCGGGGCCGTTGGACTTGTCGATGCAATCGGGCAGGTAAAAACAATAGTGTTCTTCGCGATCATGCCGGTAGCCGAGCGGCGTCAGGATCGCTTGGTAAAAAGCCGCCGAACGCTCGACATCGTTGGCGCCGATAAACAGATAACTGAGCATGGCATGTCCTCCAATGGCAGTTGTCAGCCGTGCGTCTCTTCTTCGTTATGGGTAAACACGTTACCGGCGTCGCGCACCAACTGGCGCCACTCAGCGCCAGTGATCAGGCCCTGCTCCTCCATCTCGTCGGCAGCCTTGAGCAGGTCGTCATATTGCTGCTCCGGATCCACAACAGCCTCGGTCTGCTCCGCCATCCTGCGCCATGCCGCCAGTGATGCCTTTTTTTGCTGATCGAACATACGGGTATTTCCTGAGGGACTTACCCGGTAGAAAAATCAGTGCGACAGAGGTTCAGAGCAGACGACGGATGGAGTCATCTAGTGGCCCGGCGACTCGACTCAAGCAATTGCCGTCGCCGGCAACGCGCGGTCCACGCAGATGCCGCCCATTGGATGAGGGGTCGCCACACCACTGCCGATCAGCGACGTCAGCAAAGTCGAATCAAGCCGGTGTGCATCGCGGGCGAAACCCGTGGCATCGAGATCAAATCCTTGTTTATTCGAAGGGTGGCAGCGATTACGGCTCGGTCTGAGGTTGTGGCAAAGGCGCGGGCTGTTCCTGGAACAGGCGCTTGGGCAGGAACACCGGGGAAATATGGATGATCGACATCCTCACGACGTGGTTGAGCATCACGAACGCCGGGTCCAGCTTGAGCAGCAACGCGGCTGCGGTCATGACCTCGACGCCGCCCGGCACCCAGGACATGAACAAGGTCAGAAACGGCTTGCCAGTCAATTTGCTCATCACAAACGCGACCAGCAACGTGGTGCAGAACGTCAGTGCCGTGACCACCAGGCCGGCACGGATATAACGCACGACATCCTTGAAGGTGATGTCCTTGAGTCGAATGCCGATCAGCCCGCCCAGCAGGATCAGCGCAACCACCGCAAACGGATCGGGCACATGCAGATCGGCCTCCGGGAAGCCAACATTTACGGCTGCGGTGCACAGCAGGCCAGTCAGCATGTACGGCGCCGGCACGTCGAATCGCTCCAGCAGGTAGCCGGCCAGCACCGCTGCAATGGCCGGCGGTACCACGCTCAGCCAGTTATCCAGCGTGCCCAGCGTCGGTGCAATGCTGTCCGAATGACCGCCGGCAATGAGGGTGACCACAGCCAGCAGTGCGAGCAGGCGCACAATGTGCACAAAAGCGATGCGCCCTGAGGCCGGTCCCTGCTCGCCCGATACCGTCATCACCGCTGCCATCGCGCCGGGAATCGAGCCCAGCAGACTTTCGATGTGCCCCCACTTCTCCATGCGGCGCAGCCAGTTATAGCCGACGAAGATCTGCGTGGTCATGCAAATCAACAGGCCGAGCAAAATGCTGAAGTCAGTCAACTCACGCATCATTGACCCGGTGACAATGGAGCCGACACTGATCCCCAGCAGCAGTTGCACGGTGGCCACGAAGGGATACGGCATGCGCATGCGCACCCCCAGTTTGCTCAGCGCGGTCACTGCGCAGATGGCGCCGATCAGGTCGCCGAGCGCAAACCCGGAGAGGTAACCGAGCCAGGCGCCAAGGGCGGCTACCGGAATCGGAATAAGGCTTTCAATCAGCTTGTTCATGGCGATCCACTTTTTTCAAGGCATGACCATCCCGTCCAGCGACGGCAGTCAGCGCTGTTTGATGTCATCCGGACACGGGGGTGAGCGCTAGTGCGCATTACTTCAGCCTTGCGCTGGAGGTACTCGATGAAGATGTCCTGCGCAGCGGACTGCACGACCGCTACGCCCATCGCCTCGACAAACCCATCGACGGCGGGTTTTCGACCAACTGCCGAAGAAGGTGCGCAGGGAGGCGGCGCTATGATGGCGCGCAGTCAGCGTCTTGAAAGAACGCTCGATGTCGACCAGCTCTGCCACTTGACTGCGAAACGCCTCGACCAATGCGTGCTGCAGAACACCGGCAGGCATGTCGTCGAGTATGGGCTCTATCACGGACAATAAAGCGCTTTGCAGCGGCAGCAGGTTACTCACGGTCATCTGACATTTTCCTTGTTGGATGATGAATCAAGCGCTTTGACGCAGAAGCGCCGGGCATGACCGGCAGTGCGGGAACCTTCCAGCCGCGACGAATCGCCAGCAGCGGGAGAATCTGGAACACCATGATCAGGGCGACGCACGCCGGCCAGCCGCCCAGCTCCCATAGCGTGCCCGGCACGAACGCACCGAAACTGCCGCCCAGGTAGTAACTGGTCAGGTACAGGCCCACGGCCCCGGCCTTGTCGACTCGGGCATGGGCAGTGATAAATGCATTGGCAGCGGCTTGGGCGAGGAACACGCCGGTAGAACTGAGCGCCAGCCCGGCGATGGTCAGCCACAGCGAAGAAGTCAGTGTCAGCAGTGAGCCGGCGATTCCAAGGCATGCTGCGGCGGTGATCAACTCGCTACGCGGCCGGGCCTTGCCCAGGCGTCCGGCGATCGGTACCACCACCAGCGCCAGCAGGAACACCGAATAGATCGCCCCCAATGCGCCGGTGCTCAGGGAAAACGGCGCGCGACTCAGGTGCAGGCCAACGTAGGTAAAGGTGGCAATTTGCGCAAAAAGCACGCAAAAGCCCACGGCATAGGCGGCCAGCAAGGGCTTGCTGAAACGTTCGGCACGCCCGCCAGGGCGGTACGCCGGTGGCAGAACAGAGGTGCGTGAATTGGGCGGCAGAAACCAGGCAATGGCCAGACCGAGGATCAGGCTCAGACCCGCCAGCAGCGCCAGAGCGAGGCGCCAATCAGCAAATTCGGTGACCCACCCGGTAAGAAATCGTCCGCAGAATCCGCCGAGCACGGTGCCGGCAACGTAGACGCTGGTCGCTTCGGTCACCGCGCCGTCTCTCCAACGCACACCGATGTAGGCAATGCTGGTGGCAAACACCAGCGGTATCAACAGCCCCTGAACCGCTCGCCACAGCAGAAACTCAGCGAAGCTGCCTGACCAGGCTGTCAGCAGCGCAGGCAGCGCCAGCAGGATCGCCGCCACGGCAATAACCCGGTGCTGCTCGGCCTGCGCGGTGAGCCGGCCAACGAACAAGGCTGCCACGGCCACCGCCAGCGTGGTGACGGTGATACTCCAGCTGGCCTGTCGGGCGGAAACATCGAACGCTGTGGCCAGCTCATTAAGCAGCCCCTGCGTCGCATACAGGTTGATAAACGCCGCGCATCCCGCCAGAAACAAGGCGATCCGCGGACAAAACATGCGAAGGCTCACAAGAAATGCTCGTAATATTTTCAAACACTTTTATAAGATGGACAGGTTTCAGGATCCAATACCGATTTCCGACCGATTGATACCAGGGATGAACATGATCGATCTGCGCCGTCTGCGTTACTTTCTCGTCGTGAGCGACGAATTGCATTTCGGCCGCGCTGCGATGCGTCTGCATATCGCC
Source organism: Pseudomonas sp. TSRC2-2 (assembly GCF_049897785.1). Taxonomy (NCBI): domain Bacteria; kingdom Pseudomonadati; phylum Pseudomonadota; class Gammaproteobacteria; order Pseudomonadales; family Pseudomonadaceae; genus Pseudomonas; species Pseudomonas sp. TSRC2-2. The sequence continues at coordinate 179,565 of NZ_JAFCWZ010000004.1, forward strand.
CAGCCGCCGCTGACCCGGCAGATTTCGGCGCTGGAAACGGAATTGGGTTTTCGCTTGTTCGACCGCAGCACGCGCAGCGTCACGCTGACCTCGGAGGGCCGACATTTTCTGCCCTACGCGAGGGCCGTGCTGGAGCAAGTCGACCTGACAGCGGCCATTACCAGCAAACTGGCGGCCGGCTCGGCTGGGCATCTGGCTGTCGGCTATGCCAGTTCGATCGCCCTTTCGGACGTTTTCAGCCAGACCATCCAGACCTTTTGCTCGTCGTATCCCGACGTGCAACTGACCGTGGAAGAAGGCGCTTCAAGCATGCAATGCGCCCAGATCGTTGAAGGACGCCTGGACATCGGCATGAGCCGAATGCGACCGGCCGACGCGAACCCGGACATTCAAGTCATTTGCCTGGATAACGAACCATTGATGGCGGCCGTTCCCAGTGACAGCGCCCTCGCCGGGCAAAGCCACGTGACGCTCACCGAATTGAGTGCATTTCCACTGATCACATTCCCGAGCGACTACGGCTCAGCCCTGAATGACATCATCGCCGCGCTGTACCGGCGCAACGACCTGACGCCACGCCCCGGGCCGAGCGGCAAGCAGATAACCTCAATCATTGCGCTGGTTGCCGCTGGCCAGGGCGTTGCGGTTGTGCCGCAATGCACACAAGCCCTGGTCAAGCACGGCGTGACCTATCGGCCCCTCGCAGAACCCAGTGCCACGGCGCCTTTATTGGTTTTAACGCGCAAACGCGAGCGCAGCCCGCTGGTGAAGGCCTTTGTGGAGGTGATCGAACAGTCCCTGCGGACCCGGTGAACAATCACTGCGCGGCAACAAGGTGAGGTCTGGAACGCTTCGTCAGAATTTTTCTGCAACGCGCTTGTACGGATAATCCGGCTCCCGGTACTTGCCCGGTTTCTGCCGCTTCGGCAATTGGACCTTATCGCGCTTCACCTCTTCATAAGGGATGCGACTCAGCAGATCAGTAATGATGTTCAGGCGTGCGCGACGTTTGTCATTTGAGTCAGCAACCATCCACGGCGCTCGATCGGTATCGGTGTATTTGAACATCTCGTCCCGCGCCCGTGAGTAGTCGTACCAGCGGCTGTAGGATTTGAGATCCATCGGCGTCAGTTTCCATATCTTGCGTCCGTCATTGATGCGCGCTTCGAGCCGGCGGGTCTGTTCCTCTGGACTGACTTCGAGCCAGTACTTGAGCAGGATTACTCCCGAATCGACGATGGCGTTTTCCACCCACGGAATCGACTTGAGAAATTTGTCGGCCTGCTCCTCCGTGCAAAAACCCATGACACGCTCGACACCGGCGCGGTTGTACCAACTGCGGTCGAAGATCACCACTTCGCCGCCTGCCGGCAGATGCGGCAGGTAACGCTGCACATGCATCTGGCTCTTTTCGCGATCGGTCGGCGCCGGTAATGCCACCACGCGGAACACCCGTGGGCTGACGCGCTCAGTGATCGCCTTGATCACCCCACCCTTCCCCGCACCGTCGCGGCCTTCGAACACAATACAAACCTTGACACCTTTGGCGATGACCCACTCCTGCAGCTTGACCAGTTCAATATGGAGTTTGCGCAGTTGCGCAAGATAGTCCTTGTTTTTCAAGCTCGGGCGTTCGAGGGCCTTTGCAGGTTTCTTGTAGTTTTTCGCCATGAATACGTCCTCGCGCTTCAACAGCCCGGTGAAATTGTTTATTGACCCAAAGGGCCTGAGCCGTGAGGTTAGCCCACGCCCGGCTGTTTGCCATCGTGGGGCAAAAAAGCCGGGCCGCCATGTGTTTCCTGCGTTTGTTCCGACGTCGCACTGTTCATTGCCCGATCCACTGTTTGCTGGAGTTTTTCGATGCCGTCGCCCAAATCATTGCCCACTGCCCTGCTCGGTCTGGCCCTGGCCTGCCCGGCGATGGCCGAGACCCAAGGTCTGGAACTGGGGCAAGTGCTGATTTCGGCGGAACAGCGCAGTGGCACCGATGCAACGGTCGAAGAGGCCAGGGCACGCCTTGAACAGGTGCCGGGGGGTACCAACGTGGTCGACATGCGCCAGCCGTTGCAGGGCCGCGTTGCCAGCAATCAGGATGTGCTGGCCTATCAACCGGGGGTGTATGCGCAGTCGGCAGGCAACGAAGGTGTGAAGATTTCCATCCGTGGTTCAGGCATCAACCGCGCACCCGGCGCCCATGCATCCGGGTTGTATACGATGCTCGACGGCCTGCCGCTGACCGGTCCCGGCGGCACACCGTATGAATTGCTCGAGCCGCTGTGGGTCGACCATGTCGAAGTCCTGCGGGGTGCCAACGGTTTTGATCGCGGCTCGCTGGCGCTGGGTGGCGCTGTCGATTACGTCAGCCACACCGGTTACACCGCGCCGAAGCTGCAAGTGCGCTACGCCACCGGTAGCCATGGCTATCAGCAGCGCCAGATCAGCTCCGGGCAAGTGCTGGGGGATTTCGATTACTACGTGTCCATGACCGAGGCCAACGCCGACGGCTATCAGGATCACACCGCCAGCGAGAGCAAAGGCCTGATCGCCAACTTCGGCTATCGCTTCAACCCGAACCTGGAGACTCGCTTCTACTTTCGCTACCGGGAAACCGACAACGACCTCGCCGGCCGCGTGACCAAACATTCCATCGAACACAGGCCTCGGGCAGCCAACCCGGCGTATGTCACCCGCGATGACAGCCGCAAACAACCCGGCAGTACCTTCATCGGCAACAAGACCACCTTCTACCTCGACGACGACTCGAGCATTCAGACCGGCCTTGTCTACCACGACTACCCGATGGATTTGCGCGAAGGCCCGAACCGGCTGAAAGTCGCTTACACCGATGTCAGCGGCACCTTCGACTACAAGCGTCGCGACACCCTGTTCGGCATGGAAAGCCGCAGTAATGCCGGCCTGCGCGTGACCAAGCATCTGCCCAACGATGGCGCCAGCGAGTTCGTGCGCATCCCGAGTGTCAATACCGCCAACCATGCGCCCGGCACACGGATGCGCAACTTCACTTATCAGGGCTCGGATACCGTGCTGCATTTCGGTAACGACCTGGAAATCGCTGACGACCTCTGGCTGACGACCGGCCTCGCCGCCGTCTACACCCGTCGCGAAAGCGCCGTGACCTATCCGCAAGGCGGCGGCAAAACCAGCCTCAACGACTGGGACTACGCACCACGGATCGGCCTGCGCTACCAGATCACCCCGGACGTGCAAGTGTTCGGCAATCTCAGCCGCTCCGTCGAAGCGCCGCATCCGTGGTCACTGATCTACAGCTCCAACGTACGCTTCCCTGCCGGCAACGGTGCTGCGACCGGCACCCAGCGCGACCCGATCGAACTGCAAAACCAGACTGCGACGACCCTGGAACTCGGCGGCCGTGGCGACAGCAACCTGGGCGAATGGAGTCTGGCGTGGTATTACGCGCAAGTTCGTCACGAACTGCTCTCGGTGCTGCCGGATGCCAGCGCCGTCACGCCCTACGAACTCAACGCCAGCCCGACCGTACACCAAGGGATCGAGGCCAGCCTCAACAGCAAACTCTGGACCGCCGCCGACGGCCGCCAACTGAGCTTGCGCCAGGCCTACACTTTCAGCGACTTTCACTACCGCGACGATGAGCGCTTCGGCGACAACCGCCTGCCGGGCCTGCCGATGCATTATTACCAGGGCGAACTGCGTTACGACTGGCCGCAGGGTTTCTTCGCCGCCGTGAACACGCAACTGGTCTCCAAAACTGCAGTGGACTACGCCAACAGCTACTACGCCGACCCGTACGCGCTGTTCGGCGCAACGCTGGGCTACAACGCCCCGAAGGGTGATTGGCAAGGCTGGGTGGACATGCGCAACCTGACCGGCAAACGCTACGCGGCAACGGTCACGCCGGGGTATGACGACAAAGGCGTGGACGCCGCGCGCTCGACGCCGGGTGAAGGGATGGGGGTTTACGTTGGGGTTTCATGGAGTTTGTTGTGAGGGCTGATAACGGATAGCACTCAGTGCGAAGAGAATTGCACTACGCTGGCTAGCGACTTGAAACAGCTAGCGACAGGTTCGATCTATGACAGTCTGCTGCCCCGCGTGTGGCTTCATCACTGACCACCTTCCGCCAACCCACAAGTGCTGCGAATGCGGAGAGTTTTCCCACGACTGGTTGATTTACGACTGGGAAGAGTTTGCTGCGATCATACGTCGGCACGTCAGGTACAACGCTGTGATTGTTGGTGCGTTATTGATTAACGTGCTTGCGGCCATGGCGCTTCACTCCACCAATGCTTTTCAGTGGGTTTTCACGCTATTGGCGGTACCGGCAATCATCAGCTGGCTTCGTTGTCGCAGACAATTGCGCGCGAGGTGTACGTATAGAGGCCATGAAGCTGGAGTCGTTTTTCCGTGGTTTAGCGGGTTTGGTGGTCTTTAATCGTTGCAATAAGGATCTCTTGCCCCGCCGACGTACTGTTGCAATACGAATCCGCAACGCAACAAGCAGCGGCAAGTCCTTCAAGGAAGATGTAGATGCGCAAACGCAAAGCGCTGCAATACGTGAATTGCGTGAGGAAACCGGCATAGAGGTCCTCACGGTTGGCGGACCTGTAGCACACCGGGACCTTTCCTTGCTATTACCCAGCAGCGAAACTGTACTCGCGGTCGAACAATATTTGGTCTTGCACGCGCCAAGCGAAGGGCTATCCAGAGCCGGCTGGACTCAGGAAGAAACCGAGGTCATGGCCGATCACCGTTGGTGGTCCGCTGAATCGCTACGTGGCACCGACGATCAGATATGGCCCGAGAGGCTGGATGAAATGCCGGTGAATGCAGGCATCCTCGAGTCGGCCAGGTAATCATCGCTCTCTGCATTGAAAATAACGGACTGACCTCATGGATACCTGCCAAGAAAACTCATTGGAAACATCACTCCGGCTGGCCGCGGACGAACCCGCGCATCGCCCTGAGTTCTATCGAACCCTCCTGGGCTCGACCGTCTACATCCTCGGCACCGCCGGTGTTGCTCAAGGCCATGTCAATCTCGAGGCTGGCAGCAATATCAGCATCGCCCATTGGCAGAAGCCCGATGGAACGCCGGTCATCCCGTTCTTCTCCTCGCTGCCAACGCTGCAACAATCCATCGACAGCGAGCAGAGCTATATGGAGATACCTGCACGATCGTTGTTCGAAATCACTCTGGGCGCGCTGCTCTTTCTGAATCCGAAGTCGCCGTACGGCAAGGAATTCCTTCCTGATGAAGTGCACCTCCTGCTCTCAGGCGAGATCGGCCGGCCCGCCACGCAGCGTACCGTCGAAAAAGAAACCAACGTGTTGTTTGGACAGCCTTCGGACTACCCATCGACGATGGTCCATTCGCTCTCGCAACTGCTGGCCAAACACGCCAATGTGAAACGTGCGTTCCTGGCGCTGATGCACGACGCCTCGGTTGATGAAAAGCCGCACCTGATCGTCGGCATCGAAGCGGATGGCAATATCGAACAGGTCATGCGCGAAGCCGGCAATGTCGCTGGAGACACAGCCCCTGATGGCGGGCCGGTTGATTTTTGCCGCGTGCTGACGGGACAAGCCGGGCTGAGTGATTACTTCCTCAAAGAGACCAAACCGTTCTACGAACGCAAGTCACCGAGCAAGCTGCGTTCTTTCTTTGGGTTTGGTAGAGCGTGATGATCAATCCATTGAAAGCCGCACTGACGGCCTCGCTTGTCATCGTCCTTTCCACCAGCGCACTGGCTGACATCAGCGCCATCGGTTTCCAGACCACCACCCTGCCCGACCCGCAACACAATCGTCCGCTGGAAATGGCCGTCTGGTACCCAGGCACGACGACAACCACCGCCCAATTGATCGCCGATGACGCAGTCTTTGTTGGTGTCTCAGCCGTTCGTGATGCGCCACCCGTTGCGAGTGAGCATCCATTGGTCGTGCTATCCCACGGTTACCGAGGCAACTGGAGTAATCAGGCCTGGCTGGCGAGTGCGCTGGCCCATCAGGGTTATATCGTCGCAGCCGTCAACCATCCCGGCACCACCACTCATGACCGTAGCGCGCAGGCGGCGGCACAGTTGTGGCAGCGCCCCGTCGACCTGAGCCGCGCCATTGACTCAGTCACCTCCCAACCGGATAAATTCGGCGCCGTCGACAAGGGTCGCATTGCGGTGGTCGGCCACTCCCTCGGCGGCTGGACTGCGCTGGAAATCGCCGGATCACGGTTCGATCCGGACCTGTTTGCGGGCGATTGCAAAATCCATCCGCAGCTCTCCAGTTGCAAGGTCTATCAACAGATGAATCCGGTAAACACACCGGAATCGAAGACTGCACTGGCCAGTGACCTGCGCGACAAGCGCGTCACCGCTGTGATTTCGCTGGACTTGGGCCTCTCGCGCGGCATGACCAGCCAAAGCCTGGGGACATTGCCGGTGCCAACGCTGGTTATCGCCGCTGGTGCGCCGTCACAGGATCTGCCGGCAGCACTGGAGTCAGCTGATCTGGCCAAGCGACTGCCTCAGGCATCGACCGGATATATCGAAATCGCCGACGCCAGCCATTTCACTTTCATGTCGCCGTGCAAACCGGCTGCGGAGGCTTTGCTCGAAGAAGACAGTCCGGGTGACGGCATCATTTGTCGCGATGGTGACAATGCGCGGCCACGTGCGGTGATACAGCAACAGGTAACTGCGCTGATCAGCGAATTTCTGACGAAAACTGCAAGTAATCCCGCCCATTGATCCAGATCGCATTCGGCAATGACCTTGGAATCGGCAAACACGCCCTCATAACAAGGCATATCCCCATCGTCTCCGAGAGGAAGGACACACCATGACCACTCAAACCGAAACTGCCATTCTCGCCGGCGGCTGCTTCTGGGGCATGCAGGATCTGTTGCGCCGCTACCCGGGCGTGCTCAATACCCGAGTCGGCTACACCGGCGGCGATGTGCCGAATGCGACCTATCGCAACCACGGCAACCATGCCGAAGCCATCGAGATCAAGTTTGATCCGGCAGTGATCAGCTACCGGCAGATCCTCGAATTCTTCTTCCAGATCCATGACCCGAGCACGCCCAACCGTCAGGGCAACGACCTTGGCCCGAGCTATCGTTCGGCGATCTACTACCTCAACGACGAGCAGCGCGCCGTCGCCGAAGACACCGCCGCCGACGTCGACGCTTCGAAACTATGGCCCGGCCGCGTGGTAACGGAAATCGAACCGGCGGGTCCGTTCTGGGAAGCGGAACCCGAGCATCAGGATTATCTGGAGCGGATTCCGAACGGCTACACCTGCCACTTCATCCGGCCGAACTGGAAACTGCCCAAGCGCAATTAACAAGATGAAATCGGCGGGGCTCAGTGCCCCGCCACTGCCTCTGCTCCGGTCGATCGCGGTCCCGGTCTGAAACCGTGGGCCCGAGCCCCCCAGGCAATGGCAAAGCCGATAGCGACCAACACCAGCATGGCCCATGGAAAAGAGGCCACGCCCCAGTGATCCAGCAACACCCCGCCGACCACACCGCTCCCGGCAATTGCGCTGTTCCACGCCACCACGTTCAGCGATAAGGCCACATCGGCGCCATCACCCGCTGCGTCAGCCAGGGCCGTTTGCAACAGCGTCGCCGCGCCGCCAAAGGTCAATCCCCATACCGCCACGCCTAAATAGATCACCTCAGCAATCCCTGCGCCAAAACCCAGCGCTACGCAGACAGCGGCAAAGGTTGCCAGGCTCAGCAACACCGTCGAGCGCAGCAGCGGCTCGACCAGTTTCGCCGTCAGCCATATGCCGACCAGCGCGGCGATGCCGAAGATCAACAATACCGCATCCACGCGCTCGGCCATGCCCGCCGGCGCCACAAACGGGGCGATGTAGGTGTAGAGAATGTTGTGCGCGAGCATCCAGCTGATCACGACGGCCAGCACAGGACGAACGCCCGGGGTAGTCAGGACTTTGCCCAGCGACAGGCGTTGATTGGCCGGTTGCGGCGAATAGTCGGGCACTTTCACCAGTACCCAGACGATCAATACCAGGGTCAGCGCTGACATAAGGCCGAACGTGGTGCGCCAACCGACCAGCCCGCCGAGCCAGGTACCCAGAGGCACGCCCAGCGACAGCGCGATCGGTGTGCCAACCATCGCCAGAGCCAACGCCTTGCCCTGCTGCTCAGGCTCGACCATGCGTCGCGCGTAGCCGGCCAACAGACTCCACGCCAGACCCGCCGCTACCCCGGCGAAAAACCGTGCGACCAGCGTCACGCCGTAGTGCGACGACAGCGCGGTAATTGAATTGAACAGCAGGAAACCGACAATCGTTAGCAGTAACACGTTGCGGCGCCGCCAGCCACGGGTGGCGATGGTCATCGGGATCACCGCCAACACCGAACCCAATGCATACGCGGTGACCATTTGCCCGGCCATGGACGGCGAAATTGCCAGGCCTTCGCTGATCAGCGGCAGCAAGCCCGCCGGCAGGGTTTCAGTGACGATGCAGATGAAGCCAGTCATGGCCAACGCCAGCAAAGCACCAACGGGCAAGCCTTTTGGCGTAGCCGTTAACGTTATTGAAGGTGTCACGGGAAGCTCCTCGAAAAAACCGACTCAGATTTAAATACCGATCGATCTAAATCCTGAAGGCGCACGTGCAGCGTTGTCAACAATTTCTGTATCGACTAGTCTGTATTTGAAATCAACGAGGAGTTTGCTCATGGCGAGAACCGGTCGCCCCCGTCAGTTTGATCGCGCCGAGGCTGTCGATCAGGCCTTGCAATTGTTCTGGCAACACGGCTACGACGCGACATCGCTGGCCCAGTTGAAGGCGGGCCTGGGTGACGGTATCTCGGCGCCGAGCTTCTACGCCGCGTTTGGTTCCAAGGAGGCCTTGTTCGAGGAATGCGTGCAACGTTATCTGGCCACCTACGCGCAAGTCACCGAATGCCTGTGGGACGAGAGTCTGCCACCGCGCCAGGCGATCGAGACCGCATTGCGCCAGTCGGCACGCATGCAATGCGACGACGCGCACCCCAAGGGCTGCATGGTGACCCTCGGTATCATGAGCGCGCCGAGCCCGGAAAACGCCCATGTGGCGCAAGCCCTGACCCGCTCACGGCAGCGCACCCGCGCCGGTATTCAAGCCTGCGTCGAGCGTGCTGTGAATGCCGGTGAGCTGGCGAGCGGCACAAGTGCAGCAGTGATGGCGACGGTATTCGACAGTTTCCTGCAAGGCATATCCATCCTCGCCAGAGACAACACCGCACCGGAAAACATCGATGCTGCCATCACGCAGATCATGCGAACCTGGGACATCGCCGCCACTCGTGCAACACCTTGATCAAATCACAAATGCACGGGCGCCGCTGCCGGCGAGCCTGGCTCCGGCACATCGACATTGACCTTCAATGCGATCAGTAACGCAGCCAGCAACATCAGCATTCCGGCCCCGACAAATACACCGTTGATGCCGCTGAAACTGAACACTGAACCGCCAGCGGCAGCACCGGCGGCAATAGCAGACTGCACCGACGCGACGACCATGCCGCCCGCACTTTCGGCCTGATCGGGTACTGAACGCGCCACCCAATTCGACCATGCCACCGGCACGCCACCGAAGGCCATCCCCCACAGCGCCAGGAGCAACGCCTGCCCGGTGAGCGAGGCCGGTAACCCGACCAGCGCCAGAGCGGCAACGCCCACTAAAACCGGCATAAGCACCAGCGTTGCCCGTGGATTGCGCTGCAACAGCCAACCGGCGAACAACGTGCCGGCAAAGTTTGCCACGCCGAAACCAAGGAGCATCAGGGCCAAGGTCTGCGCGCCGACGCCGGTAGTGCTTTCCAGAAACGGCCGGATGTACGTGAACAACGCGAAGTGCCCCGTGTGCACCAGTACGCAGCCGAACATGCCGATGGCAATGCCCGGTCGCAGCAACACCTCGAGTACCGTACGCAGGCGTGACGGACGATGCGGCGCCAGACTGGGTAGCGTGAACATTTGAAAGACCAGCGTCACCACGCCCACCGCTGCCGCCGCGAAAAACGCACTGCGCCAGCCAAACTGGCCGCCGAGATAACTGCCCAGCGGCACCGCCACCACCGTACCCACGGCGATCCCGCTGAAGATGATCGACAGCGCGCGCGGCAGCAGCGCCGCCGGCACCAGGCGCATCGCCACCGCCGCCGCCATGCTCCAGAAACCGCCCAGGGCGATGCCCAGGAGGATTCGCATGATCAGCAGCACCGCTAGGCTGGACGACAACGCGACCAGTAGATTCGAGGCAATCATCAGTGCCGAAAACCCGAGCAACACCCGCCGCCGATCCAGGCTACGCGTCAACCCCGGCACCAACAATCCGGCAAACAACGCGACCACCGCTGTCACCGTCACGGCTTGCCCGGCCAGCGCTTCGCTGACGCCAAGATCCAGCGCCATCGGGGTCAGCAGGCTGGCCGGCAGATATTCGGCGGTGAGTAATCCGAACACTCCCATCGCCAGTGAGAAAACCGCCATCCACGCAGGCACTGTCGGCTCTTCTTCAGCTCGCCCATCACAGACATATTCATTCATTTCAAAACTCCCTCGGACATTTCGTGAGGGCAGTCTATTGACGGCAAACCGGATGATCTATGATGCACAGTCTTGAACTTTTGATCGAAACCCCGAACATGAGCAGCACTGATCCTTTTTCTGTGTCCTCAGACCTCATCACTGAGTTGCTGCGCAGCATGCGCCTGCGTGGCGTGCAATATCGGCGGATCCACGCCGGTCCGCCGTATGGCCTGGGTTTCAGTCAAAAATCCGGCCATGCGTATTTTCACTTCGTTGCCGCGGGTTCAACTGTCTTGCGGCTAGAGGATGGCAGCCTGTACGAATTGTCGGCGGGCAATGCGGTATTCATTGCCCATGGGGCCTCGCACCGGTTGCTCTCACACCCAGGCGCCGAAGTGCAGGACATTGACAGCGCCGTCGCCGCGCCACTCGGCGACACAGTCTGTGCGCTGCAGGTCGGGCAAAGCAGCGATACGCCCGATAGCGCCCTGCTCTTCAGCGGCTGTATGGAATTCGAACTCGGCAGCCTGCACGGCCTCGGTCGGCTGATGCCTGGACTCATGTTGATCGACGCCGGTGGCCAGCGCTATCCGGGACTTATGCCAATCCTGGCGACCATGGAGCGCGAAGTCAGCGCGGCGCGGATCGGCTTCGCCGGGATCCTCGCACGCCTTGCCGATGTGGTGGCTGCAATGATTGTTCGGGGCTGGGTCGAATGTGCTTGCGGCAACGCCTCAGGTCTCGTCGCCGCCCTGCGTGACCCGCGTTTGGCAAAGGCCTTGCTTGCCCTGCACGAACAACCAGGCCGCGACTGGAGCGTCGCCGAACTCGCAACGCTGTGCAACACCTCACGTTCGGTGTTCGCCGAACGCTTCCAGACCACCCTCGGCACCCCGCCGCTGCGCTACGCCACCGAACTGCGGATGCGCCTGGCCAGTCAATGGCTGACGCTGGAAAGACTGCCGATTGAAGAAGTGGCGCAACGTTTGGGCTACACCTCCCAAGCGGCGTTCAGTCGTGCGTTCAAGCGCATGACGGGAAGCTCGCCGGGCGCGAGTCGGCGGCAGCGCTCAAGATGAGCATGGCAGCACAGGCGGCAATCAACCTGTGCCGCCTCCTTCGGAAGTGGCTGTCTTGCCGGCTTAGCGTGCGCAACTTATCGTTTCCCCCACGTCGCTGCCTGAAGTTGAAAACGCTGGGCACATCGCCGACGCGGCTGTGAACGGTTTAGGGATTGCGGACCTGCCTGAGGACGAGTTCGGTGCGCATCTGGCTGAAGGGCGTTTGGTCAGAGTGCTGCAAGACTGGTGCGAACCGTTCGGTGGCTTCCACCTTACTATCCCAGCCGCCGCCAGCCTCCCTGCTCGCGATGGCGCCAGACCCGCCACATCATCCCTGCATGCCAGCCCCGCGCGCCCCTCACAACTTCGGCACATCACCGGTAGCCTCGGCGATCGTCGCCAACGTTTCTTCCATGCTGGCGATGTCTTCATGAAGTTTTTGAAAGACCAGATCCAATGACTCCGGGGCGTCCACGGTCTGATGGCCACGAAGCGACTCGACGCTATCGCTCTCCACATGCTGGAGAATGTCGACACTTTCGCGCAGCGCCAACAGCTGATCAAAGATAGCGGCAATCTGCGCCTGGCTTCGAGCGCTCATTATTTCCACCCAAGCCTGGCAATGATCTCGCGCCGGTAAGGCGTGTCGATCTGCGCCGGCACCTGCTCGATATAATCGCGCGCTTGTTCGTGGGCTGCGCCGCTCAACCCGGCTAGATAAGAAACCGCGTCGTCGACATTGGGCACCAGCCCTTCTATGTTTTTGAATCTGCCGGGCAGCGCTGTCCAGATCACCGCGTCCAGTTGCCGAGGCATTGCCCATTCGGCGAGCAGGCCCGTCGGCGAGGTTCCGACGGTGAAGCTGCCGACGCCATCCTCCCTGCTCTCAGGGATGCCCTCTCGAATACGCAGGAGTTCACGGGCCTGATCGAGGTCGGTCACGTCCAGTACCGACCACAGCACTTTGCATGGCGGAGCGTTCGCGCTGATTGCCGTAGTCAGCTCGCCGCTATCACTGACGCGTACGAAGTCGATCGGTACCCGCGGCCCGTCTGCAAACCATTCGCTCGCCAGCGGCAAACCGTCCGGCTTCCAGATCAGCGAGCCCCATCCCAGGCATGCAATGACCATACTCAAACCCTTCTGAAGAGACGTTGATCACAGAGCAGAACAGGCGCCTCAACCTTTGGTTTTTCGCGGATCGGCGGCGCGCGGAAAGGTACGTTCTTCCTGGATCGTCCCGTCCTCTTTATGGATTTTCAGAGAAGCGGTTTTGCCCTTCAGATAATCGCTGGCGATCTGCGTAATCTCGGCTTTGGTCGCAGCCGTTTTCGACGCACGCTGCGCGCCCTCTTTGACCAGTTCCCAGCGCTGCTCGTTTTTACTGATGTGGTAGTTATCCATTCCTTCACCTCTGATGTGATTGAGAAGACCGATAATGGATTGACCTTGAGCGGTTCAGAGAGTTTGAAAGAATTGATCCCGACTCAATACGCGAATTCGTGGCCCAACTCGCTCTCCATCCACGCCAGAAAACGCCTGACCCGTGGAAAGCTGGAATGCGCCTTGGGGAATACCAAATGGTGCGCCGCCACCGCAGCACTCAGTGATTCAGGCGCCACCTCCACTAATGTGCCCGCGGCCAGATACTTCTGCGCCAGCAATGTGCTTTCCAGCGCGAAACCCAAGCCGTGACTCGCGGCTTCCAGCGACATGTACGAGCGATCGAAGCTCAATGCGTAAGGCCGTTCCGGACGCGCCAGACCATGCTGGGCAAACCATTGCGGCCATTTGAGCAGGGTGGCTTCCGACAGAATCAGATCGCACTCCAGCAGATCCGCAGCACCACGCACCGGGCGTTGCCCGAGCAGTTTCGGTGAGGTCAGCACCGCGAATGTCTCGTTCCTGACCGTGCGCACCTCATAGCTTGGCCAGTTCGGCAGACCGTGGCGGATATCGACGTCGATCTTGTCGCGACTGAAGTGCAGCGATTCATAGGAGCACGACAGGTTGATCTGAATGTCCGGATGACTCGCGCGAAACGCCTCCAGGCGTGGCATCAGCCAGAGCAGGCCGAAGCTCGGCGATGAATGCAAGCGCAGGCAATCGAGGCTGACATCGCTGGCCGCACGCTCAGTGGCAACGGCGAGACTGTGCAAAATCCCGGAGACTTCCTTGAGGTACTGCTCGCCGACCGGCGTCAGCGAGACGCCCCGAGCGGCGCGAACAAATAGTTGCCGGCCGATCATCCCCTCCAGTTTCGCCAGTTGATGGCTGACTGCCGAGGGTGTCAGGTCCAGCACTTCCGCCGCCCTGGCGACGTTGCCGAAGCGCGCGGTTTGCTCGAAGGCCTGAATTGCTTTCAGCGGTGGCAGGATGTTCGGTGCCTCAGTGTCTGAGCGCATGGGGACTCCGTGGTGATTTCTTGTGATGTACGGACCGTTTTCATTCAAGCATTTGCGAAACGGCCTGACGAGTGCTGAATTTTTTTCAGCATTGAGTGACTTCCGCGTTATTGCTCACGCCCGCCCCGGAGGACAAGCTGAGTCATCGGTTGCTTACACACCGACCCAATAAAAACAATTCGAGGGAATCCTCCATGCTTCTTCAAGGCAAAGTCGCAATCATTACCGGTGCCGCATCTGCCCGTGGCATTGGCCGCGCTACCGCCAGCACATTTGCGCAACACGGCGCTCGCGTGGTCATCCTCGATCTGGATGCCTCCGCAGCACGTGACGCCGCCGCAGCACTGGGCGAAGGTCATCTGGGCCTGGCGGCCAACGTGGCCGACGAAGCGCAGGTTCAGCAAGCCGTTGCCGCCATCATCGAGCACTTCGGGCGCATCGATATTCTCATCAACAACGCCGGCATCACCCAGCCACTGAAGACCCTCGATATTCGCGGCTCTGACTATGACAAAGTGCTGGACGTCAGCCTGCGCGGTACCCTGCTCATGTCCCAGGCGGTGATCCCGCTGATGCGTCAGCAGTCCTTCGGCAGCATCGTCTGCATGTCGTCGGTGTCGGCCCAACGCGGCGGCGGCATCTTCGGCGGCCCGCATTACAGCGCGGCCAAGGCCGGTGTGCTGGGATTGGGCAAGGCCATGGCACGGGAATTGGGGCCGGACAACATCCGCGTCAACTCCATCGCTCCGGGGCTGATTCACACCGACATCACCGGCGGCCTGATGCAGGATGACCGCCGTCACGCCATCATCGAAGGCATTCCGCTCGGGCGCCTGGGTCAAGCGCAGGACGTCGCCAACGCCGCACTGTTTCTGGCCAGCGACCTGTCCGCTTATCTGACCGGCATCACCCTGGATGTGAACGGCGGCATGCTGATTCACTGAGTAACTCTGGGCGGGCCTGCGTGGCCCGTGCGGTTCTGGATCGATGACGCAGCCGGGCCTGATGGCCTGGCGGTCAATAAAAACAAGAGATCAGACCATCATGACTACCCTGTCGCTCGAAGCGGTTTCGACCGTGCGTTCTTCTGCCTATCGCAAAACGGCCTGGCGGCTGATGCCGTTCCTGATGCTGTGCTATTTGTGCGCCTATCTGGATCGGGTCAACGTCGGTTTCGCCAAGTTGCAAATGATGAACGATCTGGCCCTCAGCGAAACGGTCTACGGACTGGGCGCGGGGGTGTTCTTCATCGGCTATTTCCTTTGCGAAGTGCCCAGCAACATCATCCTGCACAAGGTCGGTGCGCGGGTGTGGATTGCACGGATCATGATCACCTGGGGCATCGTCTCGGCGCTGTTCGCCTTCGTCGAAACCGCCTGGCAGTTCTATGCCCTGCGCTTTCTGCTGGGGATCGCCGAAGCCGGTCTGGCGCCGGGCCTGCTGCTCTACCTCACCTACTGGTTTCCGTCCTATCGGCGGGCGCGCATGACCGTGTTGTGGTTTATCGCCATTCCGCTGTCAGGCATGGTCGGTGGCCCGCTTTCGGGCTGGATCATGAACCACTTTGCCGGTGTGCACGGCTGGGCGGGCTGGCAGTGGATGTTCGTGCTCGAAGCGGTGCCCACCGTGCTCGTCGGCCTGCTGGTGCTGAGTTATCTGAAGGACGGCGTGCATCAGGCGACCTGGCTCAATGACGACGAAAAAGCCTTGATCACTCGCGAACTGGCCGAAGACGACCAGCAAAAGGTCACCCACGCCTCGATCGGCGAGTTCATCCGCGACCGGCGCTTGTGGCTGCTGGCGGCGATCTACTTCTGTGTGGTCATGGGCCAATATGCAATCACCTTCTGGCTGCCGACACTGGTGCGTAACGCAGGGGTTTCCGACCCATTGCACATCGGTTTCCTGACCAGCCTGCCCTATCTGTGCGCCATCGCCGCCATGCTCCTGGTCGGTCGCAGTGGCGACAAACATCGCGAGCGCCGCTGGCACCTGATCGTGCCGATGATCGCCGGTGCGATCGGTTTGAGCCTGGCAGCGATGATGGGCGGCAACCCGACCTTGTCGATCCTCAGCCTGTGCCTGGCCGCCTCCGGCATTCTGTCCGCCACCTCGTTGTTCTGGATGCTGCCCACCACGCTGCTCGGCGGAGTGTCTGCGGCGGCCGGCATCGCCGCGGTCAACAGCTTCGCCAACCTCGCCGGGTTCTGCTCGCCTTATCTGATCGGCTGGATCACCACCCTGACCGGTTCCAGTGCCATCGGCATGTACCTGATTACCGGCGTGCTGTTCCTCGGCGCGAGCCTGGTTCTGCGTATTCCTGCCGCTTTGGTCAATCGTTGAGTCAACGGAGTTTCATCATGACGACTAATCTTTCACACGCTGCATCGCTGAGCCTGAACCAGCGCGCGCACAACATCCGCCGCCATGCACTGCGCATGGGCCAGGTTCAGGGCCAGGGCTATGTGGGCCAGGCCCTCGGCGCGGCTGACCTGTTGGCGGTCTCCTATTTCCATGCGATGAATCATCGCCCCGCAGACCCCGAATGGGAGCAGCGCGATCGCTTCTATCTCTCCATCGGCCACTACGCCATCGCACTGTACGCAGCGCTGATCGAAGCCGAGATCATTCCGCTCGACGAGCTGGAAACCTACGGCTCGGATGACAGCCGCCTGCCGATGTCGGGCATGGCCGCCTACACGCCGGGGATGGAAATCACCGGCGGCTCGCTGGGTCAGGGCCTGGGCATCGCGGTCGGTGCCTGCCTGGGCCTCAAGCGCAAAGGCTCGGCCTCGTTCGTCTACAACCTGCTGTCCGATGGCGAACTCAATGAAGGCTCGACCTGGGAAGCGGTGATGTCGGCTTCGCACTGGCAGCTCGACAACCTGATCGCCATCGTCGACGTCAATAACCAGCAGGCCGACGGCTATTCCAGCGAGATCCTCTCGTTCGAACCCATCGTCGATCGCTGGCAAGCCTTTGGCTGGTTCACCCAGCGCGTCGACGGCAATGACCTCGACGCCCTGGTCGCTGCATTCGATGCCGCCCGCAATCATCCAGGTACGCAACCACGCGTGATCATCTGCGACACGAAAATGGGCAAAGGCGTGCCGTTTCTGGAGAACCGGGAAAAGACCCACTTCATTCGCGTCGAAGAACACGAATGGGACCTGGCACTGAGCAACCTTGAAGAAGGAAAAGACCAATGAGCAACGCCGCCAACACTGCGCCTTCGACTGCTACTGGCGCGCCGGTGAAAAAGCGCCTGACCACCTCGGCGATGATTGCCTCGATTGCCTCCGAGGGCCAGGCGACTCGTTCGGCACCTTTCGGCCATGCGCTCGCGGCGCTGGCCGACCAGCGCGCAGACATTGTCGGCCTGTCGGCTGACCTGTCCAAGTACACCGACCTGCACATTTTCGCCAAGGCGCACCCGGAGCGTTTCTATCAGATGGGCATGGCCGAGCAACTGCTGATGAGTGCCGCCGCCGGAATGGCCCGTGAGGGTTTTGTGCCGTTCGCCACTACCTATGCGGTGTTCGCGTCGCGTCGCGCCTATGACTTCATCTGCATGGCCATCGCCGAAGAAAACCTCAACGTCAAAATCGTCTGCGGCCTACCCGGCCTCACCACCGGCTACGGCCCGAGTCACCAGGCCACCGATGACCTGGCGATCTTCCGCGCCATGCCCAATCTGATGATTGTCGACCCGTGCGATGCGCTGGAAATCGAACAGGCCGTGCCGGCCATCGCCGCTCACCAAGGCCCGGTCTATATGCGCTTGCTGCGCGGCAATGTGCCGTTGGTGCTGGACGAGTACGGTTATCAATTCGAGATCGGCAAGGCCAAGACCCTGCGCACGGGCAATGATGTGCTGATCATCTCCACCGGGCTGATGACCATGCGCTCACTGGAAGCGGCCAGGCAATTGCAGGCCGACGGCATTGATGTGGCCGTGCTGCACGTGCCAACCATCAAGCCGCTGGATGAGCAAAGCATTCTCGCCGAAGCGCGTAAATCCGGGCGTCTGGTGGTCACAGCCGAGAACAGCTCGATCATCGGCGGTTTGGGTGAGGCGGTTGCCGGGTTGTTGTTGCGCAATGGCGTGACGCCCACCTTCAGACAGATCGCGTTGCCCGACGCCTTCCTCGACGCCGGCGCCCTGCCGACGCTGCATGATCGCTACGGCATTTCGACGCCGGCCGTTTGCGCGCAGATCAAAGCCTGGCTGTAACTCCAAGGTAGCCGGCGCCTCGATTCGAGGCGCTCGCTCGTTCGCCAACAGGAGGCAGAACATGAAAGCCCATGAACTGCTGGATCCCGACTTTGAGAGCTTTTTGACGCCCGGCGCACAAGTCTGGACTTTGGCAACGCTGCCCGGGATCAGGGAGCGTGTTCACGCGACATTCCAACCCCGAGAACACGCACGCTGTGAAAGCCTATGGATCAAGGCCCACGACGGTGAGGATTTGCGCCTGTGTCTTTACCGGCCCGCCGCCGCACCGGACGGTAATTTTGCGGTGATCCTGTACATCCACGGTGGAGGTTTCGTCCTGGGCTGCCCGGAAATGGCCGACGATTATCTGGCCGATCTCGCCGCAGAACTGCAGGCGATCATCGTCGCTGTCGATTACCGTCTCGCGCCTGAACACCCCTTCCCCATTCCTCTCGAGGACTGCTACACCGCCCTCGCCTGGGTTTTCGCCCACCGGCAATCGCTGAATATCGACGCCGACAAAGTAATCCTTATGGGCCACAGTGCCGGCGCCGGGCTGGCAGCAGCGTTGGCAATTGCGGCGCGGGATCGCGGCGAATATCCCATCGCCAGCCAGGTGCTGGTTTATCCGATGCTCGATTACCGTTCGGGCAGCGCAGCCTCGCCTCACCAGAACAGCACGACCGGTGTGATTGGCTGGCCGGCGCAAGCCAACCAGTTCTGTTGGGAGTGCCTGCGCGCTAACCAAGCGCTGGATGACCTGCAAATCGGCTGGTTTTCGCCAGCCCTGCAAAACGATCTGAGTGACTTGCCGCCCACGTTTCTGGCCGTCGGGGCGCTGGATCTGTTTCTTGAAGAGGACATTGCATTTGCCCTGCGCCTGTCTCGCGCCGGTGTTGCCGTCGAGTTGCATGTCTATCCTGGGGCGCCGCATATGTTTGATCAGTACCCCGGCGGTGTCACCGAGCAGTCTGCGCTGGATATCGTTCGATCACTTCGGCGAACGATAGCTAGCGTATTAACTGCTGAGGGATAGAACGAAGAGCTGAAACGGTACAACAGGATTTCTTATACAAAGCCTGCCTCCCCTTCTACGCTTATTGATTAATACCTTCGCAGAAAGACAGCTGCGGAGGTTGGCCCAAGCTTTTGGAAATTCAATATCGCTTAGCCATCACCCACTTCAGTTCCGCCCGAGCCCTTTCCAGCCTCTCTTTGGATAATGTCGAAAACGACACATTTTGTTGCATCCAAAAACCGCTTGGATCCAACGTCCCGACAAACGGTAACGACCTAAATTGGACAGATTTTCAGATAGATAAGCGTGGGCAAATGCCCATTCATTCGCTCGCCAAAAATCAGGCAGCCCGATCTGACACTCCCTATCTATGGTTTTAAAACCATCCGTGGACGTCCGCCCAGCCAATTACAGGGAGTAGTAATGGACAACATCGTCATTGCCGACAAAGCCAATTCTCAGCTCACTGCCCAGAACTGGGGCAATGTTCAGCTCAATCAGCCGTCAGTTGTACAAATGCCGGTCCGTCCCGACCAATTGGCGTCAACCAGTCGCAGCGGTCAGGATTTGATCGTCAATCTGAAGTCTGGCGAGCAAATCAAAATCTCCAATTTTTTTGTCACCAGCGCCGACGGTGTGCCCAACGACATTGTGTTTCAGGGTGACGACGCGACGCTGTGGCAGGCCCGCTATAACGCCGAGCCATTCAATGGCTTTACCTTTGAAGAAATCAATTCGCTGGATGAACTGATCGCCGGCGTTGGCGTGGTTGACGGCGCGACACCGGCCTGGGCGATTGCCGGGCTGGGCTTGTTGGGCGCGGGTGGTGCGGCGGCCGCTACGGGCGGAGGTGGCGGCGGAGGTGGTGGTGGCGGCAGCGGTGGCGACGCAACGCCCCCTGCTCCTGCGACCGGATTGACCTTGTCGGCCGATGGCCGGGTGCTGAGTGGTTTTGGCGAAGTTGGCAGTGTCGTTCAGGTGCGCGATGCGGCGGGCAATCTTTTAGGCTCCGGAACGGTCGGCGCCGATGGCAGTTTCCAGGTCGACCTGGGTACGCCGCAAAACAATGGCCAGCCGCTCGACGTCACACTCACTGACCCTGCGGGCAATGTGTCGACGCCGGGCTCGATTACCGCGCCGGATACCACCGCGCCTGCTGCGCCGGGCAATCTCAGCGTGAGCGCCGATGGCACGCAGCTTGGCGGTACCGGTGAAGCCGGCGCAACCATTCAGGTGCGCGCGGCCGATGGCACCCTGCTCGGCAGCGCCGTTGTGGCGGCTGATGGCACGTTCAGTGTCACGCTCAGCCCCGCGCAAACCGGCGGCCAGCCGCTGACCGTGAGCGCCACCGACGCGGCGGGCAACACATCCACCGGCGAAACAGTCAGTGCGCCGCAAATCATTGAACCGCAGACGCCAACCAACCTCGGTTTGAGCAGCGACGGCAGCCAACTGAGCGGCACCGCACGGGCCGGGACGACGATTGAAGTGCGCGCCGCCAATGGCGAATTGCTCGGGCGCGCGGCAGTGGCTGCTGACGGCAGTTTCCTGCTGACGCTGATCCGCGCGCAGGCCAACGGCGAAATCGTCAGTATCGTCGCGGTCAACAGCGCTGGTGCGCAATCGCCGACCGTGACCTTCAATGCACCTGACATCACCGGTCCCGGCGCTGCAACGGATCTGGCCGTGAGCAGCGATGGCCTTTCGGTCACCGGCCGTGGCGAGCCCGGCGGCACAGTCAGCATCACCAATGCCCAAGGCACGTTGCTCGGCACGGTGTTAGTCGCAGCCGATGGCTCGTTCACCGTGCAACTCAACGCCGCGCAAATCGATGGTCAAGCGCTCAGCGTGCAGGTCACCGACGCCGCCGGCAACCCTTCGCCAGCAGCCACCGTTATCGCCGTCGACCTCGATGGCGTGACGCAACCGAGCGACATCGCGGTGAGCATCGATGGCACCCAGTTGAGTGGGCGCGGCCAGGTCGGTTCGACCGTGACGGTGCGCGACGCCAACGGCAATGTGCTCGGCACGGCCGTGGTGGCGGCGGACGGCACGTTCAGCCTGCAACTGAGCAGTCCACAGAACAATGGCGAAACGCTGCAGATCAGTGCCAGCGACGCCGCTGGCAACACCTCCGCGCCGCTGAGCTACGTCACACCTGACACCCAAGGGCCGACGGCCGTCTCCGATCTCGCGCTCGACGCTCAGGGGCAGACGCTCACCGGTAAGGGTGAGTTGGGTGCGTCAGTCACCGTGCGCGATCCGGCCGGCAATATCATCGGCACCGGCACGGTGGGCGCCGACGGGAATTTTACCGTTCCACTTTCCACACCACAGACCGATGCGCAACAACTGCAAGTGATCCAGACCGACGCGGACGGCAATCCTTCGGCGCCGGTCAACGTGATCGCACCCGATCTGACCACACCGGTTGCCGTGACCGATGTAAGCATTTCCGCCAATGGCGCCGTGGTCTCCGGCGCGGGTCAGATCGGTGCCACCGTTACTGTCACTGACACCAATGGGACCGTGCTGGGAACAGCTGTCGTCGGCAGCAACGGCCGGTTCGAAGTCACCTTGTCCTCGCCACAAACCAATGGCCAGAACCTCAGCGTCGTGCAGAGCGATGGCTCGCCTTCAGGCTCGCCGGCAGTTCCAGTTGAAGCGCCGGATATCCAGGCTCCCACTGCCCCTTCGGATCTGACGCTGAATGCAGGTGGCACTGAACTGAGTGGCACCGGCGAACCCGGTGCCACGGTGTCAGTCAAGGATTCGGCCGGCAATGTGTTGGGCACCGCGATCGTCGACGCCACAGGCGCCTTTACAGTGCCGCTGAACAGCCCGCAGATCGAAGGCCAGCAACTGCAAGTCAGCCAATCGGATGGCGTGAACGTTTCCCCCAGCACACCATTGACGGCGACGGACACCACCGCGCCGCTGGCGCCGGACAATGTCGTGCTCGCCAGTAACGGCGTGACCTTGACCGGCACCGGGCAAGCGGGCAGCACCGTAACCGTCAGCGCGCCCGACGGCACGGTGCTCGGCACTACGGTGGTCGCCAGCGACGGCAATTTCAGCGTCAACCTGAGTCCGGCTCAGCTCGACGGCCAGGTATTGAGCGTGATCCAGACCGATGCGAGCGCCCTGCCCTCGCCGGCCACTCCAGTCACCGCACCGGACATCACCGCCCCGCCAGCCCCGGCCGGTCTGCTCATCGATCCGGCGGGTGCCACGGTCACCGGCACCACGCAGCCCAATAACAGCGTTGAGGTGCTGGATGCCGACGGCAACGTCATCGGCACCGCTACCGCTGACGGCACAGGCGCATTCACGGTCAGTCTCGATACTGCTCAGACCAATGGCGAAGCCTTGCAAGTCGTGGTGTCGGACGGCACCAACAGTTCGCTTCCCGGCAGCGTCACCGCGCCGGACAGTACCCCGCCGGGTCCGGTCAGCGATCTCGCGCTCAACCCGGCCGGCACGCAGGTATCCGGCCTTGCCGAACCGGGCACGACCGTCACCGTCAGCATCGCCGGCGGTGGTCTTGTGCTAGGCACCGTAAAGGCGGGTGCGGATGGCCGCTTCGTCGTGACCCTGAGTCCACCGGCCGAACCTGGCGGTGATCTGGAAGTCTTCAGCACTGACGGTGGTGGCAATGATTCGCCCGTTGTTCCGCTGGCAGGTCTGGACGGTACCGAAGTCGCGACCCCGACCGATCTGGCCTTGAGTGCCGACGGTTTCACCCTCACCGGCGCCGGAACGCCCGGTTGCACCGTGACGGTAACCAGCAGCAGCGGCGCTGTACTGGGTTCGGGACTGATCAACAGCTTCGGCCGGTTCACCCTGCTGCTCAGTGCCAAGCAGATCAATGCGCAAGTGCTGCAGGTGACGGCCACCAGTCCCGACGGTGACGTATCGATACCCGGCACCGTGACGGCGATCGATGGCACGGCGCCGGACGCCGTGACCAATCTGGCGCTGAATGCCAACGGCACGGCGCTGACAGGTCGAGGCGAGGCCGGTGCGACGGTGACCGTCACCGACGGCGCAGGCACCGTGCTCGGCACGGCGCTGGTCGCCAGCAACGGCACGTTCAGCCTGACGCTGACGCCGGCGCAGCTCAATGGCCAGGCGCTCACCGCGATCCAAGGCGACGCCGCCGGCAACCTGTCGCAACCGGCCAGCATCATCGCCACCGATTTGCAACCGCCCGCCGCCGCAACGGGCGTCAGCATCAATGACGTCGGCACCGTGGTCAAAGGCCAGGGCGAAGTCGGCAGTACCGTGACGGTTCGCGACGCCGCCGGTAATGTTCTGGCGACCGGTGTGGTCGATCAGAGCGGCAACTTCCAGGTCACCCTGCCCAACGCGCAAAACACCGGCGAAACCCTGCAGGTCAGCCTGACCGACGCCAATGGCAATACCTCGACTTCTACCGGCGTGGTCACCCTCGACGGCACCGCACCGGCCGCTGTGCAGAATCCACTGATCAGCGCCGATGGCAGCACCCTCAGCGGCACGGGCGAGGCTGGCGCAACAGTGAATGTCACCACCGCCAACGGCACCGTGCTGGGCAGCGTCGTGGTCGGCGCGGATGGCTCGTTCAGCGTGACCCTGGCGCCCGCGCCGACCAATGGCGAGGCGTTGGCGATCAGTCAAACCGATGCGGCCGGCAATGCTTCACCGTCGACCAGCGTCAATGCGCCCGACATCAGCCCGCCTGCCGCACTCACCCAAGTGGCGGTGAATGCCGACGGCGTCACCGTCACCGGCCACGGCGAACCGGGCGCCACCGTTTCGGTGCGCAGCGCCGACGGCACTTTGCTCGGCAGCGCGCAGGTCGGCACTGGCGGTGCATTCACGGTCACCCTGAATGCAGCACAGCTGAATGCCGAAGTGTTGACCGTTACTCAGGAAGATCCGCCGGGCAACGTGTCCACGGCGGTTGAAGTCATTTCGGTGGATTTGACTGCGCCGGCGATCCCGAGCGCATTGACCCTCAACGCGGCAGGCGTGCAACTGGCCGGTAACGCCGAGGCCGGCAGCACGGTGACCGTGCGCGACAGCCAGGGCAATCTTCTTGGCACCACCACGGCAGCGGCAAACGGCACATTCCAGGTGACGCTGAACAGCCCGCAAAGCAATGGCCAGGCGCTGAACGTGATAGCCACCGACGCGGCAGGCAATCCGTCCGCTCCTGCGCTCGTCAATGCCGCCGACTCCACGGCGCCGCTGGCAACCAGCGATCTGGCGGTCAGCGCCAATGGCGCAACGCTCACCGGTATCGGTGAGGCTGGCGCCAGCGTGGAAGTTCGCGATGCCGGCGGTGTCTTGCTGGGTACCGCGACCGTTGGCAGCAACGGCAACTTCAGCGTCACGCTGTCCCCGGCTGCGGTGGCGGGAGCGAATCTTTCCGTTGTGCAGATCGATGCTGCCGGCAATACCGGGCCGGCCAGCCCGGTGACCGCGCCGGGCGACCTGGCGGAAAGCGCACCGACCAATCTGGCCCTCAGCGTTGACGGTCTGACCCTGACCGGGTCGGCCACCGCCGGCAGCACCGTGAGCATTCACAATGCGTCCGGCGTGTTGCTCGGCAGCGCGCTGGTGGCGGCCAATGGCAGCTTCAGCGTCACGCTCAATGCCGCGCAACTCAACGGCGAACAGCTGACTGCCGTGGCGACGTCGAGCACCGGCATCAATTCGTCCCCAACTGACTACACCGCCGCCGATATCGCTGCGCCAACACAGCTCAGCGAACTGAGCCTGGCACCGAACGGCACGGCCCTGACAGGGCGTGGTGAAGCCGGCGCCACCGTCACCGTGCTCGGCACCGGCGGAGCCGTCCTCGGCAGCGCCGTAGTGGCGGCCAACGGCACGTTCAGCGTCGCCCTCAGCCCGGCACAGACGTCCGGCCAGACGCTGAGCCTGAGCCAGGCCGACGTCGCCGGCAACGAATCCAACAGCGTCAACCTGATCGCCCCGGACCTGCTCGCCCCCAATCCGCCGGCGGCGCTGGCGGCAAGTTCGGACGGCACTGTGCTGTCGGGTACCGGTGAGGCTGGCACCACGGTCAACGTTTACAACGCCGCCGGTACGCTGGTCGGCACCGGCACCGTAAGCATCGATGGCACGTTTGCGATCACTCTGACCACGCCGCAAGCCAACGGCCAGGCGCTCACCGTGTCGCTGACGGATGCGGCGGGCAACACCTCAGCCGCCACTCCGTTCACTTCGGTCGACAGCACACCGCCTACAGCTGTCTCGCAACTGAACATTGATGGCGACGGCGCAAGCTTGACCGGGCGCGGCGAACCGGGCGCGCAGGTCCGGGTCATCGACAGCGACGGCAATGTGCTTGGCACCGCCGTGGTCAGCGCGACCGGTACCTTCACCCTGCCACTGAACCCGGCGTTGACCAATGCCGAAGTGATCACCGTGGTCCAGGCCGACGCAGCGGGCAACGACTCGCCTGCGGTGAGCCTGACCACACCGGACTTTACCCCGCCCGACCCGCTGGACAATGTCGACATCAACCCTTCGGGGGCCCTCGTCATCGGCACCGGCGAACCTGGCGCAACCGTGACCGTGCGCGATGCCAACGGCACCCTGCTCGGCACCAGCGTGGTACTCGGCGACGGCACCTTCAGCGTCACCCTCAATCCGCCGCAGATCAACGAACAGATCCTCAGCGTCCAGCAGGCCGACCCTCCGGGTAACGTCAGCGCGCCGGTGACGGTCGTCGCACCGGATCTCACCCCGCCGGCGACACCGGCCGATTTGCAGTTGAATGCCAATGGCGACGAGCTCACCGGCACCGGCGAAGTCGGTGCCATTGTCCG
Source organism: Pseudomonas sp. TSRC2-2 (assembly GCF_049897785.1). Lineage (NCBI taxonomy): Bacteria > Pseudomonadati > Pseudomonadota > Gammaproteobacteria > Pseudomonadales > Pseudomonadaceae > Pseudomonas > Pseudomonas sp. TSRC2-2. Next base: position 205,651 of record NZ_JAFCWZ010000004.1, read on the forward strand.
CGTGACGTCGGCGGACGGCACCGAGCTGGGCACCGGCACAGTGGGCAGCGACGGTCGCTTCCAGGTTACCGTGAGCCCGGCGCAGACCGATGGCCAAGCGCTGTTCGTGGTGTTGGCGGATGCGGTCGGCAATGCCTCGCCTGCCGGCACCCTGACGGCGCCTGACAGCACGCCTCCCGCCGCGCTGACCGATGTCGACATCGATGCCAGCGGCAGCCTGATCACCGGTTCCGGTGCGGCTGGCTCGCAAGTGGTCGTCACCAACGCGGTGGGCACCATCGTCGGCACCGGCACCGTGCAGGCCGATGGCAGTTTCACTGTCACTCTGGATCAGCCGCTGCTCAATGGCGAAGCCTTGTCAGTGATCCAGCGTGATGCGGCGGGCAATCCGTCGCCTATCGTGCCCGTTACTGCACCGGACACCACCGTGCCTGCCGCGCCTGCCGGCCTTGCTCTCACGCCCGATGGCGTGACGCTGACCGGTACCGGTGAAGCCGGCGCCACCGTACGTGTGCTCAGCGCGACTGGCACGGTACTGGGCTCGGCAATCGTGGCCGCCAATGGATCATTCAGCGTGACCCTCGATCCGCCGCAAGTGAACGGTGAATCGTTGAGCGTCAACCAAACGGATCTGGCGTCAAACACATCGCCGACAGCGCCCGTGCTTGCAGGCGACACCACCGATCCGCTGGCAGTCGCCGATCTCAACGTCAGCCAGGACGGACTGATCGTGACCGGCACCGGCGAGCCCGGCGCGATCGTCACCGTGCGCGACGGTGCGGTGGTACTCGGCACGGCGACGGTGGCCGTCGATGGCACCTTCAGCGTCACGTTGTCCGCTGCGCAACTCGATGGCCGTACGCTCTCAGTGGTTCAGGCCGACGCGAAAAACAATCCTTCCGAGCCCGCACTGGTCAACGCGCCGGACAGCACTGCACCGCTCGCGCCGACGGTTACATCGTTGACCGGCGCCGGCACCGTTCTCGCCGGTACCGCCGAAGCGGGCAGCACCGTCACGGTATTGTCGGCTGACGGGACCGTGCTGGGCACAGCGGTGACGCTGGGCAATGGCACCTACACCGTCGAGCTTGATCCACCTCAGGCCAATGGCCAATTGTTGTCAGTGATCGCGACAGACGAAGCGCAAAACTCATCGCCGACATTTGTCTTCCCGGCACCTGATACCACCGCTCCCGATGCGGTCACTGGTCTGACCATCAACGGCGAACTGACTCAACTCGCCGGTCGTGGCGAGGCCGGTGCAAGTGTCGAGGTGACCGATGCGCTGAACAATGTGGTCGGCACTGGTACGGTCGCGGCCAACGGTACGTTCCTGGTCAATCTGGCGCCGGGCATCACTGCCGGCCAGGTGCTGACCGTGACGCAGAAGGACCTCGCCACCAATGTGTCCGTAGACGCCAGCCTGACTGTTCCGGCAGTTCCAGCCCCGGACGCACCGGACGATCTGGTCCTGTCCAGCGACGGTGTGACGCTGACCGGCACGGCTGCCATCGGCACCACCATCAATGTCTTCGCTGCGGACAACAGCCTGATCGGCACCGGCGTCACCGGCCCGGATGGCACGTTCAGCGTGGTGCTGACGCCTGCGCAAACCAACGGCCAGAGCCTGGAAGTCACTGCCAACACTGCGTTGGGCGGCGCTTCGCTGCCGACTGAAATCACAGCCGGTGACACCTCGGCGCCCGCGCCACTCAGCGATCTGGCAGTCAATGCCAGCGGCACACTGGTCACCGGGCGCGGCGAAGTCGGCGCGTCGGTGACCATCACCGGCGCGGGCGGCGTGGTGTTGGGCAATGCGACGGTCGGCGCCAATGGCGCCTTCAGCGCGCAGCTCAATACGCCGCAGGTCAATGGTCAGGTGCTCAATGCGACACAGACCGATGCGTCCAATAACACCTCTTCCGGGCTTAACGTAACCGCGCCAGACATCACCCCTCCGGCGGCTCCGACGGCGCTGGTGCTCAGCGGCGCCGGGCTGGTGCTCGGTGGGCTCGGTGAAGCCGGCGCCATTGTTACCGTGCGCGGTGTTGGCGGCGCGGTGTTGGGTACCGCGACGGTGGCGGGCAATGGAACCTTCTCGGTGACCTTGTCATCGGCGCAACTCAACGGCCAGCAACTGAACGTCACGCAGAGTGATGCGACGGGCAACGTTTCGCCGGTTACCAACCTCAGCGTCGCCGACACCACAGCGCCGGCAGCGCTGAGCAGCGTCGCCTTGAATGGTACCGGCCTGGCCGTCAGCGGCAGCGGTGAAGCCGGGGCCTCTGTCAGCGTGACCAACGCGGCCGGCACTGTGCTCGGCACCGCCGTGGTCAATGCCGGCGGCACCTTCACCGTGCAACTGTCCAGCGCACAGCTCAACGGCCAGCAGCTAAATGTTCAGCAGGCAGACCCGGCAGGCAATCTGTCGCCGGTATTCAACCTGACGGCAACCGACGTACAGGCGCCGATTGCGGCGAGCGGTTTGACGCTCGCTGCCAACGGTCTGACCCTGAGCGGTACGGGTGAAGCCGGTGCGACGGTCAACGTCTACGGCCCGGGCGGCGCGCTGCTCGGCAGCACCACGGTGGGCAGCGGCGGCACCTTCAGCTTCAATTTGAACACCGCGCAACTGGACGGCCAGTTGTTGACCGTGCGCCTGGTCGACCCGGCCGGCAACCTGTCGCCCAATGCCAGCGTGACGGCGCCGGATATCACCGCACCCGGTGCGCCGACTGGTGTCAGCGTCAATGGCAGCGGCACCTTGCTCACCGGCGTTGGTGTGCCCGGTTCGACCATCAGCGTGCGTGGCGTCGGCGGTGTCGTGCTCGGCACCGCCACCGTCGCCGCCAATGGCAGTTTCTCCGTGGTGCTGGCCTCGGCGCAGATCAACAGCCAAGTGCTCAGCGTCACCCAGGCCGATCCGAGCGGCAACGTATCTGCTGCGGCGAGCGCGACGGCGCCAGACCTCACGCCACCCGCGGCCGCCACGGCGCTACTGGTCGGTGCCGATGGTCTGACCGTCACCGGTACCGGTGAGGCCGGCGCAACGGTGACCATCAAGTCGGCCACCGGCGCCGTTCTAGGCACTGGCACGGTAAACAACCTCGGTGTGTTCACCGTCGCTCTGAGCAGCGCACAGATCAACGGCGAAAAACTCACCATCAACCTCAGCGACGCACGCGGCAACGTATCGATCGCCGCCAACGTCACCGCGCCGGATGTCGACGTCAATGCGCCGGTGATCGCCAGCGATAACCTCGTCGTAGGCACCGTCACCCTGGCACCAGTCACCGCGTCTCAGACGTTCAACGACTCGTTCAGCACACTGCTGGCCGGATTCTCGAAAACCTTCACCTTCACCGTGGCCGGCGGCACGCAGCTTGATCCGACCCTGACGTTGACCACCAACAGCCTGATTTCCCTGCTCGATGGCGTGGTCTATACCCTGCAGGTAAAAAATGCGAGCGGCACCTGGGTGACTCTGGATGTCAACGGCAGTGGCGGCCTGCTCGATCTGATTGCCTTGACCGGCCAGGGCGTGCGGGTCGACATCGGTAATCTGCTTTCAGGCGATTATCGCCTGACGGTATCGAGCACCGGCATCGGCGTGCTGACCACGGTCAATACGCAACTGCAACTGGACGTCAGCAGCCTGACGCAGTTCAACGGCATTGCCGGACCCGCGGTGACCGGCAACGTCATCACCAATGTCGGCGTCGATGGCACGGTCGATCAGACCGGTCCGGACAACGGCGCGCAATTGCAGATCTTCAAGAACGGCGCCTGGGTCAGCGCCGGGGCCGGCACCACGGTGCAAGGGCTGTACGGCACGCTGACCATCGACGCCAACGGCACCTACAGTTACAAGCCCAACGGCAGTGTGGGCAGCGTTGGCAAGGTTGATGTCTTCAACTATCAATTGGTGCACCCGAACGGCTTGAGCGACACCGCCAATCTCTACGTGCGCATTGACAGTCCGCAAGCCACCGAAGTGTGGAACGACGCCAATCTCGGCAGCCCGGCGCTGGTGGTCGATGCCACGCCGGACATTGCCTCGACCGACGTCACCCTGATCAACCGCGAAGTCACCACCAACTCCGCCCTCGGCACGTTCAACGTGCTGCTGGGCGGCGGCAGCGGTAACTACAACACGGTGGTCGCGGCCGATACCGTCAGTGACCTGACCGTGGTGGTCAACTCCAGCAACCTGCTGGCGCTGCTCGGCTCGATGACGGTGGGCCTGTACAAACTCAACACCGCCACCAACCAGTACGTACTGGTCAAGAGCTACGGTGGCAATGCCCTGCTCAATCTCGGCGGCGGCAATTACGGGATCAAGTTCGACGACCAGACCGCCGGTAGCTATCAGGTGCGGGTGGCGGTGGGCGGCCTCGGTCTGCTCACCAGCGTCAATACCAGCCTGATCAACGCGGCGACCTACACCAACCAGTTCGTGGTCGGCAGCTACACGCCCGTCTCCGGCAACCTGCTCACCGACACCGCGGGCGGCGGCGCCGATGTGCTCGGCTCGGTCTACACCCTGCTCAGCGTGCTGGTCGCCGGCAGTTACGTGGCGCCGGGTTACAACGGCGTCTCGCTGGTCGGCAACTACGGCACGCTTTTGGTCCAGGCCAACGGCAATTACACCTACACGCTCAAGGCCGGGCTGACCGATGCGGTGATCGGCCAGGAAGACACCTTCACCTATCAACTCACCCACCCGAACGGCACGGTCGATACCGCGACGCTGACCATCGACCTGAACAACGCTGGCGCTTTCGCCAGCACCGCGTTCTCGGCGCTGGCCAGCGATGACCTCGGTCTCGCCCGTGCCACTGGCAGTGAGTTGATTCAGGGCGCTGAGGGCAACGACACGCTGGACGGCTCGCACGGTGGCGCTGTCACGCTGCAAGGTGGCGGTGGCGACGACACGCTGATCATCGCCGACCAGCAATTCACGTCGGTAGATGGCGGTAGCGGCACCGACACCCTGCTCTGGGCCGGTGGTGACGTATCGATCAACCTTGGCGATCTGCAGAGCAGGATTCACAACGTCGAAATCCTCGACCTCAACCATTCCAGTGCGGTTGCGCTAACCCTGAACCTCAACGATTTGCTGGCGATCACTTCGTCTGACAACAACACCCTGCTGATCAAGGGTGACGAGAAGGACAGCGTGCACATGACCGATGGCTGGTCCGCCGATGGCACGCAGCAGGCCGACGGCATCGATTATGTTCAATACACGGCGCAGGAGGATCCGAGCCACCACTTGTGGGTGCAGAACGGCATTCAAGTGGTTTGAAACAAGGCATCAGCAACGTCCGTCTCTCAACAGTAAGGGAAGTCTGTGGAGTCAGTTTTTCGCCAGAAATGGCCGGTGGTCCTGTTGACCATCGGCCTCTACCCCGCTTTCACCGTCGGCGTTCGCGCCGACGACAATCTCGACAGCAGCTTGCGCAGCATCAGCCCGTCGCAACTGCAACAACCGGCAGGCAAGGACTATCGTCAGCGCCCTGCCCTTGCTTCCAAAGCGTCTGCCGATGCGTTGGGGCTGGAACAAGCGGTCAGGCTGGCCGTGGATTGGCACCCACGGATCGGCGAAGCCATCGGCACGCTGTTCCAGCAAGGCGAAGGGGTCAACGTCGCCGAATCCGGCTATTACCCGCAGGTCACCGGCGGCATCAAGGGTGGCTACACCAGCGGTTACGGCAGCGATGCCGGCAGCCAGTCGGTGAACATTTCCCTCAAGCAGATGCTGTACGACTTCGGCAAGGTGTCCAGCTCGGTCGACGCTGCCCGGGCGCGGGTCGCGCGCAGTCAGGCCGGGATTCTGCTGGCGATCGACGACATCGCCCGCGACACCGCCAGGGCCTACATCGAGGTGCAGCGTTATCAGCGTCTGCTTGAGGTTGCCCGTGAACAGATTCAGGGCATCGGTGGCATCGTCGACTTGGCCAAACAGCGCAGCGACATGGGCGCCAGCACCCGTTCCGATATGGTCCAGGCGCAGTCCCGGGCCGAAGGCGCGACGGCGACGTTGCAGGAATTCAAGGCGCAATACGCACGCTGGCAAGCGACGCTGACCAGTCTGCTCGGTCGGCGCACGCCGCCGGCGGTCAGCGACGCCGCCGCGCCTACGCTAACCCAGGCCTGCGACGCCTCGCAGATCTCCGACACCCTACCCGCCGTTCTCCAGGCGGCTGCGCAACGCACCCAGGCCCAGGCCGAGCTGGCCCAGGCCAAAGCCGAGGCCTACCCGACGCTGTCGCTGCAACCCTCGGTCAACCAGTACCTTGATAACAACTACGACGAGCAGAACTCGCGCGCCGATCGCACCCAAGTCGGGATCTTCCTCAACCTCGAAGTGCCGATCTATCAGGGCGGTGCCATCAGTGCACGCAGCCGCGCTGCCGGGCATGCGCTGACCGCAGCGGATTCAGCCGAAGACTTCGCCCGCCTGCAAGCGCGCCAGGGTCTGGCTGAAGCCCAGGCGCAAACCTCGGGCCTGAACCGGCGGCTGCGCTCGCTGCAATTTCGCCAGACCAGCATCACCGAGGCACGCATGTTGTATGGCCGCCAGTACCTGGAACTGGGCACGCGACCGCTGCTCGACCTGCTGAACGCCGAGCAGGAAATCCACCAGTCGCGCTTCGATCTGGTCAACACCCGGGCCGATCTGCAACGCCTGCAGATCGACTGTTTCTACAACAGCGGTGCGATTCGCCGGGTCTTCGGCATCGACCACAGTGCCACCCAGAATTTCGAGATCCTGCCATGACCGATGCCAGCATCACTGTTCCCGAACCCGCCGCTGCGGAGGCTCGCGAAGATTATTCGCCGTGGCTGGAAGCGGTGCTCAAGGTCGCCCGCCACTATCGCCTCGACGTCTCGCCGCAAAGTGTGCACCTGGCTTCGGTGCACAGCGAAGGCCGCGTCGAAGAGGTGGTTCGGCACATGGCCCGTCAGGCCGGTTTGAGCGTCAAATTTGCGGGCTTCGATAACAAGAGCCTGAGCCGCTGGCGCACGCCACTGGTGGTGCAACTGCGCGATGGTCAGGTCGGCGTACTCGAAAGCATCGGCGAGACCGGCGAACTGGGGATCTGCTTCAGTGGCGATCAAGGTTTGCAGAGTCGCATGGAAGCCGGCGCTCTCGCCGAGCAGGCCCTGCGCACGGTGATTCTGCGCCCGACGCAACCGGTGGCCGACGTGCGTACCAACGACTACATCAAGCCCTACGACGAACACTGGTTCCGGCGCATCGTCCTCACCGATCTGCGGCCGTACACCCAGGTGATGATCGCCTCGCTGGTAGCGAACCTTTTGGGCATGGCCGGGGTGCTGTTTTCCATGCAGGTGTATGACCGGGTGATTCCGGCGGAATCCTTGCCAACCCTGTACGTTTTGTTCGGCGGAGTGATGCTGGCGCTGCTGTTCGATTTCGTCATGCGCATTCTGCGTCTGCGCATTACCGATGTGCTGGGTAAGCGCGCTGACTTGCGGGTGTCCGATCTGGTGTTTGGTCATGCGCTGCGCTTGCGTAATTCCGCCCGGCCCAAGTCCACCGGCTCGTTCATTTCGCAACTGCGCGAGCTGGAGCAGATCCGCGATCTGATCACTTCAAGCACCGCCACGGCGCTGGCGGACATGCCGTTTTTTTTGCTGTTCCTGCTGGTGTTCTATTTGATCGGCGGTCCGCTGGTGCTGATTCCATTGGTGGCGCTGGTGTTCATGCTGTTGCCCGGAATCATCGCGCAACCGCGTCTGGCCAAACTGGCCAATGCGTCGATGCGCGAAGCGGCGCTGCGCAACGCCATGCTGGTGGAAAGTATTCAGGGCCTCGACGACATCAAGGCGCTGCAAGCCGAGCAGCGTTTCCAGCAACAGTGGAATCAGTACAACGCCGCCTCGGCGGACAGCAGCTTGCGTTTGCGCTCCCTGACCAACAGCCTCGTGGCCTGGACGCAGAATGTGCAGGGCGGCGTGTTTGCCGTGGTGATCGTGTTCGGCGCGCCGATGGTGATTGCCGGCGACCTGACCACCGGCAGCCTCGTCGCGGCGTCGATTCTGTCGTCACGGATGATGGGGCCGATGGCACAACTGACCCACGTGCTCACCCGTTGGCAGCAGGCCAAAGTGGCGCTCGAAGGCTTGAACCGGATCATGCAGATGCCGGTGGATCATCCCGAAGGCAGCCAGCGTGTGCACCTGCCGGCGATTCGTGGCGACTACCGCCTGCGTCAGGCGAGTTTTCGCTACAGCGAGGAATCGTCCCCGGCGCTCAACAGCATCGATCTGACCATCCGCCCCGGCGAGCGCATCGCCCTGCTCGGCCGCAACGGCGCCGGCAAATCAACGTTGCTCCAGGCCTTGGGCGGTGCAATGGATCTGAGCAGCGGCGAAACCACGCTGGACGGCATCGCCCTGGCGCATCTGGATCCGGCCGACCTGCGCCGCGACGTCGGCCTGCTGTCGCAACAGGCGCGACTGTTTCACGGCACCCTGCGCGACAACATCACCCTCGGCGCCGGTCAGGCCAGCGATCAGGAAATCATCGCGGCGTTGAACGTTACCGGTGCGCTGGATTTCGTTCGTCAACTGCCCAAAGGCATGGATCACCTGGTGCTTGAAGGTGGCTTGGGCCTGTCGGGCGGTCAGCGCCAGAGCCTGTTGCTGTCGCGCTTGTTGTTGCGTCAGCCACAAGTGCTGTTGCTTGACGAACCGACGGCTGCACTCGACGACGTCACCGAACGTCTGCTGCTGGAAAAACTCGCGACCTGGACCCAGGGCCGAACGCTGGTGGTCGCCACGCACCGGGTCAGTGTGTTGCAACTGGTCGAGCGGATCATCGTCCTCGACAACGGGCGCATCGTCATTGACGACCACCGCGACGCCGCGCTGGCGCGGTTGCGTGCCCCCGGCAAAGGAGTGGCGGTATGAAACCGATGATGACCGACGTACCCGACCCGATGTCCTACCTCGACGGCCACGATGAGCGCGCGCTCGCCGGCGGCGCGAAAGTAATCTGGGGGTGCGCGTTGATGCTCGCCTGTTTCATCGCCTGGGCAGCGTGGTTTGAAGTGGTCGAGGTATCGACCGGCACCGGCAAGGTCGTGCCGAGCTCTCGCGAACAAGTGATCCAGTCGATGGAGGGCGGCATCCTCGAGCAGCTCAATGTGAGCGAAGGTGCGTTGGTCGAGCGCGGGCAGATTCTGGCCCAACTGGACCCGGTGAAAAACCAGTCCAACGTCGGCGAAAGCGCGGCCAAGTACCGTGCAGCGCTGGCCAGCGTCAATCGCTTGCAGGCTGAAGTCAGCGAAAAACCGCTGACGTTTGATCCCTCGTTGCAGGACTTCCCCGATTTGATCCGTGCCGAAACCGAGCTCTACCAGACCCGGCGCAAAGGTCTGGCGCAAACCCTCGACGGCATTCAGAGTTCGCTGAAACTGGTGCGCAGCGAACTGGCGATCACCGAAAATCTGGCGAAGATCGGCGCCTCCAGCCGGGTCGAAGTCTTGCGTCTGACCCGCCAGCGCTCGGAGCTTGAATTGAAGGCCACCGAAGCGCGTTCCGATTACATGGTTCGCGCGCGCGAAGATCTGGCCAAAGCCAACGCCGAGGCGCAGATGCTCGAAGCGGTGATCCGTGGTCGCACCGACTCGCTGTCACGCCTGACCCTGCGCTCGCCGGTGCGCGGCATCGTCAAGGACATCGAGGTCAGCACCATTGGCGGCGTGATTGCGCCCAACGGCCAGGTCATGCAGATCGTGCCGCTGGATGAGCAACTGCTGATCGAGACACGCATCTCGCCGCGCGACATTGCCTTCATTCATCCTGGCCAGGCAGCGAAAGTGAAAATCACCGCTTACGACTACTCGATCTACGGCAGCCTCGACGGCGAAGTGGTGACAATCTCGCCGGACACGATTCAGGACGAAGCCAAACCGGAGATCTTCTATTACCGCGTATTCATCCGCACCGCTTCGGATGAACTGCGCAACAAGGCCGGCAAACGCTTCGCCATCGTGCCCGGGATGATCGCCACGGTGGACATCCGTACCGGCGAAAAAACCGTGCTCGACTACCTGATCAAACCGCTCAATCGCGCCCGCGAAGCGTTGCGCGAACGCTGATCAACGGCTGGCCAGCTTGGTCGCTGGTGGCGCTGCCGGGGTGATGCTGGCCTGATAGCGCGACCATTCGCGATTGATTTCCGCGTACGGCAGGAAAATGCTCACGCGCGGTTGATCGATCAGGTCCGGGCGTTTGAGCCGACTGACGTCATCACGGGTGAGGAATGCCACGTTGATGCCAACCACTTTGCCATCGGCGGAAAATACCGGCCCGCCGGACATGCCTTTGGCCAGCGCGCCATTGTGGGTGCCGTAAAGCACGTTGCCCTCTTTGACGTCGAGGCGAACCATGGCCGGCAAGGCCTGGCCGGTGCCCTTGATCGACATGTACAGCGAATTGAACCCCACCGAGGTCAGCTCTTCGCCCGGCTTGTAACCGCGCCACGCCGGCACGCTATTGGCCTTGTGGCGGAAGAACTGCACGTCTGCCTGGCCCTGGAACACCGTGCCCGACAAGTAAGGAATGTGCTTCACCGTCACCGCGAAATCTTCATTCCATTGCACAGCCGAACCCATCAGCAGGTAAGGCAAAGGCGCGCCGGAGTGAACGACAAAGGCTTGGTCTAAAACAGGATCCTGAACAAAAGCGACTGGCATTCCATTGCACCCGCTGAGCAGCATCGACGCTGCAACAAGTGACTTGAGGGGGCGCATTTTCGGTACATCGTGAGGTGAGGAAAGATGCTGCAATATGTCATTGCGCCATCACTGCTAGCAATAGTCTTAGTCTACCGCCTGTCGACTAACGATAAAATACATCAATAATTGGATCCAGGATCCAACCTAATAGACTGCGAACGTCTATTTTGATATCAGCGCTGAACGGAACGTACCTGGATGTGCAGAGTCATCTGCAACGCCCTGCATCAGCGAGAGAGGAACACGAATCGCTGTGACCGTCCCGAGGAGATTCATATGACAGCCAAGGCCGACCCAAGCGCGACGCCCACACTCAACCCGCCGGTTTTTTATACATCGGGAATCATCCTGCTATTGCTGGTTATCTATGCCAGTGTTTTCCAGGCCCACGCTCAGTTGGTGTTTGCCGATGTTCAAAGCTGGATCATCACCAATGTCAGCTGGTTCTACATTCTTGCCGTAGCGATCATCCTTGGTACCGTTGTGTTTCTCGGTATCAGCCGATACGGCGATATAAAACTCGGCCCCGACCACAGCAGCCCTGATTACAGCAGCACAACCTGGTTCGCGATGCTGTTCTCGGCCGGCATGGGGATCGGCCTGATGTTCTTTGGCGTGGCTGAACCGGTCATGCATTTTCTCAACCCGCCAGTCGGAGACGGCAACACCGTCGAGGCTGCACGCGAAGCAATGAAGATCACCTTCTTCCATTGGGGCCTGCATGCCTGGGCGATCTACGCCATCGTGGCAATGATTCTGGCCTATTTCAGTTATCGTCACGGCCTGCCGCTCACGCTCAGATCAGCCCTTTATCCATTGATCGGAGATCGTATCTACGGGCCGATAGGTCATGCCGTCGACATCTTCGCCATCATCGGCACGGTGCTCGGTGTCGCAACGTCCCTGGGCTTTGGTGTTGCGCAGATCAACACGGGTCTGAACGCCTTGTTCGGCGTTCCGATCAATACCACCGTACAGATCTTGTTGATTATCGCCACGACCGGGCTCGCCACTGTTTCGGTTGTCACCGGTCTGGACAAAGGAGTGCGCCGCCTCTCGGAACTCAATCTCGGATTGGCTGTGCTGCTGTTGTTGATGGTGATCGTACTCGGCCCTACGGTGCTCATCCTGCAAACCTTCGTGCAGAACACCGGTGGCTATCTCACCGAAATCGTCAGCAGAACGTTGAACCTTTATGCCTACCAACCCACCGACTGGATCGGCGGTTGGACATTGTTCTACTGGGGTTGGTGGCTGGCCTGGTCGCCCTTTGTCGGGCTCTTCATCGCACGCATTTCCCGAGGCCGCACCATCCGCGAATTCGTCATGGGTGTGTTGCTTGTTCCCGCAGCCTTCACGCTGTTGTGGATGACCGTGTTCGGTAATACCGCCATTCACATGATTCTCACCGAAGGCATCACCGACCTGGGCGCAGCCATTGATAAGGACACCTCCCTCGCGCTCTTCGCCTTCCTTCAGCATTTCCCGTTTTCAGGAGTGATCTCGCTGGTCGCCGTTGTGATGGTCGTGGTGTTCTTCGTCACCTCGGCAGACTCCGGCGCGATGGTTGTCGACATGCTGGCTTCGGGCGGATCGGCAAACACGCCGGTATGGCAGCGCGTGTTCTGGGCTTCGAGCATGGGCCTGGTTGCCATTGCTCTGCTCCTGGCAGATGGTCTGAAGGCTTTGCAGACCGCGACCATCGCCAGCGCCCTGCCGTTCACCATTACCCTGCTTTTCAGCATGCGAGGTCTTCTCAAAGCCTTGAAACTTGACGCGACCAAACGCGGACTGCGTTATCAGTCGATGTCGCCCGGGGTAAGCCGCAGCCCGGGGAGCTGGCAACGCAGGCTACGGACCATGGCCATGTTCCCGCGGCGTTCACATGTGCTTCGCTTCATTACCGAGACGGCGAAACCGGCGTGTCTGTCGGTGGCTGAGGAATGGCGAAAGCAGGGCTATGTGTGCAATGTCGAAGACCTGGAAGACAGCAGCGTCCGACTCAGCGTCGGCAGTGCCGACAACCCCCAGTTCATTTATGAAGTGCGCCCACACCCCTACGCAATGCCGAGTTTCGTCATGGGTGACACTCAGGACGAGGATCGCAAATATTTCAGGGCCGAAGTGCATTTGCGAGAAGGTGGGCAAGACAAGGACATCATGGGCTGGTCACGCGAAGAGGTGATCGGAGATATCCTCGATCAATACGAGCGGCACATGCAGTTCCTTCATCTGGTGGGCTGAACCAGGCGGTGGCAGCAGGGGCCAGGCGCCCAGACCTGTGAATCAACCTGCCGCCGCGCCTTTACATGCCCCGTAATTTTTACGCAAATTTTACGGGGCATAACCGCGAGCCGGCCGATACTGCGCGGCGTTGATTTTTCGGGCTACCTTTCATGTCACTCGCAGCACTGCGGCTCATCGCCTTTATCCTGGGTATTTTCCTGATCACGCTGGCGGTCAGCATGGCCATTCCGATGGTCACGCTGCTCGTTTTCGATCGCAGTGACGATCTGTCGGCGTTCCTTTGGGCCAGTCTTGTCACATTCACCTGCGGCATTGTGCTGGTCGTTCGGGGCCGACCCGAGACCGCTCAGTTACGGCCCAGAGACATGTATCTGCTGACGACCGGCAGCTGGGTAGTTGTGTGCACTTTCGCGGCATTGCCCATGGTGCTGATCAGCCATATCAGCTACACCGACGCCTTCTTCGAAACGATGTCCGGCATCACGACAACCGGCTCTACCGTCCTGTCCGGACTGGATACGGCCTCACCGGGTTTGCTGATCTGGCGTTCGATGTTGCATTGGCTTGGAGGCATCGGCTTCATCGGCATGGCAGTGGCCATCCTTCCCCTGTTGCGCGTGGGGGGCATGCGGCTTTTCCAAACCGAATCCTCGGATTGGTCAGAAAAAGTCACGCCGCGCTCCCACGTCGCCGCCAAATACATTCTCATCCTGTACCTGAGCCTGACTGGCATCGGTGCAACCGCCCTCTGGGCTGCCGGGATGACGCCGTTTGAAGCGCTCAATCACGCCATGTCGCTAATCTCCACGGGCGGCTTCTCGACCTCCGATGCCTCACTCGGGCATTGGACGCAGCCAGCGATTCACTGGGTGGCCGTTGTCATCATGATTCTGGGCAGCCTGCCGTTTACTCTTTACGTTGCGACCTTGCGTGGACACCGGTTTGCCTTGATCAAGGATAAGCAGGTGCGGGGTTTCATTGGATTTCTGGTCGCGACCTGGCTGGCCGTGGGGACATGGCTATACGTACACAGCGAACACTCATGGCTGGATGCGTTTCGGATTGTCGCGCTCAATGTCACCTCGGTGGTCACGACGACGGGTGTTGCGGTAGGCGATTACACGCTATGGGGCAGCTTTGCCGTTCTGCTGTTCTTTTACCTGACGTTTGTTGGCGGATGCTCAGGTTCGACGGCTGGCGGCCTGAAAATTTTCCGTTTCCAGGTCGCTGCGGCCCTCTTGGTCAGTAGCTTGAAGCAACTGATCCACCCCCGCGCCGTCATTCAGAAAAAATACAACGGTCACCCGATCGACGAAGACATTCTGCGCTCGCTCCTGACGTTCTCCTTTTTCTTTACCATCACCATCGCCTTGATCGCACTGGGGCTTGCGCTGATCGGGCTGGACTGGACCACCGCATTGAGCGGCGCCGCCACTGCGGTATGTAATGTCGGGCCCGGCCTGGGCACGATCATCGGCCCCGCCGGCAACTTCTCATCGCTACCCGACGCCGCAAAGTGGCTGCTGACAGTAGGCATGCTGTTGGGACGGCTTGAAATACTGACTGTTCTGGTGCTGATCACTCCGGTTTTCTGGCGCTACTGAGCGAAGTGGAGCGAGCGGATTTGCCTGCCGGCGTTCGTCGGAACGGCGAGCGACGAAACGGGCGATGAGCAAAGTGCGTGCTAGGGTATCTGACCCACGCACGCTTCAATCCAGAAAAAAATGAGGAGGATTCATGCCACTTCATCCCATTCTGTTCATGGGCGGTTCCGGCGCCATCGGCCACCAGACGGCCCGCGCATTGCGCGCGGCGCACCCGAACGTTCCGTTGCTGATCGGCGGACGCGACCTCGCCAAGGCAGAGCAAGCCGCTGAGCAAATCGGCAATGCCCAAGGTGTGGTCATCGATCCTCGCGCAAAAGATCTTGGGCTGGGTGATCGTCCCGTCAGCGCCATCGCCCTCTTCTACATGGACCATGCCCTCGCCGGGCTGCGCTTTGCACAAAACCGCAAGGTGCCACACTTGAGCATTTCTTCCGGTGTGTTCGAAATCGCACCGCAAATCGCCCGTTTCATGCACACGCCCGACGCGTCGCCGATTGTGCTCGGCTACGAATGGATGGTCGGTGCGACCACCGTGGCAACGCTGCACATCGCCAAGGTGTTCGCCCACGTGCACGACATCTGCATCCATGCGCTGGTTGACGAACAGGACGGCGGTGGCCCGACTGTAGCCGTCGATTTCGAACACCTGAGCAAAATGCTGCCCGCCGCACTGACCCGTCGCGACGGCGAGTTCATCTGGCGTGAAGGCGACGACGCCAAGGCCAGCTTCCGCGCCGTCGACGGCACGACCCTGCACGGCAGCGGCTTTTCCTCCATCGACGTCACCGGCCTCGCCGCTGCCACGGACGCTGCGAACGTTGAGTTCAACCTCGCCAGCGGCGTCAGCTCGACCCGGCGCAAGGGCCAGCCGATGTCGACCGAGATACTCATCGAACTCGCGGGAACGGACCACGAAGGGCAGCCCTTGCGCACACGGCACGCCCTGGTTCATCGCTCAGGTGCGGCGGCATTGACCGGGCTCAGCGTGGCCATGCTGCTGGAGCGACTGCTTGGGCTGGACGGGCAGCCACCGGTCGAGCCGGGGCTGTATTTTCCGTATCAGTTGCTGGATGCACAGGCGTTTTTGCAGCGGCTGACAAAGGACGGTGGCGAACTGATCGAATTGGCCGAGTGAGACGAGAAGCGGCCGCACTGTCTCAGACGGCCGCCCTTTCTGCGTAACCAAACGGTTTATGCGGCAGCAGGCTTGCCCGCGAAGAGGCCAGCCCAGAGACCTCGAATCATCTGCTCAGGCAGTTTTTACAGTGTCCGAATGCCCCTTGTTCTCAGGCCGAATCCTGAACCAGATCGCATACATTGCCGGCAGAAATACCAGTGTGATAATCGTGCCGACAAACGTGCCGCCAATCAGCGTGTACGCCAGCGTCCCCCAGAACACCGAATGGGTCAGCGGAATAAACGCCAGAATCGCCGCCAGCGCGGTCAACAATACCGGCCGCGCCCGTTGCACTGTCGCTTCGACCACGGCATGAAACGGCGCGAGGCCTTCCTGCTCGTTGTGATGAATCTGCCCGATCAGGATCAGCGTGTTGCGCATCAGAATCCCTGACAGCGCAATCAGCCCGACCAGCGCATTGATGCCGAATGGCTGGTTGAAGATCAGCAGCGTCGGCACCACACCGATCAAGCCTAACGGCGAGGTGAGGAAGACCATGATCATCGCCGAGATCGAACGCACCTGGACGATGATGATCAGCAAGGTCATGGCGATCATGATCGGCAGCAACGGCAGGATCGCCTTGCCGGCCTTGCCGGACTCTTCGATTGCACCCGCCTGTTCAATCCGGTAACCGGACGGCAATTGCGCGATGATCGGCTGCAACTGCTGGATGATCACGCCCGAGACGTCCGGAGGCTGCAGGCCTTCGGCGATGTCGCCACGCACGGTGATGGTCGGCGTGCGATCACGGCGCCGCAGGATCGGATATTCCATGCGCACTTCGACCTGGCCGATCTGCGACAGCGGGATGCGCTGCCCCGCTGCGCCGACCAGGGTGAAGCCTTCGATCTGCGCCGGATCAAGGCGGATATTGCCCGCCGCACGGCCAACGACCTGCACGGAACGGATGTCTTCGCGCACCGCCGTGATCGGCACGCCGCTGAGCAGAAATTGCAATTGTTGGGCGACTGCGCTGGACGTCAGCCCCACTGCCTGCAAACGATCCTGATCCAGGTTGAAATGCAGCGTCGGCGTCAGCGGGCCCCAGTCGGTGTTGACGGTTCTCATCATCGGGCTGGCCTGCATCACCGCCCTGACCTGCTCGGCGATGTCGCGCAATTTCGCCGGATCAGGCCCCGTCACCCGGTAGGCCACCGGAAATGGCGAATACGGCCCGAACACGATCTGCGTTGCCCTGACGCGAGCCTGCGGAGCGAGACCTTCGGCCACCGCTTCGCGCAAGCGCAACTTGAGGGTCTCACGAGCGTCCTGGTTGTCGGTCAGCACAACGATTTTGGCGAACGATGGATCCGGCAACTCCGGCGCCATCGCCAGGAAAAACCGCGGCGCGCCCTGGCCGATATAGGCCGTGACGATTTTCGCTTCATCCTGCTTTTGCAGCCAGGCCTCGACCTTGGCCGCTGCGGCGCTGGTCTGCTCGATGGACGTGCCGTAGGGCATCTGCACTTCGATCATCACTTCGGGGCGGTCAGAGGTGGGAAAGAACTGTTTTTTCACCAGCCCCATGCCCGGAATCGCAACCGCAAACAGCGCAACCACCATGCCCGCCACCAGCCATTTGCGCGTAATCACCCACGCCAGAATCCGCCTAAAGCGGTTGTAGCGCGGCGTGTCGTAGATCGCCGCATGCCCGCCCTCGACTGTTTTGATGTCGGGCAACAGCTTCACCCCAAGGTAAGGCGTAAATGCCACGGCGACGACCCACGAAGCAATGAGCGCGATGCCGACAATCCAGAACATGTTGCTGGTGTACTCGCCCGCCGTGGACTGCGCAAAGCCGTTCGGCAGAAAGCCAATCGCCGTCACCAGCGTACCGGCCAGCATCGGCGCCGCCGTGTGGCTCCAGGCATAAGCGGAGGCCTTGATGCGGTCGTAGCCCTCCTCCATTTTCACCACCATCATTTCAATGGCGATGATTGCATCGTCTACCAGCAGCCCGAGCGCGAGGATCAGCGACCCCAGGGTAATCCGGTCAAAGTTCTTGCCGGTGGCCGCCATCACCACAAACACGATCGCCAGGGTCAACGGCACCGCCGCTGCTACCACTACGCCGACACGCCAGCCCATGCTCAGAAAGCACACGAGCATGACTACCAGCAGCGCGACAAAAAACTTGACCATGAACTCGCCCACGGCCGAGTCGATGTTCACCGCCTGATCGGTGACTTTGGAGAGGGTCATGCCGAGGGGCATTTCCCCATTGATTTTGACCGTCTCGGCATCCAGCGCCTTGCCCAGATCAAGACCGTTCCAGCCCTCGCGCATGATTACGCCAAGCAACAGCGCTTCTTCGCCATTGTTGCGCACCAGAAAGGTCGCGGGGTCTTCGTAACCGCGCTCAACCGTGGCCACGTCAGACAGCGTGAGCGTTCGCCCCTGCGCGACAACTGGCGTGTCACGGATTTTCTGCAGCGTGTCGAGCGCACCATCGACGCGTAGAAACACCTCTGGGCCTTTGGTTTCGACGGACCCTGCAGGCGTCAGTACGTTCTGATTATTCAGCGCGGCGAAGATGTCCTGCGGCGACAGGCCCAGCGTCGCCAACCGATCATGGGAAAACGAGACGAAGATCCGCTCGGCCTGCTCGCCGATGATGTTGACCTTCTTCACACCCGGCACGTGCAACAGGCGCTGGCGTAATGTTTCCGCGTCGCGCACCAGCAAGCGCTGCGGCTCGCCCTTGGCTTTCAAGGCGAACAGCGCGAAGGTCACATCGGAAAACTCATCGTTGATCATCGGCCCGATAACACCCGCCGGCAGCCTGATCGCTTCATCGTCGAGCTTTTTGCGTGCCTGATAAAACTCTTCCTGCACTTGCGACGGCGGTGTGCTGTCGAGCAACGACACTACGGTGAACGCCAGCCCTGGGCGGGTATAGGTTTCCGAGCGGTCGTACCACTTCAGTTCCTGCAAGCGTTTTTCGAGGGGTTCGGCGACCTGGTCCTGCATCTCCTGCGCGGTCGCTCCGGGCCATGCGGTCATCACCGTTAGCTGCTTGACCGTGAACGGCGGATCTTCCGCCCGGCCCAATTTGAAGAACGACAGGACGCCGGCAACGGCGATGAGAAAAATCAGGAACACCGTGATCGCGCGCTGGCGAACGGCGATAGCAGAGAGGTTGAACCGGCCCTCGCTCATGGACGGCTCCCGGCAACCTGACCATCGTCGCGCGCTGACAAGCGCACTTCTTCGCCATCGCGCAGCAGATGCGCACCCAGCGCCACAATCGGCTCACCGATGTGGAGCGCGCCGGCAACCCGAGCCGAGTCATCGCTAAGGCCCAGGACCTCAACCGGGCGCCAGCTCACTTTTGCCGGTGTGCCGGCGATGACCCACACGCCGGGGCCTTTGCCCGGGTTGTAAATGGCGGCGATGGGCACTTTCAACGCCTGTTCTGGCGCAGAACCCTGGGCAATTTCGACGGTGACCGTCGAGCCGATCGGCGCATTGGCCAGCTTGCCTTCCAGCACATAGCGCGCCTCAAAGGTGCGGGTGGTGCGGTCGGCCGAATCGGAAAGCAATCGCAGCCTTGCGCTGACCGCAGCCGACGTATCGCCATACAGTTTGGCCTGGGCGGTGGAGCCTGCTGCGGGACGCAAGGTCTCGGGCAAATGGACGATGGCTTCACGCTGACCGGCGCGTGCCAAGCGAACCACCGGTTGACCCGGGCTGACGACCTGCCCGGGCTCGGCGAGGGTTTCCACCACCACGCCGTCGGCATCCGCCACCAAAACCGCGTAACCCGAGGCGTTGCGCGCTACGTCCGCTTGCGCCACAGCGGCATTGAGTTGCGCCTTGGCGGTGTCAGCGGCGGCTTTGAACTGATCGTAGGCCGATGCCGAAATAGCGCCGGCGGCGACGAGTTTGCGATTGCGCGCTTCGTCATCGGCGGTCTGTCTGGCGCGGGCGCGAGCGGCCGCAACGGCCTCTTGCTGCGCTCGCGCCTGAAGGCCAAGGTCGATCGGGTCGAGGCGCATCAGCGGCTGGCCGCGCTTGACCGTTTGACCGGTATCGACCAGCCGCTCGAGCACCTTGCCCGAGACGCGAAAGCCCAGATCGCCCTGGATGCGCGCCGCTACGACGCCGGTGAATGATCGAGATCCATTTTCTGCCGGTTGCACCGGCGTCGATCTGACAATGGGCGCCAAGGTGCGCGGATCTTTTGCGTTGGAAGAATCCCCACACGCCGTCAGGGCCAAGGGCAACAAACATACCGCGAGGGGGAAAGGTCGGAGCCGGCGCATGGAATTCCTTTACTGAAAATAGGATGATCATCATATTCTCAGTCGTGTGACCGATAACGTCAACAGTCACTAAAGGCTCGTTTTTTTTGCGCTGAATCAGAAGCGATAGCTGACAGAAGTACCGAGGCCGCTGGCGCTGTTTTTGTATTTGGCGCTGTACGAACCTTTGCCTGTCGAGCTGTCGTTGATCTCAACGCTCTCTTCCCAAAGATAAGAGTAGGCGACATCAACGGTGACATTCTCCTCTGGCGTCCAACCGGCGCCGAGGCTGAAGACCTTGCGATCGCCCGTTGGGATACGCGGCCCCCGATTGGTGTTGTTCGCCGGAGACTGATCAACCGAGAACCCGGTACGCAGCACCCATTGATTGTTCAACCGGTACGCCGCGCCGATGGCGTGGGCCCAGGTGTCGCGCCAGTTCTGCTGTTCGCTGATTGTCCCCAACTGGCCGCTGAGCAGTGGCGGCAGTCCACTGTTTTCGATCGTCAGCGCTTTGAAGCGACTCCAGCGCGTCCAGGTGCTGCCGGCATACAGCGTCCAGTCGTGATTGAGCTGATGAGTCACCGAGAAGTCCACAGACTCGGGGGTGTCGACGTCCAGCGATGCGTCATAGCTGCGGCCACTGACGCCGAGCACGTTGAAGATGCCATCGGTAAGTTTGGTTTTCGCATCGAGGTGGTAACTGACCTTGGAATGATAGGTCAGGCCCAAGCGGGTCTGCTCGGTCGCCTGCACCATGACGCCTGCGTTAAAGCCCAGCGCGGTATCGTCGCCGGTGCTTTTGACTTTGCCGTCATTGCGCCCGGGGCTCAGCGGATTGGCCACCATCCCCGACAGCTCGCCGCTGATGCGATTGATGGTCGGGCCAAGGCCGATCGACACCTTGTCGTTGAAGGCATAGCTGATGGTCGGCTGGAACGTCAGCGTGGTGACTTCGCTTTTATTGGCGTAATAGCGGCCCGCGAAGCCACTGCCATAGTCGGTGATCAGACCAAACGGCACGTAGAATCCGACGCCGAACGCCCAGTGCTCATCGATCGGCTTGACGTAATAACCCATCGGCACAGTGGTGGTCGGCACCATGTCGCCGTCTTCCTGGCCGCCAAACGTGCTGCGGGTCTGGCTGATATCGGACTTCGCGAACAGCGTGGCCTGCCCCACGCTCGCCTGCTCGCGCTTGAGCCGCGCCATGCCCGCCGGATTGCCGAAAACGGTACTGGCGTCTTCCGCCGAAGAAGAGCGACCGGCAAAACCCGATCCCATGCCGCTGACGCTTTGCTCATTGAGCGCGAAACCGCCCGCCAGAACGTTGGACGACGCAAGAACGACAGCCAGCCCCACCGGGCGTTTGAGCATTGTTTTTTTCATTGTGTGAACTCTAGGGGTGTCTCGGAAATGAAATATCTGCACTGCAGCGGCCATGTTATCCGCGTGACCATATCAGTCAACAGTCACGCCCTGGCCATTTGAAGGTTTCTCGAAGCCGGCGCATCAAGACGGGAACGGGGTGTGGGGCGACTGATCCGAGTATTCGGATCAGCAGAGGGTCAAGGCATCAAGCTGCGCAAGATGAGGTTGGAAGTCAGCGCGGGCGCCACTTCGACAAAATCGAGGTTGTGTTGCAACAGCAGCGGATTGACGAAGGGCCGCAGGGCCAAGTGGATCGATTCGACGGTCTCGTCCAGCGGCGTACGGCGCTCGAACTCACCGGCCTCGCGCCCTTCACGCACAATGTCGGTGATAAAGCGTTTGATCTGCGCATCGTAACGCTGCGCACTCGGCCAATTCTCACCCGCTGCAAAGGCTGCGATGTCGTAAAGCTTGCGGTCGTTGAAGAACAGGTTCACCCCGGTGGCGATCACGGTTTTTACCAGCCGGCGAAAGCGCTCGGTGGGCGTCAGGCCCGCTTCGTTGGTCGCCAGCTCGACCGCCGCAACGATCTGCCCCAAACAGTTCGCGCAGATGGCTTCGCCAATCGCCTGCTTGGAATCGAAGAATTTGTAAATGTACGCCTTGGAGAAACCAATGGCCTTGGCCAGATCGGACACCGTGGTTTTGGCGTAGCCGTACTGGCTGAAGTGCTCGTTGGCGGCCGCGACAATCTGATCGCGAATGTCGTGATCGACTGGACCACGGGGGCCAGGAAATGATGGGGAAGCGGAGGTCTGATTCATGTCGGCAGCTTACTCACACGCCCGCAGACTGACAATGAGTGTTGGTTCATGAATGTTGCCAGCCCGCCCACCACTGTGGGAGCGAGCCTGCTCGCGAAGACGCTCGCACAAACGACACCAATCCATCAGGCCGCCGCACTACCCGGCCTTACTGATCGCGGAAAATTTGATACGAGAACAGCCGTGCAGCAACACCCCGACAATGATCAACGCCCCCGCCCGCAACCAGGTCTCCCAACCCTGCTGACTGAGCAACACCAGACACGACACGATCGCAAGCACCGGGACAAAGGTCGGCACACGAAAGTGATCCTCCTCGACCCTGTCGCGCCGAAGGACAAGTACCGCCACGTTGGTACTCAGAAACACGAACAGCAACAACAAAACCACCGTCTCTGCCAGCGTTGCCAAAGTACCCGTGAGCGTCAGGGCAATGGCCACCACGGTGGTTGCGACAATGGCCGCCCAAGGGGTTTTTCGCTCAGGCAGCACCGCACCCAAAACGCCCGGCAACAGCCCCAGATTGGCCATGCCATACGTCAATCGACTGGCCATGATCATGGTTAACAGCGCACCGTTGGCCACAGCGATCAGCGCAATAAAGGAGAACAGCGCCGGCGGGATTGCGAGGGTCGATGTGCGGACAACTTCGAGCAAAGGCGCCGACGTGGCCACCAACTTCTCGGTAGGCAGAACCGACGAAGCCGCCACACCCACCGCCATGTAAACCACACCAGCGGTAAGCAAAGCGGCGAACAAGGCGCGCGGGTAGACCTTGCGCACGTCCTTGATTTCCTCGGCCAGGTTGGCCGAAGTTTCGAAACCGACGAAGGAATAAAACGCCAACAATGCCGCCCCCAGCACCGCCAGCATGGGACTCACGCCAGGTTTGAACGTGAGCGTTCGGCCAAGATCCGCCTCCCCCGTGCGCAAATACCAGACAGCGGCGACGATCACCAGAATCAACCCGGACAGCTCAATCACGGTCATCACCAGATTCGCCCCGAGCGACTCCTTGATCCCCCGCGCGTTGAGCAGGCCAATAGCCAAAAGAAACACAAGGGCTGCAATCTGCGGCGATACGTCGACGAAGGCGTTGAGGTAATCACCGGCAAAAGCCAGCGACAAACCCGCTGCGCTGGTGACCGCAGCCGCCAGCATGCAAAAACCGACAAGGAATGAAACAAGCGGTGACTTGAATGCCTTTTCAGCGAAAACCGAAGCCGCGCCAGCGTGGGGGTACTTGGTCACCAGCTCTGCGTAGGAACCCGCCGTCAACATGGCGAAGAACAGTGCAATCAGCAACGGCACCCAGATTGCGCCACCCACTTCTCCCGCGATCGTGCCGGCCAGCGCATAAACACCCGCGCCGAGTACATCGCCGAGAATAAACAGAAACAGCATCGGGAAAGTAATGGCCCGGCGCAGAGAAGGTTTATGAGTGGGAGCAGTCACGTTCATTCCTTGATTCAGGTGTGATAGTCAGCTGCGGTGCGCGGAGCTGGATGCTTGTCACCTCAAACAATGGAAATGGCGCGCAAAGCAAAGTTCAAAATCAGTGATGAGGCGCACTGGCACGGAGTTCTGAAAATGGCCGACTCGGCACCCGACCTTTACAGCGGGCGCATGACCGGCACGCTCGCAAAGCAACTTCATGCTGTCTGGACAATGATCTGACGATCAGTCATGGCTGTGGTCGCGAAATATAAACAGATACGAAAGCTAACCCAGGCACTACGGCAGCGGCACTCGGCTCATTGTGAGTAATCCCAGCAGCTTCGGCACGGCATTGACCGAGACAGCCATTGCCGTAGAATCGCCCGCCCCAAAATACAGCTTGCAGAGCGAGAAGGAGCTTCGATGCAACGCGTGATGATTGTCGGTCAACCAGGGTCGGGCAAAAGTACATTGGCGCGTAAGCTCGGTGAGCGCACGGGTTTGCCAGTGGTGCATATCGACACGATCCATTGGCAGCCAGGCTGGATCGAAAGAAGCCGGGATGAGAAGACGCGATTATGCCTGGAGGTCGAGGCGCGCGATCGCTGGATATTCGAGGGTGGCCATTCAACTACTTGGGAAAACCGCGTGGCCCGTGCCGATCTGCTGATCTGGATCGACCGGTCGGCGACGCTTCGCTTCTTGCGCGTGCTGCGCAGAACGCTGCTTCATCGTGGTCAGTCTCGGGCAGATTTGCCGGAAAACTGCCCCGAACGGCTGGCGAACCTGCCAAAGTTTCTCAGGTTCATGTGGCAGACGAGAAACACATCACGGGCCCACATGCGCCAATTCGCGTTAACGGCGCCGTCAGCTTGCCGTGTGGTTCATCTGCGATCTAATCGGGATACCCGAATCTTTCTCTCCAGCATTGGCGACTCGAATGGTCAGGCTTCGCACATTGACTGACGGTTGACTGCTGCACCACGGAACTGCCGGTGCCAGACATCGTCCGAGCTTAAGCGTTTAAGCAAACTGCTCGCCGCGAGGTTTCCGTTTGAGAGCTGCCATCGTCAAAAAATACCGTCTGATCATCAAGACCCTGGGCTACGTAGGCTGGGCTTTGTTCTGGTTGCTGCTCTGGGACATCGCGGTCACCGTAGACTTCATGCTGTTTCTCAACACCAAGTTGAACCTGCCGCTGATGCCACTGACCTTGCTCGGTTCGGCGCTGATCGTGTTGATCAGCTTTCGCAACAGCAGCGCCTACAACCGCTGGTGGGAAGCGCGGACGCTGTGGGGGTCGATGATCAACAATTCCCGTAGCTTCGCCCGGCAGGTGCTGACGCTGCTGGACGATGCCGGCAGCGAGGTGAATCCGGTCAAGTCGACCCTTTTGCGTCGTCACGTTGCCTATGTGAATTGCCTCGCTGCGCATCTGCAGGGCCAACCGTGTCCCGATGAGGTACGGGCTTTCATTCCCGCCGAAGAGTTCGCCCGCAGTGGCACGACCAATAACTTTGCCAACGATATTCTTACCGGCTCGGCGACGTTGCTTGCTCGGGAATACAAGGCCGGGCATCTGGACAGTATTCGCCTGGCACGGCTTGAGTCCACGCTGGTGGACCTGTCCAACAGTCAGGGCGGCATGGAGCGGATCGCCAATACCCCGCTGCCCTACCCTTACGTTTATTTTCCACGACTGTTCATTTCGCTGTTCTGCCTGATCGTACCGGTGGGCCTGGTCGAATCTCTGGGCTGGTTCACGCCGCTGGCCTCGACCGTCGTAGGATTCATGCTGCTGGCCATCGAGCGCATCGGCACCGATCTGCAAAGCCCGTTTCGCCACAGCGAACACCAGATTCAAATGGAAGCACTGTGCGAAACCATCGAAAAGAATCTGCAGTCGATGCAGCGTGATTCGTTGGGTGATGTGCGCAGGGTTGAAGAACACGCTTGAGGCGCTGCTTTGGCAACAGCGCACTAGCGCCTCCCTATTCTTTAGCAGATGCAGCGCGACTATTGATGAGTGTCCGCGTTCTCGGCCGGATAAAACTCGCCCTGCTTGCCCAATTCTTTTAGCCGTTCGCGCGCGATCGCTTCAACACGGGCCACCGCGTCGCGATCGTCAGGATTAACTAATTGCAAGCACAGGCGTTGAACATTCTGATCATGGGTACCCTCGCTGAGCATCTCATGGGTGAAGACTTGTTCAGCGCGCCACAGACATAACTGGGTATGAGTTCCGCCGAGCCATATCTCGTTGATTGATCCCAGATCGGTGGTAGCCAGTTGATCCACGGTGATTGTCTTATCCATTGCGCCGTACCTTGAAATGTTCGTAAACAGGTACGACTTGCGGGCATAGCGAGTCGTTCCAGTCGTCGTCAGTTCACCTGCATGCAGACCTTCTAAATCGCGCGCAAATCGTGAGCATCTTATCCAGAAGCTCCAGCCTCCCTGAGCTGCAGGAGCGCGCGTACCCATCTCCAGTTTCAGCGTTCGCTGTCCTCCGACGCTATTGGCGTCGCTGCTGACCCCGCCAGCAGACCGCCATCAATGTTGAACTCACTACCGGTGATGTACGCAGCTTCATCGCAGGCTAATAACAGGGCCACCGCCGCGACTTCTTCGGGCATTCCGAATCTTCTGAGTGGAGTGTCTCGAACAAGTGCAGCCATTCGCTCTTCACGACCTGCATCAGTGCCCAACATTGGCTCCCACATTGGAGTAAGGATGGCGGCCGGGTGGATCGAGTTGCATCGAACTTTCAATCCCTGCTCGGCGCAGTAAAGCGCCACCGTTTTGGTGTGATTGCGAACGGCAGCTTTGGACGATGCATAGGCAGCCGCGCCAGGAATTCCGACCAGCCCGGAGCGAGAGGAAATATTGATAATGGAGCCAGCCCCGGTACGGCGCATGGCGCGAATGGCGTATTTACAGCCGAGAAACACCCCATCGAGATTAGTCTCATGCACGGCACGCCAGTCCTCCAGACGCGCATGCTCGGGGTCATGCTGGACAACCCCCTGCTCAAACCCGGTAATGCCCGCGTTATTTACCAATACATCAAGGCTGCCGTGTGTCTCCACGACTTGGGTGGTTACTCGCTGCCAATTTTCTTCACACCGCACATCAAGATGCAGATAAGCGGCACGTTTTCCCAATGCGCTCGCAGTCGCTGTCCCCAGTTCGTCGTTTAAGTCAGTGAGGTAAACAAAGCAGCCGTGTTCTATGAAACCTCGAGCAATTGCGGCGCCAATCCCTTGAGCAGCACCTGTAATGACCGCGACTTTAGATGTCAGTTTATTGTCCATAAGAGCTATCTCCCCTTCGTATTTGTCTTCCTCAATTCTTCCGAGCCCAACTCCCAAACATCACATTGCCTGCATAAATGCGAAAAAATGAATGAGCACTCTCACAACCCATTCTGTTGCGGCCTTCAAGTGTCTGAGCTAACGTCGATCCCGAGTCTCACCCTCCCTCTGCCTCTTCCGCTTCACGTGCACTCCAAGGACGAACTATGGCCTACAAATCCAGCACCATTGCGGCCGTCATCCGCCGCTTGAATCGTGACTACTACCTGCCAGCTATTCAGCGTCCCTACGTATGGACACCGGAACAGATTGTTCGCCTGTTCGACAGCTTGCTTAAAGGCTACCCCATCAGTTCTTTTCTTTTCTGGGATATAGATCCTTCTCAAGCTGAGAAACTCGATATTTATAAGTTTGTCGAAGATTTCAAATTCGGTGACTTCCATAACGAAGAGGCCAAGATCAACGACCAACACCTGACGTTGGTACTGGACGGTCAGCAACGACTGACGTCACTGCTAATTGGATTGCGGGGCAGTTACAAGGTCAAGCTCAAGGGGAAGCGCTGGCAAAACCCCGACTCTTGGGTACGACAAAATCTATACCTCGATTTGATGAAGGATGCCAGCGACGAGGAGGCCGAATCTGATGTGTCCTTCGGCTTGTCATTCTTCACCTCGCCACCGACCGATCGGGAAAATGCGCACTGGTTCCCTGTCAGCAGCATTATGCAGTTTGCGGACAAGGATCAATTCGACACTTACCTGGAAAAAACTCTGGAAACGCTGGAAGAGAAAGACATCAGTCGTGTGGATCGCAAGATCGTCGAGCGAAACTTGAAGAAGCTCTACCACGCCATTTGGGTGGACGAATCCATCGCCTTTTTTACCGAAAGCAGTCGATCCCTGGAGCGAGTGTTGGACATTTTTGTCCGTGCCAATGAAGGCGGTACCAAGCTCAGCAAGTCCGACTTGTTGCTGTCGACCATTACGACGACATGGGGAGATCTCAACGCACGGGAAGAAATTTATGGGTTTGTGGATTACCTGAACACCGGTCTGGCCCGCAACAACAATTTCGACAAAGACTGGGTCATGAAGGCATGTCTGGTGTTGTCGGATTTGCCGAACGCGTACAAGGTGTCCAATTTCACCAAGAAAAATCTGGATCTGATCCGCGAGAACTGGGGCAGAATCAAAACCGCCCTCGAAATGACCGTGCGCCTTACCAACGACTTCGGCATTGATCGCGAGACACTGACAAGCGCCAACGCTCTATTGCCGATCGCTTATTATTTTTTCCAGACTTCCATGCGTTTCAATTCCACCGAATCCACTCACGTAGGCGCCGTCCGCGCCATGCACCGATGGCTCGTCAAGGCATTGCTGGCAAGTACATTCGGCGGGTCGTCCGACGGGACCATCAGTCAGTCACGAAAGATCATTCAGGAGAGCATGGCCACCTCCAGTGATTTCCCGGAACAAGCGTTGCTCATCGGTCTACGCAGGCAGAGCCAAATTGATTTCACCGACCCTCGTAGCCTGGACGATCTGCTGTCCCTGACCTATCAGGAATGGACCTGCTTTTTCGCCATTTCCCTCCTTCATCCGGATACCCGCTGGGGGACATCGCAATACCATATCGACCACATCTTTCCTCAGGGCAGCCTGACCAAGGCGAAGCTGCTGAGCCAAGGTATTCCCGAGTCGGAGGTGGACGCTTACCTTCACGGAAAAGACCGGTTAAGCAATCTGCAATTGTTGCCTTACCTCGACAACATCGAGAAATCGGATACAGCTTTTGACGTTTGGCTGGCAGACCGCAGCCCTGAGTTCATTAATCAGCACTCGATTCCGGCCGAGCCGGAGCTTTACAAAATCGAGCGCTTCCGGGATTTCCTGGATGCGAGGGAGGGTTTACTTCGCAAGCGCTACGCCGAAATTCTCGGATTTGGTGAGGCATTGCTTGCAGAAACGATCACTCCGTTCGAGGAAGAAGACCAGGTAATCGAATCAAAAAAGTAGTGTCCTCGTCTCTCTTGGTACCGAAAGCAAAAGATGGCTCCATCTTCTCGCCGACATTAAAAAGCGCCGGAGGATTTACCGTAGGGCCCAAAGGAGACGAGCGTAAAATGGCTGACTATGAACAAGCACTTGCGTATTTGAGAGCCCAACCTAAGGCTTACTGGCGGAGGCCTAACGAGAAGGGTAATTGGGGTATCGTCACAGGCGTCTGCTGGGTCGATATCAACGAAACGTAGAACAGCCTAAAAGAATAAATCGAGGAAAAAAATGAAAAACGGGCCCGGAATGCGCCCGTTTTTTTTCAGATATAAAAAATGAAATCCTGGTTGGCGGAGTAATTTTCCATCGGCGTCGCGCCTTTTTTTACCCAGCGCAAACGACCGCTTCCGGCCAAAAGCTGCTGGTCGCGGGCGTCCCCCCTTTGATTGATTGCAGCCTTCGACAACCATCCTGCCGCGCACCCGAAGAGGCGCGGCAGGAGGATGCATATCCACCAGGCCAAGCGCGACGCGGTGGAATCTCAGAACAACGACACCGGTATTTTCACGATGACCCGCAGCTCGTCAAAGTTGCCCTCGACCTGATGACTGCTCGCGCGATGCCAGGCGTAGCCGGCAAGGATATTGGCCCCCTTCAGTTCGGCTGCCTGGACGGTATAACTGGCGAAAACACCGGTTTCATTATGGTGCTCGTTATCCTGAAGGGGTGAAGCGGTATAAACACCTTTGCTGCCCGCGTTGTAACCGGTGCCGTCAATGCCCCAGCCACGTGTATGCCAAAGTATGCTTTTGAAGCCCGGCACGCCGTAAGCCGCCCAGTCATTGATATATTTGACCTGAAACGAGGTTTCGTTCGGCCCGTTGAAATAGGAAACCATGGTATTGGGCAACGAAATGGCATTCGATTCTTTGACGTAATCGAAGAACTCATCGCCGACTATTTTCTGCAGCCCCAACTCGACGGTATGGTTCTTGAAGCTGGGGGTAACCGTCAGGCCATAGGCCTGCTGATCGATATAACCGGCCTCTTGTTTTCCGCTGGATTGAGTGTTGTAAGCCGACAACTTGACGGAGGTTTTTATCTCTCCTGTCTTGAAGTCCCGGCCTATGCCTAGATATTCCCGGTCCCAGATATCCTGAATACGGGAAACATAGACACTGCTCTTCAACCCGCCCGCACTGGTGTAATCACCCCCCGCGTAGGCGGTCCAGTCACTGCTGACCGGGCGCATTGCATATTGAAGCCCTATAGGCTCTGTGCCGGCCGCATAGCGGGGCGCCATTTTCGAGAAATAACCGGACTTCAATACCAGACCTTTGATGGATGAGTTTTCGAACGACCATCCATCAAAAGACGCCGGTACGGTACGCGTATCGGAAAAGTTCATCACGGGGTTGGCCACTTGATGACGGCCGATTTTCAATTCCGACTCAGCCATTCGCAACTTCAGCGCGGCAACGCCCAGGCGGCTCCAGCTCGGCTCGACATCACCGTCGCTGTTGACCAGCATGCGGTTACTGCCGCCTGCCGCATCAGCGGGATTGCGCTCCAGTGCAACGACCGAATACGCAGCGAGATCAAGCCCCACGCCCACCGTCCCAGGTGTATATCCGGAGATAAACCCCAGCTTGAAGCCCTGTTGCCAGGCAACTCGGTCATGCGAAACCCGTGGCCCATCATCGGTACGATAACGGTAGACCGTGTCTCGCCTGCCGATCTCTTTGGAATACCAGTGCCGGGTATCCAGTGTCAGAGAACTTCCCTTTAAAAAACCGCTGTCGGAACTCTCCGCCAGCGCTTCAACACTCAGTAGCATGCCCGGCAAGACACACGCCAGCACAGCTCCACTCTTTACAGGAAGCCACATAGGGATAACCCTCAACTTTTATTATTTTTATATGCCGATAGCGGATTGTTACGAAGCGTCCGAAAGTCAGTTAACCAAGACTTTATCGGGACAGTTCGGACACGTACTTGACCAGCTTCTCTGCCATCTCGGCGTTGGCCGTGTTCACGGGCGCAAAGTGATTGGAATCACACAGCGCGTCATACCGCGACTGCACGCCGGCAGCTGTTGCGCGCTTCACGTAATCGCGAACGGAGGGAAAGCGGTCACTCTGATTGGTGATGAATACCTGCGGGACTTTTACCAGTGGCATTTGCGCCGGGGAGACTTCCTGCAAACGCTTCTGCAGCGCCTCACCTTGAATGTTGCCAAGCACCTTGGCCTGAACATCGCCGCGGGGCAGGGTCGCATACCAGGCCAGGTCGACCACACCATCGAGCACGACCACGCCGGAGATTTTCAACGGGTTCGCGGCATACAGTTCAGACTCCGGCTTCAACAGGCTTCTACCGGCCAGCCACAGCGCGTAATGGCCCCCCGATGAATGACCGATGGTGACTGTTTTCTTCAAGTCCAACGGGTACGTCTTCGCCAGCTCCTGCAACTTGTCCGCCGCGCTCGCGACCGTTTTGAAAGAGTTCGGCCATTCGCCGTAACTGCCCACACGGCTGTATTCGATGTTCCACGTCGCGAAGCCTGCCTTGGTCAGCAGATCAGCGACCGGCGCCATGTAATCGAGGCTGACATCAGCGCTCCAGCGTCCACCGTGAACCACCACTACAACCGGAAACGGCCCTTTGCCTTTGGGTAAACGCAGGTCGCCGAAGTTATCCAGGCCTTTGCCATAATATTCACGGTGCACATCGCCCATGACAGCGGGCGCGCGCTTGACCGTTTCCTGAAACAGTGACCATTCATCCTGAGGCGCCGAGAGCGGCAGTGGTTTTTCGCAGACCATATTGTTCTCTGCGGCCTGAACACCGAAGGCCACAGAGGCGAGCAATACCGACACGGCAATTTTGCTTTTCATTGGGAACCCTACCTTTTGTTGATTTGAAATTCACAGCCAGGTTGTTCTTGAGTCGGTTTCGCAGAGCATCAATTGGAACGAGCCAAAGCGCTCAGGTGCAAAGGAACAGTTACAACCAGGCAGAAATCGCTCTCGGATTCAGGCCCGAGCGTCCAGCTTTAGCCACCGCTTGATCCACTGCACCATGGGCCCGCTGCCTGCCGCCAGGTCGTCGAGAATGTTGAAATGGTCTGAGTCCAGCGCGAGCAGCTCGGCCGGCGCACCGTGCTCTCTGCAGGCGCAGGCATAGTCCGTCGTCTGGCGGCGGAATTCGTCCGTTTCGCGCAGCCCGTAGGCCAGCATCAGGGGCGGCAGCTGCGCCGGGATGTGCAATATCGGGCTCAGCGACTCGACCGATTGCCAGGTGAAATCAATTGTCGAGGCCAGGAAGGTATGCGGCAGCGGACGCAAGTCAAACACCCCGCTGACAGCGATGGCGCCTTGGTAGGGTTGGGCCGGCAGGCCATAGTCGCCCACCCAATCGGTCGCCAGCAGCTCGGCCACTCCGTGGGCTCCAGCCGAATGCCCGACCACCACGATGCGCTCGCGATCAATCCCGAACCGCTCGGCGTTGCGCCACAGGAAGCAGAACGCCGCGCGATGCTGGCGTACGATCTCGGCAATGGTGACTTTCGGCGCCAGGGTGTAGTTCTCGACCACCGTCACCACGCCCAGCGCGGCCAAGCCCTTGGCCACGAAGCTCCACTCCTTGCTGGTGGTCGCCCGCCAGTAACCGCCATGAACGAAGAACACTGCCGGGCGCAAGGTTTCGGGGGTTGCCTGTTGGGGGAAAAACACGTCGAAGGTTTCGTCCAGGGTCGGGCCGTAGGGCACATCCAGCCTATTGGGCAGTTGGGCGCGTGCGATTTGGCTTTGCTCGATGAATTGCTGAACATAGCCATCGAAGTCCTTGACCGAGGCCTCGATGTCGTACTGCTCGTCAAGCTGCGCCGTCGAGGTAAAACGTTGGTAGATCGGGGTTTTCATACAGGCATGCTCCGGGAAGTTCTTGGGGGCCAGCGCCATTGGCAATCGTTCGCCAAGAGGTCAGAACGGAAAAACCAGCTTCAGCCAATAGGCGTCGCCTTCGGCGCGATTGCGCACCGCGCGCTCCTGCTGCCACTTTGCAGTCACAAACCAACCTTGCTGACTGCTGTATTTGATCGATGGGCCGATGGCGAACGCACGACCTTTATTGTCCTCGACCCGCTCACCGCGGACATCGTCGTCGGTGGTCTGCCGGTACACGTAGCCGCCCACACCAAGCACCCAGCCATTGCGCAAGCCCCAGCCGATGGCATAGTCGGCGTGCAGCTCCTGGCCGGAACGGTAATCGGTTGCGCGGTTGCGCAGGTTGAAGTCGTACATGGTCTTGATGTCGATGTTCAGCCCGTCCGGATCGACGTAGCTGAAGGCCGCCACCGGTTGCACGGTCCAGTAATTACGGCCGATATTGACCAGATCGTCGCGGTCAAAACGTCCCGTGGGCGCGAAGAAATCGATGCCATAGGCGGCATGCATTTTTTCACTGTAGTGGTAGCCCAGGCCGGGGCCGAACGTGATGTCGCCCAGCTCGCGCTTGCGCTGACTGGCGCCATCGAGCGAGACCTTCAGCTCGACCAGCGGCGCGATGGCATGGAACGCCAGACTGCCGCCCAACACCTTCTGCTCGGTGACCCACACGACGCGCGGCGCGATGACATCGGCGCGCAGGCGGAAGTCCACTGGCAGCTGCCGCCCGTCATTGCCGCGCAAACGGTCGGCGCGGTAATGCTGGGCGTAGACGGTGCCATACAGACCCGGTGGCGGCATTGCGCCGGACAAGTAGTTCTCGGCACCCATAGGGTACATGGAGCCGCCACCTTCAGTGGCGAGGGCCAGCGCGGCCGGCGCGGTCAGCGAGCAGCCCAACAACAGCCGCGCGGTGACGAGAGATGGGCTTACAGCACTGTTGTTATTGTTCATCGTGTCTACCCATTGATTGGCGAAAAAACCAGGCAGGCGCTTACCTTTCACAAGCGCAGCCGCCCCCCGGTCAGGCCCGCATCACCTGCGGGCCTTATCGGAAAAACCTGTAAATAAGCGCTTCAGGTCTTTTTGAGCATGTCGAGGGCGACGTCGACGATCATGTCTTCCTGGCCGCCGATCATCCGGCGCTTGCCCAACTCGACGAGGATGTCGAAAGCCGACAAACCGTATTTGCTGGCGGCCGCTTCGGCGTGGCGCAGGAAGCTTGAATAAACCCCGGCATAACCCAGCGCGAGCGTTTCGCGGTCGACCCGCACCACTCGCTCCTGCAACGGGCGGACAATGTCTTCGGCGGCATCGATCAGCTTTTTCACATCACAGCCGTGGTTCAGGCCCATACGCTGGGCCGCGGCGATGAACACTTCCAGCGGTGCGTTACCGGCTCCGGCGCCCATACCGGTGAGGCTGGCATCGATGCGATCACAGCCGTTTTCGAGGGCAATCAAGCTGTTGGCCACGCCGAGGCTGAGGTTGTGATGGGCATGCATGCCGGTCTCGGTAGCCGGGTCGAGCACGTCCTTGAGGGCTTTGAAGCGCTCGGCAATGTCCCACATGTTCATCGCCCCGCCCGAGTCCACCACGTAGATGCACTGCGCGCCGTAGCTTTCCATCAGCTTGCCTTGCGCGGCGAGCCCGGCGGGGGTTTGCATGTGGCTCATCATCAGGAAACCGACGGTGTCCATACCCAACGAACGGGCGTATTCGATGTGCTGGCGGGACACGTCGGCTTCGGTACAGTGAGTGGCCACGCGCACGATGCGCGCGCCAGCGTTGTAGGCAGCCTTGAGGTCGTGCACGGTGCCGATCCCCGGCAGCAACAGCGTGGCAATGCGGGCGCGCTTGACCACCGCCGCCGCCGACTCGATCCACTCAAGATCGGTGTGTGCGCCAAAGCCGTAGTTGAAACTCGAACCCTGCAAGCCATCGCCGTGCGCAACTTCAATGCTGTCGACGCCGGCATCGTCCAGCGCCTGGGCGATCCGAGCCACCTGTTCGAGGCTGTAGCGGTGACGCACGGCATGCATACCGTCGCGCAGGGTGACGTCGCAAACGTGGATTTTTCTATTCTTGTCGATCATTTTCCCACCCCTTCATCGGCGAGTTGCGCTTGGGCAATACGTTCGGCGACGGTCAACGCCGCGCTGGTCATGATGTCGAGGTTGCCAGCGAACGCCGGCAGGTAATGCCCGGCACCTTCCACTTCGAGGAACACCGCGACCTTGATGCCGGTGCTCCAGCCAAGACCGGGAATGTTCTGCGGGTTGTCATCGCCAAAATGCTCGAACTGCACGTGTTGTTTGAGCCGATAACCCGGCACGTAACCACGCACTTCAGCGACGCGCGCCTCGACGGCGCTGGCGATTGCCTGGGTGTCGGCATCCGGCGGCACGAAGCAGTAGATGGTGTCGCGCATGATCAGCGGCGGCTCGGCCGGGTTGAGGACGATGATCGCCTTGCCACGGGCGGCTCCGCCCACTTCGACGATGGCGCGAGAGGTGGTCTCGGTGAATTCATCGATATTGGCGCGGGTGCCCGGGCCGGCGGACTTGCTGGAAATCGCCGCGACGATTTCGGCGTAATGCACCGGCGCCACGCTCGCCACTGCATGCACGATCGGAATGGTCGCCTGGCCGCCGCAGGTCACCATGTTCAGGTTCGGCGCCTCGGCATGCTCGGCGAAGTTCACCACCGGAATCACGAAAGGCCCAAGCGCGGCCGGGGTCAGGTCGATGACGCGTACACCGTGGTCGCGCAGTCTGGCGTCATGCACCTTGTGCGCACCTGCCGAAGTGGCGTCAAAGGCGATGCGGATTTTCTTGAAATCGGGCAACGCGAGCAGTCCCTCGATGCCCTCTGCGGTGGTGGGCACGCCGAGACGTTCGGCACGCGCCAGACCGTCGGAGGTCGGGTCGATGCCGACCATCGCAGCCACTTCGAGCATGTCGGAATTGCGCAGGATCTTGATCATCAGATCGGTGCCGATGTTGCCCGAGCCAATGATTGCCACGGGAATGCGAGCAGATGACATCTGTTCTTCTCCTGTCGAGTGCAGGCCACCGCCTCGGCTGCGGCCCGCACTCGGTGAGTGGGTTCAGCGCAATGGCTTGTAGGCCACGGCCTTGATTTCAATGACCAGGTGCGGGTGGGGCAACTGGTGCACGGCTACGGTGGTGCGCGTCGGGCCGTCGGCGTCGAAGAACTGCGCGTAGACCTGGTTGTACTGAGCGAAATCGTTCATGTTGACCAGATAGCTGCAGACCTCGACCACATCTTCGAGGTCGGCGTCGACACTGCGCAGAATGTCGCGAATGTTGTTCAGCACCTCGCGGGTCTGCACTTCAATGCACGGGCGCACGCGCCCTGTCGCATCCAGCTCGGCACCGGCGATGCTGTTATCGGGACGTCGCGAACTGGTGCCGGAAACGAACAGAAAGTCACCGGCGCGTTTGACGTGTGGAAAGGCGCCCAACGGGGTGGCTTTGCCCTCGACCACGCGGGCACGGGTTTGCGCTTTGTCACTCATGGCTTTACTCCTCGCGCAGCGTTTGGAACGCCACGCTGCCCAGCTGCTGGAATTCACAACGCACCGCGACGCCCGGACGCAACGCCACGGCTGCCGTCGCTGCACCGGCCAGCACCAGGCTGCCGGGCTCCAGCGCTTCGCCGTGCTGTGCAGCCAGGCGCGCCGCCGCCACCAGCGCACGCACCGGGGCCCCGAGAATCGCCGCCGTGCTGCCCATCTCCACCGCTCGGCCGTCGAAGCTCATTACCAGCCCCAGGTTGTCGAGATCGGTGTCGGGCCGCTGCCAGCCGCCGACGACGAAGCCGGACGACGACGCGTTGTCGGCGACCACGTCAGGCAGCGAAAACTTGAAGTCGCG
The DNA here is from genome assembly GCF_049897785.1 of Pseudomonas sp. TSRC2-2. NCBI lineage: Bacteria > Pseudomonadati > Pseudomonadota > Gammaproteobacteria > Pseudomonadales > Pseudomonadaceae > Pseudomonas > Pseudomonas sp. TSRC2-2. The sequence goes on from NZ_JAFCWZ010000004.1 coordinate 242,496, forward strand.
GTAGCGCGAGTCAATCACCTCAAGCGCCGGCGCGACGGCTTCGACTGCGGCCAATGCCTGCAACGGCGTCACCTGCCCTTGCAGGCGCTTGCCGAGCAGAAAGCACACCTCCGGCTCGACACGCGGGTGCACATACCGCGACAAATCGATGCTGCCGCCCTCCTCGATCCACATGTCCGAAGTCAAGCGCCCCCAGATCAGATCGGAAACACCCATCTGGGCCATTTTCGCGCGGCTGGTGAAGCCCATTTTCATGCCCACCTGACGCGCGCCACGGGCAAGACGTTGTTCGATCAACTGGCGCTGCACCTGATAGGCCTCGTCCAGCGTGACGGTGTCTTCACCGCTGAGTTGCAGGGTCGCCTGAGCGAGCCGGGCCGCCTCATCGAGGCGCTGGGCAATACGTTGGATTTTCATGCGGATCACCTCAATTGGCGGGTTCGAAACAGGCCCGGACGCTGCCCAGACCCTGAATGCGTGCCTCGAAAACATCACCGGGCGCGACACTGACCATCGGCCCCAGGGCACCGCTGAGCACCACGTCGCCGGCCCGCAGTGGCGTGCCCATTTCGACCAGGGTGCGTGCCAGCCACAACGCGGCATTCAAGGGATGACCCAGGCACGCCGCACCGACGCCGAAAGATACCGGCTCACCCTGGCGCTCCATGACCATGCCGGCCAGACGCAAATCCAGATCGGCAAGTTTCACCGGCCGCTGGCCGAGCACGTAGAGACCCGCCGAGGCGTTATCGGCGATGGTGTCGAGAATGCTGATGTTCCAGTTGGCGATGCGGCTACCGACCACTTCAATCGCCGGCAGCGCATAGGCGGTGGCCGCGAGCAAATCGCTCAGCACGATGTTGTCGCGGTCCAGATCGCGCTCCAGCACCAGCGCCACTTCCGCCTCGCACTTGGCCTGCATCAGGCGTGGCCAGGCGATCGCCTCGCCGTCGGTGACCTCCATGCTGTCGTACAAGGTGCCGAAGTCCGGTTGATCCACGCCCAGTTGCTGCTGCACTGCGCGCGACGTGAGGCCGATCTTGCGCCCGGTGATACGCCGCCCGGCGTGCACCTGGCGCTGGGTGTTGAGCTGCTGCACCCGGTAGGCGTCGGCAATCGAGGCCAACTGGTCACGCACCGGCGGCACTGGTTCGCCGCTTGTGGCCGCCTGGTCGAGCAGATCGGCGACCCGTTGAAGTTGTTTGCTCATTGCTCGCTCTCCTGGTCAATGCGTACGCAGACGTTGGTCAGTTCCGAATAAAAGTTCAGCGAGTGCATGCCGCCTTCACGGCCGATGCCGGACAATCCAGCGCCACCGAACGGCGTACGCAGATCGCGCAGAAACCAGGTATTGACCCAACTGATGCCCACGCGCATGGCCTCGCTGACGCGGTGCGCGCGGCTCAGGTTGGTGGTCCAGATGGTGGCGGCGAGGCCGTAGCGGGTGTCGTTGGCGCGGGCGATGACTTCACGCTCGCTGTCGAACGGCGACACGTGGCAGATCGGCCCGAAGATCTCTTCGCGCACCGAACGGGCGTCGTCGGACAGCCCGGCAATGACGGTCGGCTCGACCCATGCGCCGTTATCACGTGCATCACCAAAATGCGGTACGCCGCCACCGGCGATGAAGGTCGCACCCTCCTGGCGCGCCAGTTCGAAGTAGCTCAGTACCTTGTCGCGATGCTTGGCCGAAATCAGTGGCCCCATCTGGGTGGCGGGGTCGTGCGGCCAGTCGATTTTCATCGCCTTGATGCGCTCGGCAATTGCCGTGCAGAAACGCTCGAAAATCGGTCGTTCGACATAAACCCGCTCAGAGCACAGGCACACCTGACCGCTGTTGAGAAACAGCGCGCGCATCATGCCGTCGATCATTTTCTCGAAGTCGCAGTCGGCGAAAATGATCGCCGCGTTCTTGCCGCCCAGCTCGAACGACACCGGCTTAACCCCTTCGGCGGCAGCACGCATGATGGTGGTGCCTGTGCGTGATTCGCCGGTGAAGGTGATGGCGCTGATGTCCGGGTGCCGGGAGATGAATTCGCCGGCCGAGTCCGGACCGAAACCGTGCACCAGGTTGAACACGCCATCCGGCACACCGGCGGCTTGCATCACTTCGGCGAGCAGCGTCGCGGTGCCGGGGGTGTCTTCGGAGGGTTTGACCACCACCGCGTTGCCACACGCCAGGGCCGGCGCGACCTTCCAGGTCAGCAACAGCAACGGCAGGTTCCACGGGGAAATCACCCCGACCACGCCGAGTGGCTTGCGGGCGGCATAGTTGAGCGCGTAGGCACCGTCTGGCAGGTCCAGGCGATGGCTGTCCAGCGGCGCGGTGGCGAGAATGTCAGCGAAAGTACGGAAATTGGCGATGCCGCGTGGCACGTCGATCACCGAGGCCATCGCCAGCGGTTTGCCGGTGTCGGCCATTTCGGCGGCGAGAAAATCGGCCTGGCGGCGCTCCATTTCGTCAGCGATCCGGCGCAGAACATCGACACGTTCTGCGGCGCTGGTGCGGCCCCAGGCGCCAGCGACGGCGCGGTGGCCAGCCTTGACCGCCTCGTCCACCAGCTCGCGGCCAGCCTCGTGGACCACGGCGACGACGGAGCCGTCGACCGGGCTGATGTCCTCGAAGGTGCGCGGGCTCTCTACCCAGCGACCATTGACAAAATTTCGATAGTTTTTCATGACTGACCTCAATGACACGGCTGACGGCGAGCCTGCAGCCGGCTCGCGAATTCGCAGAGGCCCGGCCCGACAAATCGCGGGCGCAGGCATGCACGGCTTGCGTTGCACCGGCAACGCAAACGGTCTACGGAAAAAGATTGATGCGGCGCGCTTCAGCAGCGGTTTCGAGCGAGATCGCGCACCTGCTCGTTCAGTCCCTCAGGGGTTGAGCTCCACGACAGCGGCGCCGCTGCCATACAACGCGCCGTAGTGATGCACTGTGGCGCCCCGGAAACGCCCGCCGAGTGCGCCGAGCAACCAGTGAAAATGCTTGAAACCCATGTCTACCCGCGCTTCGGCGGCGTAGGCCGGCAACACTTCGCGCAGCGCATCGACATTGCCCGCCTCGATCAGCGCCAGAATCTTGCGATTCCAGGCGTCTTCTTCTGCGTGGACGATGCGGTCGTCCTGCGCTTCGATGGGTTTGGTAAACAGGCTCCCGGACAAGCCACCGACGCCCACCACCGCCACGCGTTTGCCTTGTTCGGCAGCGCAGGCCACGGCAATCGCCGCCAGCTTCTCGGTCGCTTCGGCGTTGTCGTAGAGGTTGTTCGACGCCACCACCAGCGGCAACGCTTCGCTGCCGACACCCAGCGCGGTGCTGGCGACGATGGTTCCGGTGTCGATCGGAAAGCCTTGATAATCGGCGCCACGGGCATTCACGCCTTGGGCCCGGCAGGCCTCGATGCACGCGTTGGCCAGGCTCACATCGCTGTACAAGTCGTAGGGCAGCTCACCGAATTCGTGCCAGTTTTCGTCGACGTGAATGTCTTCGCTGCGGCGCCGGGTCAGCCAGATCTCATCGAGCACGGCGAACCATTGCGTTGAATAGACGAGCACCACGTCGGGCCGAGAGGCACGCAATGCGGCGCCGGCCTGTTGCATGGCCTGCTGAAAGCGCTGCCAATTGGGCACATCGGGGCAAAGTTGCGGCAGTGGGCTACCGTGGACCAGAAAAGCCGATACAAGCGTCATGGTTGTTCACCTTGAAAAGAGGTCTGCGAGTCGCGAGGTTCAGGCGGCTTCCGCTGCGGCACGGGCGAGGCCGGCCTTGAGCAGATTCCATTCCATCACCGCGTTGCCGGTGCCGATCACCGTGCCGTAGCCGTGCAGTTCCGCCGCCAGTTGCGGGTACTGCATGGCCGCGTGCATCCAGGTGAACGCACCGGACTTCACTTCGGCGAACGCCTCGTCGATGAACTGCGGCAGCAGACGAAAGACTTCATGCATTTCCCCGCGCCGCATCAGCTCGATCATGCGCATGTCCCACTGATAGCCCAGTTGGCTCTGCGGATGCTCCTGGGTCATGTCTTCCGGCGGCTCCGGCTCTTGATGAAAGTGCCAGTGCGACAGGGTATTGGATGCCAGCAGCACCGCGCGCTTGCCCGATTTGGCGATCGCTTCGCGGGTGGCCTTGCCCAACAGATCCATCTCCACCAGGCCTTCTTCCATGCTCAGGTAATAAGGCGTGTTGTTGGCCGAGATCGACACCACCGGAATGTCCCACTGCGGGCGGATCATATGCAGTGCGGTGATGGTGCCGTAGTCGACGCGAAAACGCGGGTTGCGCATCATCTTGGTCTGCAGCCCTGCCCTGCGGCCTTCTTCACAGCAGGCCTCGGCCAGTTCGACGTCGAATTTTATCGAGTAGTCGAAGCGAAACAGGTTGGGAAAGATCGGGTCGACCGAGCGCCCGGCCAGGTGCTCGACGCCGATGAAGTGATGCCCCACGGAGGTGATCCAGTGCGGCGAGTGCACCAGCAATACATCCGGCTTCAACGCCTCGACACTGGAGCGCGCGCGCTCATAGGCCCAGCGCAATTGTTCCCAACCGCCCTGGGAGCGCGGTTCGTTCTGGGGTGGGTTTTCTGCATACAGAATGTGCGGAGGATGAGGGGCCAGAAACCCGCTGATAATTTCACCGTTTGCCATGTCGCTTCTCCTGTTCTTTTTGTGTTGCATCAGGGCAGTGAAGAATCAATCGCGAACTGAAATTCCATTTCAACCAACGCCCCCAGCGGCAGCGCCGCCACCCCTAGCGAAGTCCGCGCAGGTGGAGTCCGCCCTTCGAAGAAGGCTTGCCAATGCTGATTGAGCACGCCGAACTGGCTGAAGTCAGCGCAATAGATCCGCACCAACATCAATTGCTCCAGTCCGATCGTCAGCTCCTTGCACATTTCGCTGAGGTTGATCAGGATCTGCTGCACCTCTGCGGCCAGACCGCCGTCTACCAATCCGCCGTGAGCCGGATCGAGACCGACCATTCCCGAGACGTAAACGAAGCCGCCCGCCCGTACCACAGGGCTATAGGCAAAATGCGGCGCAGGCAAGGCGCGGCTGACCAGAGGAGTCCATGTAACAGCCGTTGCCGGGGTCGTTGACCAGATCATCTTGTTATTTTCATTAAGTACGTATACGTCCTTTATGGGACCGATGCTATGACTGACTATCTGAGCTGTCAACGATTTTTTGAGCGAATCCCCCGCAAAAAGCAGTACGTGCACGGTGGCTACCAGCAGGCTTGTATCGCCGTACCGGAACACCAATACTTAACTGGCTGATTTGCCTGACAAATAGTACGTGCACGTACTTATTATTGATCCCCAAGGATCGCCACCGCAAGGAATGACCGGACGTCCAATGCCATCCACACGCACGCCAGAGCCCGCGAAACTTTCTTCTCAAAGCCAGACACTCGTCGACCAGTTTCACCTGGAAGACATCGTTTCCCACCTGCTGCGGCGGGCGCACTTCGTCGCGGAAGAACTGTTCAACGCAGAGTTTTCCGGCGAATCGATCACCCCGCGACAGAAAGCAGCACTGATCGTGGTATCGCAACACCCCGGCCTGACCCAGAACGCACTGGCCGGTCATCTGTTCATGGATCGCAACACCGTTGCCGAAATGGTCAAACGCCTGTGCGCCAACGGCATGCTGATCCGCACCAGCGCCAAAACCGACCAACGCGCCTATCAGCTGTACCTCGGCACCGAGGGCGCCGAGCTACTGGATCGCGTGTTGCCGCGTGATGCAGAAGTGGAAAGGAAGTTGCTGGAACGCTTGCCAGAAGAATATCGGCCGCTGTTTTTGAAGTGCCTCAAGATGATGGTTGCGCCGGTGAACGAGTCATAACCTGGACTGCGGCGCTCGGTTTTTCTCTGATTTGCCGATTCGAAAAAAAACCCTTTGAATGGGTGCCACGTGACGTCTTAACGTAATTCCTGATTCCAGAGAGGATGATCACTTGCCTGGACAGAAGTCTGGTCTTCTGGGTTGATCGCACAAGCTTCAATGAAACCTGGGTATCGAGGTCGATGATGCTTTGGAAACGGCAGAGCAGACCGAGGTTTAACCAACACTGCGACGGTCTGAGCCAGACCGTCGCTATCCGGCCGATAGCTGACATCGAGAAACTCTCAACGCAGGGTCGGATAGTGGGTTCACTCAAACAATTCGAAATCCGGCAATTCAAAGCTCCTGTCGTTCAGTGCCTCCGTGCCACCGTAAAAGCGCATGGCCGGTAACGGCCGCTTGCCCGCTGTGGGAATCCAGTTGGTTTCCAGCCCGGCGGGCGCTTTGGGACCGATGTAGATCGTGACGCTGCCGTCGGCGTTTTTCTTCATTGCTTCCAGGTCGTACGAGGACAGGGTTGTACGATTGGTCTCGCTGTAAATGAACGACATGGTGTCGCGGTTATAAACAGTCAACGCCCAGAATTGCTTGACCGGCATTTTTGCCGGGACGTCGATTTTGTAGGTCTTGCCAGCTTCAAGTGGCTTGCCGTTTTTATCGGCCATGGCCATCAGGTATTGCGTTGCCGGCGAGTCGCTTAACTCCTTCGGCATATAGGTGCACCAGAAGTACTCCGTCGCGCGTCCGATCAGATCAATATTGTCTTCGTACTCGAACGAGAAGCGCTTGTTTTCATCGGTCATCAGCAGAGACGCGTAGTGCCGATCTGGCCAGTAGAATTTGTCTTTTGGCAGGTTATCGAACCAGTGCTGAAGGTAAAACCAGGCATCAATGGCCGCCTGGCGCATGGCTTTTTTGGTCACCTCGTCCGGGGCAAACGGCTTGCCTTTCTCGATCCCCAGCGAACGCAACATCCCGAGCATCACCTTGTCCTGCGGGCGTGCAGGCTCGACACTCATGACCGCATGCATGTCCGCGAAATGGCGCTCGTCATAGAAAGGCAGGGTCGGGTAAACCTTGTCGATCGGGTCGATAAAGCGTTGCGGTGGCGGATTGCTCGCCTCGGCCAGGTAATACATGCGCAGCTTCTTTGCATACTGATAGGCATCAGCGGCACTTTTGCCGGGCGCGCGCACAGAGCGAAATGCGAGGGCGATGCGGTAATTGGGTGATGGAACGTGAATGTAGCCAGCGGGTATTTCACCGTTAAACCCCGGAGGCGTGAACAGCAATTTTCCACCCTTGCCCTTGTCCAGACCCGAGGGGCCAACGTCGGCGATGGTCAACTGCCAGGCATCAACGACTTGGCCATAGACGCTGCCGTCTTCGCCGGCGGCAGGGAGTTCCAGAACCACCGGGCCTTTTTGCAGGTCGGTGAATGCGGTGATGTAAGGCGTGCTGCTGTTGGCGGTGATGGCTTCCAGCTTCGGTGTCGCTGGCGCCGAATAGGCAATGATGTCGTTGTCCCTGACCCCAAGATTGTCAAAAGCCGCGCGTCTGAAACTGTAGATGGCGATCGCCGGCATATTCCACAGCACGGCTTCAAAAGCGCGCTGATATTTGATCTGGTAGTCAAAGTCCACAATGGAACTGTGCGAACCGGGAGGCGGTTGTCCACCCTGCGTTTCGATGCTCGTCTGGGCGAGGGCCGGATGCGGGTTGGCCAGCATCGCTAAGGCCAGCAGGCTGACGTTAAGCACTCCGTTGTTGCGCATCGGTTAATCCCCGCTATTGATCCCTGAATTCCAACAAGCGATCAACACTATAGCCAACCGCTGAACCACTGGGGCTGGCATGCCTGTTTGACGCCAAGCAACTCTGTGCCTAGGGTTCTTGCAGACATTCAGCCGTCAGGTCAGTGCTCGAGTCGGGTTTGCCCGGCGCACTTCCTCGTGAAAGGACGCTCGTTATGAATTCATCTCGCCAGTGGTTTCTCTGTGTCTTGCCCCTGTGTGCTGCGCTCGGCAGTGCAATGAATGCACAAGCCAGTACGCCGGACTTGCTCCTGACCACACCTGCCACTCCCGATGCCGTGGAAAAAGGCATGCATGCTGATGGGTACAGCCTGGCGATTTCTGCCTACAACTGGGGCTATCCGCTTGTGCGCATGGAAAGAGTGGTTCGTGAATACATAACCGTCCCCTCGCCAAAACCCGACACCAGCTATCGAGCAGGCCTGAACCAGATCGGCTGGGCCACTTCGCTGGCGTCACCGTCCGCCAAGGACATGCCCACCGCCAACAATGACACCTACTACATGAGTGCGGTGCTGGATCTGACCGAGCCCTACGTTTTGACCGTGCCCGATACACATGACCGCTATTACGTGGTCGACGTGTTCAACATGTGGCAAGAGCTTGAGCACTATGTCGGACGGCGCACGACCGGCACCAAGGCCGGCAAATATGTGCTGGTGCCACCTGGCTGGAAGGGCGAGCTGCCAAAAGATGCGACGCGTCTCGACGTTTCAACCAAGAAAATCTGGCTGTGGGGGCGTATCCACGTCAAGCAGGGCGAAGATGTCGCGCCGATCCTGGCGCTGCAAAAACAATTCAGTGTCGTGCCGCTGAGTGGGAAGTCGCACACGGATGAATCCTTGCCAGCCTTACCGAAGACTGGCGACGACCCGCTGGGCTTCTTTACCGAACTGGCCTCGGCGCTAAAGAACAATCCGGTCAAACCTGCCGATGCTGCATTGTTTGCCCAGTTCGCCCGCATTGGGCTAACGGACAGCGGCTTTTCACCCGACAAGCTCAATCCGGCCACTCGCAAAGGCCTTGAGGAAGGTTTGAAAGATGCGCCCTACGTGGCGATTGCGTCGTTGGCCAGCACGTCGCAAGTGCGCAACGGCTGGAATTGGGTGACGGGTCTCGACAGCTTTGGCTTCAACTATCCGCTGCGCGCCATGGTGGCCGGGCCTTATCTGGGCGGTCAGGGTGAGCATGAAGCGATGTATCCGCTGCGCTTTACCGACAGCAAAAACCAACCACTCACTGGCGCCAGTCAATACGAAATCAAACTGGCTTCGGCGCCGCCGGTGAATGCGTTCTGGTCGCTGACCCTGTATGACGCGAGCAACAAGATGCTGGTCGACAACGAAATCGGTCGCTACAAGGTCGGCTCCGACACGCCGGGGTTAAAAGTCGCGGCGGATGGTTCTATCACCATTCCCATTTCCCACAAAAAACCCCAGGGAGAGCATGCTGCTAACTGGTTACCCGCACCCGAAGGCGGTTTCTACGTGATGTTACGTCTGTATCAACCATCGCAGGATGCTCTTTCGGGCAAGTGGCAGCTACCGCAGCTGAACAAGATCAATTGAAGGACCGGATGTGAGGAGCTGATGATTGGCCAGTAACGGAATGGATGTCCGCTATTGGCCGAAAGCAGACGATTGCCAAGCCTTGTCACCAGACAGTCACGCCCACCCCCTAATCTTCCCGTCTCCACCGTCGCCCCAAGAGCCCGCATTCCAAAATGCCGCCGATCGCCACAACATCCGCAACCCGTCAGAAAATCGTCCTGCGCTCCGACAACCTCACCTCCTGCGACTTCGGCGCCCTCTTCTCCAGGCTTTTCGGCAACCGTTACGCTGACACCCCGCCGCCGCCCTCCCATATCATCATCGGCGGTGTCTATGGGCGGCACGATGGGGTGAGTTTCCGGCGCATGCATTATCACGGCGACTTCAGCGTCACGCTCCCCGACCCGCAGAATGAAATCACCTTCGTCATTCCCACCGCCGGCAAGATCGTTTTCAACCACGTCACTGAATCCATTGGCATGTCGCACGTCGGTCTGGCGATCGACAAGGCGGACATCCGTTCGATGCGGTTTGTTGACGATCACGCGCATCACGGCATTTCGATCAATCGCCAGCAGCTCACCGAACGTTTGGCGGCGCTGCTGGAGCAACCGATCGTGCAGAAGATCGTGTTTGAGCCGAGCGTGGATCTGGATACGCCGGCGTTTCATGGCCTCAAGGCGTTGATCGACCTGGCCACGGGCACTGAGTTCGATGCGCTGATCAACAGCGGCACGTTGATGCCGTCGCGCTTGCGCGAGATGCTGATCGATGCGGTGCTGGAGGCGTGGCCGCACAATTTCACCGAGGCGTTGCGCCGGCCGGCGCCGTGTGTGGCACCGCGGCATGTGAAGGTGGCGATGGAGTTTATTCAGGCACATCCGCAACAATTGGTCAGTGGTGTGGATCTGGCCCGGTTGAGTCATGTCAGTCAGCGCGCGTTGCAGGAAGGTTTTCGGCGTTTTGTCGGGATGTCGATCGTGGCCTATCAGCGTCAGGTGCGTTTGCAGCGCGCTTATGAAGCGTTAAAGCGGGGTCATGCGGGCTCGGTGACGGAGGTGGCGTTGCGTTTTGGCTTCAGCAATGTCGGGCGCTTTTGTCAGTATTTTCAAAGTGCTTACGGTGTGAGCCCAGCGCAGTTGAAAGCCAGGCGTTGACCATTCGATCCGGTGAAATCTGCATTTGATGGAACAGCAGGAATCTCAGGGCGACTAACCCCAGACAGGCCACGTGGCGAAAAAGGGGGTTTCAATGACCGAGGATTTCATCGGATTTTTCACAGCGCACACGATTTTAGGAATTTCACTGGCGAACTGGGTGCTGGCGTTTCTCGCCGCGACGCTCAGTTATCTGCTGACCACCACCGCGATCCGTTTTGTTTTCCGCAAGGTGCAGGCGCGGGCCAGCGCTGGCAACGGGCATCTGACGTATATGGCCAGCGAAGTGCTGGCGGCGACCAGCACCACGTTGCTGCTGTTGGCGTCGATTCTGGTCGGCATCGGGTTGCTGGATTTGCCGCAGCGCTGGCTCGGACGGGTCAGCAGTTTGTGGTTCGTGGTTGCGGCGCTACAGGTCGGCCTATGGACCAACCGCGCGCTGGCGCTGGGGCTGCACCGCTATTTTTCGCGGCATAACGCGACCGGTACTTTTCAGGCGAGCGCTTTGGCGACCCTGAGCCTGTGGGGCGTCAAAGTGTTGCTGTGGGCAGTGATTCTGTTGGCGATGCTGTCGAACCTGGGCGTCAACATCACGGCGTTTGTCGCCAGCCTCGGTGTCGGCGGTATCGCTGTGGCGCTGGCGGTGCAGAACATTCTTGGCGACGTGTTCGCCTCGCTGTCGATTGCCGTCGACAAGCCGTTTGAGGTGGGTGATTTCATCGTGGTCGGCACGCTGGCCGGTACGGTCGAACACGTCGGCCTGAAGACCACGCGCATCCGCAGTCTGGGCGGTGAGCAGATTGTCATGGCCAACGCCGACATGATCGGCAGCACCATTCAGAACTACAAGCGCTTGCAGGAACGACGGGTGGTGTTCGAATTTCGTCTGACTTACGAGTGCTCGACCGAACAGATTCGCCAGATCACTCAACGTGTAGAAAGCATCATCAAGAACGAAAAACAGGCGCGCTTCGACCGCTGCCATTTCCGCAGTTTTGGTGAAAGCGCGCTGGAATTCGAGACGGTGTACATCGTTCTGGACGCCAGTTACAACGTCTACATGGATGTGCAGCAACGCATCAATCTGGCAATCATGGAGGCGGTAAGCGAACTGGACGCGACATTCGCCTTCCCGGCGCGCACGGTGCACGTTGCCTCGCTGCCCGAACCCACCGCGCAGCCGGCACGCACACAGCAACCGTCGCGTGCGCAGCATGCCTGAGCAGAGGAGCCCGGTAATCTGCCGGGCTCGTGTCGTTCAAAACGCGTAACTGGCCTTGAGACCGCCATTAAATCCATGGCTGTCACCGCCACCGTTGGCCCCGACCTCGGCGCCCACACTCAGGGCACCGAGGCTGGCCATCAGATTAACGCCGCCGCTGAACTGATCGCGATTATCGAACGCCGCGCGCTGCTCGATATCCAGCCCCAGCAGGTGGCTTTCACTGTCGACTTGCTGATCGCCCAGCGCACGCTCGTAACCTACGCGCACCCCCGGCACCAGCTGCCACGCGCCGATTGTCATCGGTGTGAACGCGACATCGAGATTGGCCACCGCGCTGCGACGAGTCTGCTTGATGCCGTCGACGTCGAGGGCCAGTTCACTGCCCTTCTCCTGGAAGCCCTGCAAGTCGAGATGACTGATGCGAAAGCCCAGACTCGGTTCAAGTGTCATGCCACTGAGCGGCGCGCGATAACCCAACGCCAGTGTCGCGCCAGTGAGGTTGCCGTGAGTATCGCCTCTGGCTGTGCCGAGGCCGCCTAGCTCGCGTTTGCTGTCGTAGTCGACGTAACCGGCGCTGGCGTTGGCGTCGACAAACACGCCGCGCTCCAGGCTGGTAAAACCATAACGCGCGCCGAGGTTGATGAAGGTGAAGTCTGTATCGGCCTCGCCCCCCGCCCCGCCCACGCTGCCCTTGCTGTAACCGAAACCGCCGCGCGCGCTGAGTTGTTGGCTGAAGCGCTGGGTGATGCCGAGCATCAAGCCCTGGCTGTGTTCGTTGCTGCTGTCGGCGTGGGCCGAGCCGTCGGTGCCCAGGTAGCTGGCGAGTGCTGTGCTCCAGAGACGGTATTGGCCGACCTTCAAATCGCTGCCGCTGGCGAATGCTGCGGCGGCCTGTTCGATCATCGCGTTCTGGCGCAGCAGGTAGCTGGCCGCATCGGCGTGAACCTGACCGCCGACCTGGGATTCGACGCCGCCCAAGGTGCCGGCGTCGATCGCCGATTGCAGGTAATAGTTGTAAGCGCTGTAGGTGCCGGACAGCTCGCTGCTCTGCAACTGGCGCAGCAACTCGGCACCCGCGGCGGCATTGCCGATCAGCCCGGCCTGCCCCGGCAAGTTGTTGTATTCGACCAGTTTGCCGCGCAGCACATAGATAGTTTCCTGCGACAGACCGAGGCCCTGCTTGAGGTAGTTGTCCATGCTGCCGTACTCGGCGGCGACCTGGTCGAGGCCGGCCTGCAAGTAACTGGCCTGCACGCCGAGCAGCGGCTCGTAAACGGCGGCCATGCTCGGCGGCAAGGCTTTCAACGTCGCAGCGACACGGGCGGCGGTGTAGTCGTTGGTCGCCAGATAATTGGCCATGATCGTCGCGTCATCGACCCCCGCGATGCTCTGCAACACCGCGGCGGTCCAGCCGGTGGGTCCTTGCCGGCGGTGCAGTGGAACAACTGCGCGGCGTCGACACTCGCCAGTTCATTGAACAACTGGCCGAACTGCCCGCGCATGCCGGCATCGCTGACGAAAGCACGGTTGGTTTGCTCCATCATCGCCACGGCTTCGGCGGCGCTATGGAAAGAAATGTCGGTGATGTTCGCACCTGAGGTGGTGCTACCGATGATGTCGATGTTGCGATAAGCCGCTCCCGTGATCATCGTGTCAGGCGTAGCGGCGATTTCGCTGGGAGTGCGCAAGTCGTAAATGGCTTTGATGCCGAGGCCATTGAGCGTGGTCAGATCCGCCGCCGAAGGAGTCAGCGCATTGGAGCGGTAGAACACGCCGCTGCGCATCGTGCCGTCGTGGGTTGTGGAGTACGCGATAGTGGTGCCGGCAAGGTCGCGAAAATTGTCGATGCCGGACAATCGCGGCGTATCAAGGGTTACTGGCTCGCCCGCGTGCGCAGCGGCGATGGACAGGCTCAGAACGGACAGCGAACACAGAAGACGTTGGAACACAGTGCAGCCTCATGAAATCAGCGTTGGGCTGGTCACTATGCGCAGGCGAGCGGGAGGAAATATGACAGTTTCGGCTGGCAATAAAATGGCCGCGCGAATGGGCCGTGAGGTGCGTGATCTGTCCATAATCTTGAACGTTACAGATCCTGTGAGAGCGAGGTTGCTCCCGGCAGGGTTGAGCCAACCGTCCTGTTTGCTGAACTTTCCGCACTCTGCCGCCCGTCCAGCCACTGTGCAAAAAACGAAATTTCTGCTGCGCGCCCTCCTCACAAACTATGCATGCGCCAACGCCCACAAGGGTCAAGGCGCGATAGCCTGGTCTGAGGAAAATTTGAATGTTCATACATAACAAGCGACTTCAGTACACCGTTCGCGTGGCCGAGCCCAATCCGGGTCTGGCCAATCTGCTTTTGGAACAATTCGGGGGTGCCAATGGCGAGCTGGCGGCAGCGGCCCGCTATTTCACGCAAGCCCTGGCCGAGGAAGATCCGGGCCGTAAAGACCTTCTGCTGGACATTGCCACCGAGGAGTTGAGCCATCTGGAGGTGGTCGGCTCGATCATCGTGATGCTCAACAAAGGTGCCAAGGGCCAGATGGCCGAAGGCGTGCAAGAGGAAGGCGAGTTGTACCGCGCGCTGAACGGCGCCGGTAATGACTCGCATATCACCAGCCTGCTTTACGGTGCAGGCGCACCGCTGGTCAATTCGGCCGGGGTGCCGTGGACAGCGGCCTACGTTGACTCGATCACCGAGCCGACCGCCGACTTCCGTTCCAACATCGCCGCCGAAGCGCGGGCGAAGATCCTCTACGAGCGCCTGATCAACATCACTGATGATCCGGGTGTGAAAGAGGCACTTGGCTTCTTGATGACGCGGGAAATTGCGCATCAACAGTCCTTCGAAAAGGCCCTGCATTCGATCCAGCCCAACTTCCCGCAGGGCAAACTGCCCGGGATGCCTGAGTTCACCCACAAGTACTTCAACATGTCCGGCGAACCCAACGTTCGTGGTCCCTGGAATGAAGGCGGTGCGTGGGAATACGTGGAAAATCCACAGCCGGCAGTCGACGGCGGTGATGGTCTGGCGACCGTCAACCTTCCAGCCGAAGATGAACAAGTGCTTGAGGCGATGAAGATCCGCACGGCCTCCGACCCACTCAGCGAACCGGTGACCGGTGCTGATCTGGGCTCAGGTTACGTACAGGGCAAAGATGTCTGAACCCGGCCCGGCGGCCCCGGACCGGGGTCGCCACTTGCTCAAGGTGAACAACATGAAAAGCAGCAAAGTCACGGCACTGACCTCTGAACATTTTCAACGCTTGATGGAGCACGCGTACGCTGGTTTTGAGCTCGACTGCAAACAGGCCTGTCGAGGAATGAAAGTCAGCATGGCGGTGAATGTATTCGGCTTGGGTACGCTGCTGCCGAATAACTTCGCCGACGAGACCGAAGTTCCGCCTTCCGACGAGCCAGCAACAATCGACGACGCCTCGCCCACGATGCCAGTGGTTGCCAGGCGCGCATTGGCGGCGCGCACCCGATCACTCGACGTGGCTGAAGGATTTCATCGTTAACGGGAGGACAACATGAAAACGCTTGAAAACCGGAAGTCACCCTTCATGCCGATCGTCGCCCCTGGACTCCAGTTTGTGCTGGGCTGCGCGATATTCGCCGGCGGAACGCTGATCATGATGAGCGAACTGGCGGGGAAACTCATTGCGCCGTGATCCTGGCGTCGCGGCGTCGGGCGTACAGAATTCGCACAGTCAGAACAGCACAGCAGCCGCTTCCCTCATGAAGATCTCGACGGTCTTCGGCCCTATCCCCTCGAACTCGGACAGGCGCTTCTCCAGCGCCTTACGATCCGCGCTTGCCGCCACGATGTGACCGACCTTACCGGCGTATTCGCTGTTGAGCTTGTTTGCCAACGCGAGTAATCGCGACGCCGTGCTCTCGTCGTAACGCACGTAACGCGCCTGCCCCAGCATTGACACCAGTTGACGGTGAGTACACTGCGCAAGCTTTTGCGGCGTGTCTTTGTGATGCTGCTCTACTATGACTTGATACGCCTTCGCTGCGATCGCACCTTGAATCCTCTTGCCCATCAGAAAACTGGCAAGTAACCATTTGAACAGGCCGGTTTCGCTGGGGTTTTGCAGATCGATGTTCAAGTCACGGGCCGTGATGATTCCACTCACAAGTCTCTCCTCAAAGAGCGCTTCCATTGGAGATATAGACCCGACAAGGCTTGGAACGATCCAACGGCCGCCGCTTGGCCAGGGCAATAGATTGAATTCCAAGGGGAGAAGGAAGGTCATCTTTCAGAGATGCGAGATGACAAGCATAAGGATCTTCAAATGCTCGGTTGCAAACTGCCCGACACGAAAGGGCATGACGCCGCACAACCCGCTCCCATCAAAGCTTCCAGCGAGATAGCCGCTTTCCGCCTGACCGTGATCTTCATGCTGACGGTCATTCTGGCGTTTCTGGGTGTCGAAGGATGGCGGACGTGGCGTGACTACCATTCTGCGTTTTCGTCTGCCCGCAATTCAGTCACCAACCTCGCTCGGGCAACGGCGCAGCATGCCGAGGACGCCATTCGCCAGGTAGACGTGTTGACCGCCGCGCTGGGCGAGCGCGTGGAAGGCGATGGCTTACAAAACATCAACGTGCCTCGCATTCACAAGCTGCTGGTCCAGCAAGCCAAACTGATGCCGCAGTTGCACGGCCTGTTCATCTATGGCCCGGACGGGCAGTGGATTGTCACCGATAAGGAAATTATCCCGGACCCGGCCAACAACGCCGACCGCGATTATTTCCAGTACCACCGCACCCACACCGATCGAAGCGTGCGCATCGGTGATGTCGTCAAAAGCAAATCCACGGATGACCTGATCATCCCGATTTCCCGCCGCTTGAATAACCCGGACGGCTCGTTCGCCGGCGTGCTGCTGGGAACGATCAAGGTCAGTTACTTCGTCGACTATTACGGCGATTTCAAGATCGATGACAAGGGTGCACTGGTACTGGCGTTGCGCAATGGCACCATCCTCGTACGTCGGCCCTTCATCGCCTCGGTGATCGGTCAGAGTCTCGCCGACAGTGAAGTGTTCAAGCGCTACCTGCCCTTATCCAACCAAGGTATTGCCGAGGTCCGGGCCATCGTCGATGGCACCCCGCGTCTGTATGGCTACCGAGCCTTGACCACGTACCCACTGGTGGTGGAAACCGGACTTTCTCGCGAATCGATCATTGCGCCATGGCGTTGGGACTTGATCAAAACCGGATTCGTGCTGTTGTCGGTGATCACCGCGTTCACGGTTTTCGGATTGATTGTTCTGAGGCAACTGCGCCAACGGATGGTGATGGAAAAGGATCTGCGCAAGGCGCACCAGGCGATGAAGGACATGGCGTTGACCGACAGCCTGACCGGACTGGCCAACCGCCGCCGTCTGGACACTGCGCTGGCCGACGAGATTCGCCTGGCCAGACGCCAGGGTTCGTCGATTTCATTGATCATGCTCGACGTTGATCACTTCAAACTCTACAACGACACCTACGGGCATGCGGCAGGTGACGACTGCCTGGCCGCTGTCGGCCAAGCGATTGCGCGAGCGGTCAAGCGACCGGGTGATCTGGCCGTGCGCTATGGCGGCGAGGAGTTTTCCGTGTTGCTGCCCAACACCGATATTCGAGGGGCGGCGCTTGTGGCTCAGGACATACTTCAAACCGTTCGATCCCTGGCGCTCGAGCACAAGGCGCATCCGCTGGGTCACGTCACTGCCAGTGCAGGCATTGCAGTGGCCAAGCCTGCAGACGAGCACGTCACACCCGCCACCCTGATCGAGTCGGCTGACAAGATGCTCTATGCAGCGAAGCAACGAGGGCGTGATCGCTATTGCAGTGGCGGGGACAGCGGCCTGGAATGCGAAGGGCCGTGAAGGTCAAGCAGTCCGGCTGATCACCCGAATATCCGTCAAACCGACGCGCTCAGCCTGCTCAACAACCTGCTCTGGCGTCGAGTCTGCCGTGGGCATGACCAGGCTGTTCTCCGCATCGCCCAGATGCAGTTCCAGTAGGTGCATCGCTGCATCGTGCTCGGCCAGTTGCGCTTCCTTGAGTTCGAGCAGATAAGTACGAGGCTCGCCGTTGAATCGATATTCGATGTGATGGGTGTACATGATGTCGTCCGCGTCGGTGGGTAAATGGCAGTGTTTATCCTGACGCAGCAGTCAGCTTTTAGTTCAACCTCGCTGCCAAATTGCATGTTCAAACAAACTTTTTGCGCAGCGAAGCGTCCTCTTCTTAACTCTCCATAACAGCTGATCACAGCTAAGGACTGGCAATGACCTTTTTCATTTTCCTTCTGGCCTGCGCAGCGGCGGCAACCACCGGCGTGATGTTCAAACCCGGCCCGTGGTACGAATCGCTGACCAAACCCTCTTTCACCCCGCCCAACTGGGCCTTTCCCGTAGCGTGGACGATCATCTACTTGCTGCTGGCCTGGGCCGGTTATCGCCTGAGCCTGATCCCCGGCAGCCAAACGGTGCTGGCCTTGTGGGCCGCGCAAATCGCCCTGAACACGCTGTGGACGCCGGTGTTCTTCGGTGCACATCAGGTGCTGGCGGCGCTGGTGATTCTGGCGGTGCTGTGGGTGGTGGTTGCGGTGATGGTGGTACTCGCCCTGCAACTTGACGTGGTCACCGGGCTGATCCTATTCCCGTACCTGGCATGGCTGAGCGTCGCGGCGGCGCTGAATTGCTCGATCCTGATGAAGAATCGCCTGTGAGCGATTTTCCATGGCCACAAGGCGAGCGCGAGCTGGCGCAGATTCGTGCGTTCAACAAAAAGCTCGCCTGGCTGCCGCGGTTCAAGATCCGCAACCGGCTCACGCCACGGCTGATCCAGGCGTTGCTGCGCGCGGGTCAGGTGGGTGGTGGCCGCAGGCTGCGCCAGCATGGGCTGGCGGCTGAGTGCAAGACCATCGACACGGTGCCGGTGCGGATTATCCGCCCCAAGGGCAAAGCCAAAGGCGTGGTGCTGGATTTCCATGGTGGCGGCTGGGTGATCGGCAATGCGCAGATGGACGACAACTTCAACATCGCCATCGTCAACACCTGCGACGTGGCGGTGGTGTCAGTGGATTATCGGCTGGCCGTGTCGACGCCGATCGAGGGCTTGCTGGAAGACTGCCTACGCGCCACTCGCGGCATTTTGAACGGTGGTGAGTTTGCGGGTTTGCCCGTAGTTGTCGTCGGTGAATCGGCTGGCGGGCATTTGGCAGCGGCCACCCTGCTCGCCCTCAAATCTTCGCCGCAGCTGCTGCAACGGATCTGCGGTGCGCTGCTCTACTACGGCGTCTATGACCTGACCGGCACGCCCAGTGTGCGCACCGCGCCGGCCGATACTCTGGTGCTTGACGGCCCGGGAATGGTCGAAGCGTTACGCCTGCTTACCCCCGATATCAGCGATGAACAACGACGTCAGCCCCCGCTGTCGCCGCTGTATGGCGACTTCAGTGGGCTGCCACCAGCGCTGCTGTTTGCCGGTGAGCTCGATCCGCTGCGCGATGACACGCTGCTCATCGCCGAGCGCTGGCAACACACGGCGCCGGTGGAAATGCATAGGCTGCCGGAGTGTCCGCATGGGTTCATTCACTTCCCCACAGCCACTGCTGACCATGTGCTGGCTTACAGCCGGCAGTGGATCTCGGCACGACTGGCAAGCTACTTGGCGAAATCCGCCGACATCAGCCCAGCGCTTTCGTAACTGCCGATCAATTCATCAAACAACGCAATGTCCGCTCGTCATCAGCCGCTCATGGCCGGCACCAGTTTTTCCATGGCCGATATTGCCGTGTTGGGCGCAATGATCTTCTCGGCGCTGGTTGAGCTGGAAGTCCCCGAAGACTGCACAGCACTGCGCGAATGGCGCGCGATGGTTGAGCGCGGCGAACCGCAAACCTGAAACGAGAAAAAAGGCGCCTTCCCTGGCGCCTCACTTGCATCAGCCCACCTTGATCACAACCTTGCCAAACGCCCCTTTCGCCAGATGCTCATAGGCCTCGCGCGCTTGTTCAAACGGATACACATGGTCGATCACCGGGCGAATGTCGTGCTCGGCGAGGAACACGTTCATCCGGTCGAACGATGAACGCGGTGCTACCGCGATGCCGCGAATCGTGGTCTGGCGGAAGATCAGCGGCATCAGGTTCAGCTCGACTGTCTGCCCTGTGAGAAAGCCGATCTGCGCAATCCGCCCCGAGGCCTTGGTCGCTGCTACCGACTGATTGATGCCATTGCCTCCCGCCACATCGAGCAGCAGATCCACACCCTTGCCGTCAGTGAGTTTCAGCACCTCGTCCGCCCAGTTCGGCGTGGTGCGGTAGTTGATACCGGCGACAGCACCCAGACGTTTTACCGCATGCAGGTTGTCATCGCTGCTTGAGGTTGCGATGACTTTGGCGCCCAGCGCCGTGGCGATCTGTACGGCGAAAATCGATACGCCGCCGGTGCCCTGCACCAACACGGTCTGGCCCGGTTGGATGGCACCGAAATCGACCAGTGCGTACCACGCGGTGAGCGCGGCGATCGGCAGCGTCGCCGCCTCTTCATCGCTCATGTTGGCCGGCGCGCCGACGGCACTGTCCTCGTGGATGATCATGTATTCGGCGAGGCCTCCGGGCAGCGGCGAGCCGAAGCAATAATCCGGCTCATTCGGCCCCGGCTCGCCGTCCAGCCAGCGCGAATACAGATGCGAATTGACCCGGTCGCCAATCTTGAAGCGGGCAACGCCGTCGCCGATGGCAACCACGGTACCAGCGGCATCGCTTACCGGGATCAGCGGTTTCGGCACCAGGTGCGGCTCATAGATGCCGTCAACGATGGCCTTGTCGCGAAAATTCAGCGAGACCGCGCCGACCTTGACGAGCAGTTCGCCAGCCTTGGGCTGCGGCGTTTGCGTCTCGCCCGGTTGCAGATTGTCGAGCCCGAAATCTTTCAGTAACCACGCTTTCATGATGAGTCTCCAAATGCGTTATTGGCCACAAACCCTGAGCAGGTTTGCCTTGGGCCCATGATTGGCTTTTATGCCAACGCAATAAATGCTTGGAAACAGACAGGATTGTTCTACTCTGAGGCAACAAAGCCAGACACTGAAGCTCACCGGGAAAGTCATGGAATTACTGCAATCGATGCGCCTGTTCGCCCGACTGGCGGAGCTGGGCAGTTTCACCAAAGCGGCGCAGTCACTGGATATCGGCCGGCCGCAGGTCACTCGCTATATTCAGGAGCTGGAAACCTCACTCGGCGTGCGCCTGTTCCAGCGCACTACGAGGAAAGTCGCACTCACCGCCGAGGGTGAACTTTTCTATCAGCGGGTACAGGAAATCCTGGCCGAGATCACTGCCGCCACCACGATGTTCGATCGCACCGGAGCCACGCTGTCCGGCCGACTGCGTATCGATATCCCCACCGCGTTCGCGCAGCTGGAATTCATCAAAAGCCTGCGCGAATTCACCGACGCCTACCCCGGCATCGACATGGTGCTGGGCGTCACCGATCGCACGGTTGATCTGGTCGGCGAAGGCATTGATTGTGCGCTGCGCATCGGCGAGTTGCCTGATTCAACCCTGATCGCCCGCCCCATCGCGCAGGCGACCATGGTCACCTGCGCCGCGCCCGAGTATCTGCGCGAGCACGGCACACCCGAAACGCTTGCAGAGCTGGCGAACCATCAAGGCGTTAACTTTTTGTCTGGCCAGAACAACCGCACCTTGCCCTGGCAGTTTTCAGTTGAGGGCAAGCAGAAAACCTATGTCAGCCGCAAAGGCATTACCGTCACCGAGTCGAACGCCTATGTGCAGTGTGGCGTGTCGGGCTTCGGCATTATTCAGGCACCGGGTATCGCGGTGGCCGAGCATCTGGCCAGCGGAGCATTGGTAGAGATCCTGCAACCGCTGCGCCCCGCGCCTCGGCCAGTATCGCTGCTGTACCCGAGCCGCACGCATTTGCCGGCGCAGGTACAGGTGTTTATCGAATGGCTGCAGGTGCGGTTTGTGCAGTTACATGCGGGGTGGGTGGAAGGCTGAATCTGACTTTACCCTGCATGTTCTGCAGTCAGCACATCTACGATTTGAAGTCGATGGCTGTTTTCAATCAGGCAGAATCAGGCAAATCGCCAACAGTATCCGCCTAACGCCACCGGCGCCCTGCCCCCTAATCTGAACCCATGCAGAACACACCGCTGCAACGGGTTAACCAGAGACTGATCTGAACGACCCGGACCTCAATCCCATTTGACCGGAGTCACCGCCATGAAAACTGTAAACCAACTGATCGCCGTCGCGACCTTCGCCCTCAGCGCCAGCGCATTCGCACTACCGAGCAATCAGGAAGATCGTTTCTTCACCCAAGTCAGCGAACCACAGCAGACCGTTGCCGCCGATGGCTCGCAGCGTACGCCCCAGGGCCGGGCGGTGGCTGAAGACGGTTATGACAAGACCCCGCAAGGCCAGGCCATCGCTGCCGACGGCTCAGACCGCACCCCATTGGGTGAGGCTCTGGCCGCTGATGGATCGGACCGCACACCGGGTCGTCGCGCAGCCTAAGCGCGTGTTGCCAAGAGGCGAAAGTCCTGCGGGTTTGAGACCTGCAGGACTTTCCCGCTTTCTGGGGGCCAGCGCTAAACAACTGGATTCAGAACCTTGTTGATAGGATCAGGCAATACTTCGATCCGATCCGGCATAGTCCAACAGCGTCATATCACCATGCCGGGCATCGCCTCCCTGGCCGAGGAAGCGCAGATGAGCATGCCGAATTTTCATCTGCACTTTCGCAAGGTCACCGATTCCTCGCCGATGCAGTATTTGAAGTCGACGCGATTGCACCAGGCACGACTGCTGATGCTGCGTAACGACCTGACTGCGGCAAAAACTGCCTTTCCGGTCGGCTACGAAAGCGCCTCGCAATTCAGCCGCGACTTCAAACGCCTCTTCGGCCGCACGCCGCTCGCGGAAGTGGCGTGGATGAAACAGGCCTACGCGCCGCCGGCACCGACGACTGCTTCGCCGTTTGTGTCGTCGCATTGACGGTCTAACGTTTCAACGTTTTCGCCATGATGATCGTGCGCTCCGTCTGATGAAATTCCTCTCTGATCTTCTTGAAGCCAAGCGAAGCATAAAAGCCTTCTGCGGTGATTGAGGAAGGAACGCGCAGCAGTTCGAAACCAGCGCCCACGGCGAGGGACTGAATGCGCTCCATCAATTGCCTGCCAATACCCATTCCCTGAAAGTTCGGGTCGACAAATACACTTCGAACAACGTCTCGATCGAGACTCGCCGTTGCGACGATTTGACTGTCGAGCGCAGCGACCAGCACCTGACGTTCAGCCAACAAGCGAAGGATCTTCGAGGGCGAAAAACTTTCCATCACTCGATCAAGGATTTCGGCTGGATAGTCGCCAGCATTACTCTCACGGAGCGTCTTGATGATCGTTTTACTGATAGCCGGCGCATCCGTATCTTTTGCGATTTGAATTTGAATATTCACCCGTGGCTCCTTGCCTGTCAGTTTCATGTCTCGCGCACTTATCGCAGTAAATTCCACATTCGCATAGTGCTTGCCCCGTCTTGCGATTCCTCGCTCAATCGCACAGGTCAGTCCCCCGTAGCAGGAAGGGAACATGAACACCACGGCCATTGCCGAAGGCTTCACTCCATTCACCCGCAGCAGCCCGTTGCTGGATCTGCTCGGCCCGATCTACGCCAGAGGCCACGGTCTGCAATTGGAACTGGGCTTGCTGACCGACTCCCGCCACGCCAATGGTCGCGGTACTTTGCATGGCGGTGTATTGGCGACTTTGGCCGATGTCGGCATGGGCTACGCCATGGCCTTCTCCAGCGATCCGCCGCAGCCGTTGATCACGGCGAGCATGACCCTGGATTATCTCGGCGCGGTGCACATCAACGAATGGCTCGAAGTGCGTCTTGAGTACTCCAGAAAAGGACGTCAACTGGCGTTTGCTGGCGTCAGTCTGCATGTCGGTGAGCGAACGGTCGCGCGCGCCAGTGCCGTGTTCGCCGTGCCGACGAGTTGAAGCGCGAAACCTCAGTCTGACGCTTCAGAAGCGTCCCGCGCCGGCACAGGAATTTGCCAGGAAGGTTTCCTGCCGGTCTGGCTATCGAATGTACGTCGTGCTTGGCGGAACCCCTCGACGTTTTCCACCACCCAGGTCCAGATCGGCGACATCCGCACCAGCAATCCCATACCCAATGGCGTGAGTTCGTACTCGACGTGCGGCGGCACCTGGTCGAGCTCTCGCCGGGTCAGCAGGCCGTCGCGTTCCAGCGCACGAAGGGTTTTGGTCAACATGCGCTGAGTCACGCCGGTCATCTGCCGTTTGATCTCGGCATGGCGCATCGTGCCGTACACACCCAGAGCATGGAGGATGCCCAGAGACCAACGGCTGCCGGCGTGAGCGAGAACTTCGCGACGCACGCCATCATCGTCTCGTCTGAGCGTCTGGCAGATCGCTTCTGCCTCGCTGAGCGCTTGCTGATCAGTCATTTCTTCACCTGGTATCACGCGTGTGCCTTCTTCTGAATGCCGCCCGATCGTGCCAGCATTTGCCGATCTTACATGCAGATCCCAGGAGACATCATGACCGAATCGACCACCCCTTCCTCGCAATCCATTCTCGTCCTGGGCGCAGGTGAGCTCGGCCTGCCGGTGTTGCGCAACCTTGCGCGCGTGGCAAAGCGCTCGCCCGGCAGCACGATCAGCGTCCTGCTCAGGGCCTCGACGATCGACAGTCAGGTGCCGGAAAAGAAAGCCGAAATCGATGAACTGCGCAGGTTCGGCGTGCACATGGTGGCGGCAGATCTGGTCAACGATTCGATCGACCAACTGGCCGAAGTCTTCGCACCGTTCGATACCGTCATCGGCTGCGCCGGCATGGTCGCCGGTCGCGAGACGCCGATGAAGCTGGCGACCGCCGCGCTCAAGTCCGGCATCAAGCGCTACTTTCCCTGGCAGTTTGGCGTAGATTTCGAGGTGATCGGCCGGGGCAGTCCGCAGGATCTGTTCGATGCTCAGCTCGACGTGCGCGAACTGCTGCGCGCGCAGGACAAAACCGAATGGGTGATCATCTCGACCGGCATGTTCACCAGTTTCCTGTTTGAGCCAGTGTTTGAAGTCGTTGATTTTGAGAATGGCGCTGTCAACGCCCTGGGCAGCCTGGACACAAGCGTGACGCTCACGACCCCGGGCGACATCGGTAAGCTGACCGCAGAAATCGTTTTTTTCGAGCCGCGCTTGCGCAACGAGATCGTGTATCTGTCTGGCGACACGCTGACCTATGGACAGGTTGCGAGCCTTCTCGAACGCGTGCTCGGGCGGCCCTTCAAGCGTAACGTCTGGACAGTGCCGCACCTGATGCAGGAACTGGAAAAAGACCCTACGCATCACATCAAAAAGTACCGCGCGGTGTTTGCCCAAGGTCGAGGTGTGGCGTGGCCGAAAGCGGGTACGTTCAATGAGCAGCAGACGATACAGGTCACGACGGCCGAGCAGTGGGCGCGGGAAAATCTTGCGAACGAGTGAAAGCAAATGCCGCGCAGCACGCCTATATCCGATGCTGCTCCAGCAAAAAATCCACAAACAACCGCACCCGCACCGGCATCGCTGCGCCGCCGACGAACACCGCATGAATCGGTTCCTCATCGCCGGGGTTCCACGCTTGCAGAAGCGCGATCAGCGTGCCGCGCTGCAAATCCTCCCTGACGGTGAACTCGCCAATGCGCGCAATGCCGGCGCCGAGTCGGGCGAACTGGGCCAATGCTTCGCCACTGCTGCATTCAATGTTGCCGCTGACTTTCAGGGAAAATTCCTGGCCGTCGCGGATGAACGGCCAGTTGGCTTCGGCGCGGCGGAAGTTGAAGCGCAGGCAGTTGTGCTTGAGCAGGTCTTCGGGTTGCCGAGGCGTGCCATGACGTTGCAGATAGTCGGGCGATGCTACCACGACCTGGCCGGTGTGGCCGAGCCGGCGCGCGGTGAGTGGGCTGTCGGGCAGATGGCCGAAGCGGATGGCGACGTCCGCCTGACCGGCGAGGATGTCGACGACTTCGTCGCCCAGGCTGAGGTCGACGACGATGTTCGGGTAGCGAGCGGTGAAGGCTGCGACCAGCGGCACAATGGTCAGCCGTCCATGGCCAAGGGCGGCACTGACACGCAAGCGGCCCTTGGGGACGCCTTGATCGGTAATGGCCCCTTCCACTTCGTCCATATCGGCCAGAATCCGCCGGGCACCGCGCAGGAAGGCCTCGCCCTCGGCGGTGAAAGTCAGTGCGCGGGTGGTGCGCAACAAAAGACGCGTGCCCAGTCGCTGTTCGGCGCGGGCGATGATGCGACTGACCGCCGAGGGTGTCAGCCCCAATGCGCGCGCGGCCGCCGATAAGCTGCCCTCCTGCGCCACGGTGACGAACACGCTCATTTCGCCTGACCTGCCGTTGAAGTCCATTCGTGCCTCTTGCGCAAAGGTGATTGCCAAAATCGCTATCTACCGCCTTAAAACGATGGATCGTAGCATTGGCGGCATAGATGAGGAGACTTTCCATGCGTATCAATCCACCACTTGTTGCACTCGCTGTAGGCGCCTTCGGCATCGGCGTGACCGAGTTCGCGCCGATGGGCATGTTGCCCGGCATCGCTGCCGATCTCGGCGTTTCCATTCCCGCTGCGGGGTTGTTGGTCAGCGCCTACGCCTTGGGCGTATTGCTCGGCGCGCCGCTGATGACCCTGACCACCGGCAAGATCCCCCGGCGCTACCTGCTGATCGGGCTGATGGCGATTTTCACCCTGGGTAATCTGATGTCGGCGCTGGCCACCGATTACTACAGCCTGATGGTCGCCCGAGTGATCACCTCGCTCAATCACGGTGCGTTCTTTGGCGTCGGCTCCGTAGTTGCCGCCAGCGTGGTCGCGCCGCAAAAACGTGCCGGCGCCGTGGCGGCAATGTTCATGGGCCTGACCCTGGCAACCATTGGCGGTGTGCCACTGGCGGCCTGGTTCGGCGAGTTGTTCGGCTGGCGCACTGCTTTCTGGGGTATTACTGGCCTCGGCGTGTTGACCATGGTCGCGTTGTGGTTCGCCCTGCCCAACCTGAAAGCAGAGCAAGGCGCGGGTGCGCTGGCGGAAATTCGTGTATTGGGCCGAGGTCCGGTGCTGGCCGCGCTGGCCCTGACCGTGGTCGGCTCAAGTGCGATGTTCACCGTGTTCACCTACATCGCACCGATTCTCAGCAGCGAAACCCACGCCTCCGCCGCGTTCATCACCGCCATGCTGGTGCTGTTCGGCGTCGGTTTGACCTTGGGCAACATGTGGGGTGGCAAGGCGGCTGACCGTTCGATCGACCGCACCCTGATCGTGTCGCTGAGCGCATTGATTGTGGTGTTGCTGGCGTTCACTGTGCTGATGCGCTGGCCGCTGCCGGCCGCCGTCGCCATTCTGATCTGGGGTTTCGCCAGCTTCGCTCTGGTGCCGCCGCTGCAGATGCGCGTGATGGAAGCGGCCAAGGACGCGCCGAATCTGGCTTCGGCGGTAAACATCGGTGCGTTCAATTTCGGCAACGCGATCGGCGCGGCGCTGGGTGGCGCGGTGATCAATGCCGGGCTGGGTTATCCGGCGATTTCTCTGGCCGGGGCGGCGATGGCCGCTCTGGGCCTGCTGATGGTGCTGGCGTTTGCCTGGCGCTCCAGAGCCAGTGCCGCTGCGCTGGCGTAAGTCTTCGCAGCGCTACGCCCCGCCCTGCTGATATTCGCGGGGCGTGCAGCCGAACTCGCGACGGAACACCGTGTGCAGATATTGCGCAGACTTGAAGCCGCAGGCCTGGGCAATGTCGGCAATCGCAGCATCGGTGTTTTTCAAACCACTGGTGGCCGCCGCCAGTTTGAAACGCAAGATTTCGTCATGCACGCTGCAACCGCGCTCGGCGCGAAAATGCGCTTCCAGTGATGAGCGCGACACGCCGACATAGGCCGCCACTTGCGCGGTCTTGATGCCCTGGCAGGCATATTGGCGGATGAACAGCAGCGCTTGCATCACGTAGGGATTGCCCAGCGGCTGATGCAGGCTCGACACCTGCACATTGACCGCGTCCGGCGGAATCAGGATTTGCGTGCCGGTGGACGGCATGCCGTGGAGCATCTGGTGCAGCAGCTGCGCGGCGGTGCGGCCCATGGTTTCGGTGCCTTGAATCACCGAGCTCAGCGGCACACGCGTCAGGCTGCGGGTCAGCGGGTCGTTGTCGATGCCAATCAGCGCGACCTGCTCCGGCACGGCGATGCCGGCGGTCAGGCAGGCTTGCAGCAACTGCCGAGCGCGGGCGTCGCTGACGGCGATGATACCGATCGGTTTGGGCAGGCTGTGCAGCCAGGCGATCAGTTGTTCGACGGCGCTGTCCCATAGCGGTGCGCTGGTGCCCATGCCGCGATAGACCTCAGCGTGCAGGCCGTCGCGCTGCATCAGTTTACGAAAGGCTTTTTCCCGCTCCTGCGCCCAGCGATTGGCTTGCGCCTGCGGCAGGCTGAAACAGGCAAAGCGCTGCAGCCCCGCCTCGACCAGATGCGAATACGCCAGGCTGATCAAGGCATTGTTATCGGTGGCGACGTAGGGAATCGCTTTCGGATAGGCGCGCGCATCCTCGTAGGAGCCGCCCACCGCCACCACCGGTAAATGAATATCGGCCAGCGCCTCGCCGATCAGCGGATCGTCGAAGTCGGCAATGATGCCGTCACCCTGCCAGCGCTCGATGCCCTTCAAGCGGCAGAGAAAATCCTCCTCCAGAAACAAGTCCCAGGAAGCGCGGGTGCTGCTCAGGTAGTTGCCGATGCCGCTGATGATTCCACGGTCGTAGATCTTGCTGCCGTTGAATAACAGGGCAATGCGGTGCACGGGCGGTAAGCTTTTCATTGTTTTTATGCTGTTCCGGGCCGCCTTGTCGCGGCGACGATGGACACAGACTAGGCGCGAAGCCGCCGAATCTCAATACGCAAAATCGCACTCGCTGTTGAGGCTTTTCATAATCAGCAGGTGCGGGGCCGTTGCTAGTATCGAGACACCGCCAAGAACAACAAGGACAACGTCCATGCAGTATTTCCCCCATATCGAGCCGGTTCCCTACGAAGGCCCGAACAGTGATTCGCCCCTCGCTTTCCGCCACTACGACGCCGACAAACTGATCCTCGGCAAACCCATGCGCGAACACCTGCGCATGGCCGCCTGCTACTGGCACACCTTCGTCTGGCCGGGCTCCGATGTGTTCGGCGCCGGCACCTTCAAACGCCCCTGGCAACGCAGCGGCGAGCCGATGCAACTGGCCATCGGCAAGGCTGAAGCGGCGTTCGAGTTCTTCAGCAAACTGG
This sequence comes from Pseudomonas sp. TSRC2-2, assembly GCF_049897785.1. Lineage (NCBI taxonomy): Bacteria > Pseudomonadati > Pseudomonadota > Gammaproteobacteria > Pseudomonadales > Pseudomonadaceae > Pseudomonas > Pseudomonas sp. TSRC2-2. The sequence continues at coordinate 271,457 of NZ_JAFCWZ010000004.1, forward strand.
GCATCGATTACTACTGCTTTCACGACACGGACGTCGCCCCCGAAGGCAACTCGCTGAAGGAGTACCGCGAACACTTCGCGCAAATGGTGGATCGCCTAGAGCAGCATCAGGAACAGAGCGGCATCAAGTTGCTCTGGGGCACGGCCAACTGCTTCAGCAATCCGCGTTTTGCCGCCGGTGCTGCGAGCAATCCGGATCCGGAAGTATTCGCCTGCGCTGCCGCGCAAGTGTTCAGTGCCATGAACGCAACGCATCGCCTCAAGGGCTCCAACTACGTACTGTGGGGTGGCCGCGAAGGCTACGAAACCCTGCTTAACACCGATTTGAAACGCGAGCGCGAACAACTCGGGCGCTTCATGCGCATGGTCGTCGAGCACAAGCACAAAATCGGTTTCACCGGCGACCTGCTGATCGAGCCCAAACCGCAGGAGCCGACCAAGCACCAGTACGATTACGACAGCGCCACGGTGTTCGGCTTTCTCCAGCAGTACGGCCTGGAGAAGGAAATCAAGGTCAACATCGAGGCCAACCACGCGACCCTGGCCGGTCACAGCTTCCATCACGAAATCGCCACCGCCGCCTCGCTGGGGATTTTCGGCAGCATCGACGCCAACCGTGGCGATCCACAGAACGGCTGGGACACCGATCAATTCCCCAACAGCGTCGAAGAAATGACCCTGGCAACCTATGAAATTCTCAAGGCCGGCGGCTTCAAGAATGGCGGTTTCAACTTCGACTCCAAGGTGCGCCGTCAGAGCCTCGACGAGATCGACCTGTTCCACGGTCACGTTGGCGCCATGGACGTCCTCGCCCTGTCGCTGGAACGCGCCGCCGCGATGGTTGAGAACGATCAACTGCAAACCCTCAAGGATCAACGTTACGCCGGCTGGCGTCAGCCGTTCGGGCAAGCGGTGATGGCAGGCGATTTCAATCTTGAGTCGCTGGCCGAGCACGCGTTCACCAACGAGTTGAACCCGCAAGCCGTCAGTGGCCGCCAGGAAATGATCGAAAATATCGTCAACCGTTACCTCTATCGCTGATTGCCGAGACCCTCTGCCGACGCAACGACGCTGTGACAATTGCACGACAATTCTGTGCCTGCTGCGCCGGCAGATTCTCTACAGTTCTACCAGCCCGATTCATCGTCAGGCCGTGTCTTTCCAACAAAAATAAAAGGACGCACCACCATGAAGAACTTGAAACGTACGCTGTTGGCCAGTGCCCTGGCGTTGCTGGCCCTGCCGGTAATGGCTGACGCTACCCACCCGAAAATCGGTTTCTCGATTGATGACCTGCGCCTGGAACGCTGGTCGCGCGATCGCGATTACTTCGTCGCGGCGGCGGAAAAAATGGACGCCAAAGTCTTCGTGCAATCGGCGGACGCCAACGAGCAGAAGCAGATTTCGCAAATCGAAAACCTGATCTCTCGCGGCGTCGATGTCATCGTCATCGTGCCATTCAACGCCACGGTGCTGACCAACGCGGTGGCCGAAGCGAAGAAAGCCGGGATCAAAGTGGTGTCTTATGACCGGCTGATTCTCAACGCCGATGTCGACGCCTACATTTCCTTCGATAACGAAAAGGTCGGCGAAATGCAGGCCAGCGGAGTGCTGAAAGCAGCGCCCAAGGGCAATTACTTTCTGCTAGGCGGTGCGCCGACCGACAACAACGCCAAGATCCTGCGTGAAGGCCAGATGAAGGTGCTGCAACCGGCCATCGACAAGGGCGATGTCAAGATTGTCGGCCAGCAATGGGTCAAGGAATGGAACCCGACCGAAGCGCTGAGCATTGTGGAAAACGCCCTGACCCGTAACAACAACAAAATCGACGGCATCGTCGCCTCCAACGATGCCACCGCCGGCGGTGCGATTCAGGCGCTGGCCGCCCAGCAACTGGCCGGCAAAGTGCCGATTTCCGGGCAGGACGCTGACCTCGCGGCGGTCAAACGCGTGATCGCCGGCACGCAAACCATGACCGTATACAAACCACTGAAACTCATCGCGTCCGAAGCGGCCAGGCTCTCGGTGCAACTGGCACGCAACGAGAAACCGGCCTACACCTCGCAGTACGACAACGGCAGCAAAAAGGTCGACACCATCCTGCTGACACCCACGCCGTTGACCAAGGACAACATCGACTTGCTCGAACAGGACGGCTTCTACACCAAGGCACAGATTGCCGGGCAGTGATCCTTTGGTTATGAGGAACCTTGTGGGAGCGAGCTTGCTCGCGAAGACGCTGGTTCAGCTTGCATCGTGAACGAATGTGCTGACGCCTTCGCGAGCAAGCTCGCTCCGACAGGTTCCGTGTTTTCTGAGCCCCTGGAATACGAGCCCTGGTTATGTCCGACTATCTGCTGCAAATGAACGGCATCGTCAAGACCTTCGGCGGTGTCAAAGCGCTCAACGGCATCGACATCAAGGTTCGGCCCGGCGAATGCGTGGGTCTGTGTGGCGAGAATGGTGCCGGCAAGTCGACGCTGATGAAGATCCTCTCCGCGGTCTATCCCCATGGCACCTGGGACGGCGAAATCCTCTGGGACGGCCAACCGCTCAGGGCGCAATCAATCAGCGAAACCGAAGCCGCCGGCATCGTCATCATCCATCAGGAACTGACCCTGGTGCCCGATCTGTCGGTGGCCGAAAACATCTTCATGGGCCATGAGCTGACGCTGCCCGGCGGGCGCATGAACTACCCGGCGATGATCCACCGTGCCGAAGCCTTGATGCGTGAATTGAAAGTGCCGGACATGAACGTGTCGCTGCCGGTTTCGCAGTACGGCGGCGGCTACCAGCAATTGGTGGAAATCGCCAAGGCCCTGAACAAACAGGCGCGTCTGCTGATTCTCGATGAGCCCTCCTCGGCCCTGAGCCGCTCGGAAATCGAAGTGCTGCTCGACATCATCCGCGACCTCAAAGCCAAGGGCGTTGCCTGCGTCTACATCTCGCACAAACTCGATGAGGTCGCCGCCGTATGCGACACCATTTCGGTGATCCGTGACGGCAAACACATCGCCACCACCGCCATGACAGACATGGATATTCCACAGATCATCACGCAGATGGTCGGCCGCGAAATGAGCAATCTTTACCCCAGCGAGCCGCATGAGATCGGTGAGGTGATTTTCGAGGCGCGCCACATCACTTGCTACGACGTCGACAACCCCAGGCGCAAACGGGTCGACGACATTTCCTTCAGCCTCAAACGTGGCGAAATTCTCGGGATCGCCGGGCTGGTCGGGGCCGGCCGGACCGAATTGGTGACTGCGCTGTTCGGCGCTTACCCCGGGCGTCACGAAGGCGACGTCTGGCTGGACGGCCAACCGATCGACACGCGCACGCCGCTCAAGGCGATCCGCGCCGGCCTGTGCCTGGTCCCTGAAGATCGCAAGCGCCAGGGCATCATTCCCGACCTCGGCGTCGGCCAGAACATCACCCTCGCCGTGCTCGAGAGTTATTCGAAAATGACCCGCATCGATGCCGAAGCCGAGCTGGGTTGCATCGACCGGGAAATCTCCCGTCTGCATCTGAAGACCGCAAGTCCGTCCCTGCCGATCACCAGCCTGTCGGGCGGTAACCAGCAGAAAGCCGTTCTGGCGAAAATGCTGCTGGCCAAACCGCGCGTGCTGATTCTCGACGAGCCGACCCGAGGCGTGGACGTCGGCGCCAAGTACGAGATCTACAAGTTGATGGGCGCGCTGGCCGCCGAAGGCGTGTCGATCATCATGGTTTCGTCGGAGCTGGCCGAAGTGCTCGGCGTGTCCGACCGCGTATTAGTGATCGGCGAGGGCCAGTTGCGCGGTGACTTCGTCAACCATGAGTTGACCCAGGAACAGGTGCTCGCCGCCGCGCTCAGCCAGCCCGGCAGCCATAACAATAACGATCGGAAAACCGCGTAAATGAATCAGGTCAAACAACTGTTCACCCGCTACAAGATGCTCGCGCTGGTATTTGCCGTGGTGCTGATCTGGCTGTTCTTCAGCTGGCAGACCGAGGGCGGCTTCCTCACCCCGCGTAACCTTTCCAACCTGCTGCGGCAGATGTCGATCACCGGAATCCTGGCCTGCGGCATGGTGCTGGTGATCATCAGTGGCGAGATCGATTTGTCGGTGGGCTCATTGCTCGGCCTGCTCGGTGGTCTGGCGGCAATACTCGACGTGGTTTATCACATTCCGCTGCTGGCGAATCTGAGTCTGGTCGCCCTGTGCGGCCTGATGATCGGTCTCGCCAATGGCTACATGGCAGCGTACTTGCGCATCCCGTCATTTATCGTCGGCCTGGGCGGCATGTTGGCGTTTCGCGGCATTTTGCTGGGGATTACCGGCGGCACCACCATTGCCCCGGTCTCGCCGGAGCTGGTCTACGTCGGCCAGGGTTATCTGCCCCACGCGATCGGCACTGGCCTGGGTATTGTGCTGTTCGTGCTGACGATTTTTCTGACCTGGAAACAACGGCGCAATCGCGCCCTGCATGGCCTGGCGGCGCATTCACTGGTGCGTGATGTTGTTCGCGTGCTGGTGATCGGCGCGGTGCTCGCCGGTTTCGTCCAGACCCTCAACAGCTACGACGGCATTCCGGTGCCGGTGCTGCTGTTGCTGATCCTGCTCGGGGTGTTCAGCTACGTCACCAGCCAGACCGTGTTCGGCCGCCGGGTCTACTCGGTCGGCAGCAACATGGAAGCAACGCGCCTGTCGGGGATCAATGTGCAGGCGGTCAAGCTGTGGATCTTCGGCATCATGGGCGTGATGTGCGCCCTCGCCGGCGTGGTCAACACCGCACGCCTCGCCGCCGGCTCACCGTCCGCCGGGAGCATGGGCGAACTCGACGCCATCGCCGCCTGCTTTATCGGCGGCACCTCCATGCGCGGCGGTTCCGGCACCGTTTACGGCGCCCTCCTCGGCGCGCTGGTGATCACCAGCCTGGACAACGGCATGTCGATGCTCGATGTGGATAGCTACTGGCAGATGATCGTCAAGGGCAGCATTCTGGTGTTGGCGGTCTGGGTGGATGTGAGTACGCGCACGGCGCGGCGTTGACAGCGATGTCGTGGATCTCATTATTGATTTACTGGCCCATCGCATAGGCGTTTTTGTACTGGGTTATTGAGCGGCGGGCGGTTCAAGGGTGAGCGTGGCTTTGCCTGGGTTGGGCAGCAGTAATTGGCGGAGCAATCTTGTGGAAGCCCTTCGTGGTTTTTATTGCTTGGCTGATTGATCGCAGCACCTGAACAGTGATCAATAAAACGACAAATCAAAACTGATGGGCATCGGCATGTCCGGCGCCCCGCTTTACTTGAAAGCCGACATCAGCGCTTCGCCGGGGGCTTGAACTGACGATCAATCACCAGCATCTTCGCGGCGCACAGGGCCAAACGCTCGTCGATCACCCGCTCCTGTTCGGTTTGGAGACAGGTCTCACAAAGCCCCGCATGGCCGGCGCTTGCCTTGTAACGTTCTGCTTGCAGCGAGGTTTTGTACAGCTTATTGCAACTTGTACAAGTTTGATGCAGGTCGTCGTTTTCCATGGCCCCTCTTCCTGTCAAGGCACAATCGGGTCATCAACCATTACATGAGGCGAATTAAACTTGTACAGAAAAAATTTCGATTGCCGCTTCGTTTGCAAGACTTCCTGATTAACAGAACCTTCAGAGTACTTGCACTTGCGTGCCAACTTAGTTGTATCAACTGCGAAATTGCACGGTTCTGCTTAATAAAAGCAGCAATATTCATCATGAAGAAAAATAATATTTAAATGCCACCATCGGCATCTAACTTCATTTGATTTTGTCGTTCCGCTTAGTTTCTTTCCACAAACTAGCTCAGTGAAAAACAAAAGTTCCTTATACCAGAAGCGCGGTCTGTATAACTTATTTTCAACCGATACGAACGCATGTCGAGTTGTTAGAAAAATCTATGAATTTCCTGGCACGAGGGGCATCCCTCTTTCATGAGCAACAGGAGAGCCTCATGAGCCAGACAGATTTGTACATGATCAAGTACCGACTCCACGGTGTGCCCAAATCCTTCATTATCCGCGCCAAATTGATGAACAACGCGGATGCCTGGCAGTGGGCAAGTTGCGACGCCGGGTTGACGCCGATTCCCAAGCCCGGCCGGCCTCCGTTGAAACGGTTCTCGAAACCCATGGCCGAGCGTTTCGGCGTCACCGAGGTGCAATGGCACGAGTCGAAGGCGGTGTGCTGGGACGAGGATCTGGCGATATGAATATCCTGCGCCGCCCGCCTGTCCCAGAGCAGCACAACATCACAAACGCCCGAGGTGCGTGCAGTGCACAAAGCCCTGCCGACCAAGAGATTCGCCATGTGTGAGTACATCGTTCAACACGCCGCAGCACACCAAATGGCTTCTCTTCTGGTCACCGGTGAGACAGCGAACGTAGATGCACCAATCGGGTTGGCAGAAGACGACACTTCAGGCGAAGCACCACCTGAGCGGCGTAATCTGATCAAACCGGGTATGCGGGTCCATGGCATCTGTCGCCGCGACGGGACTCTGGACTGCTTGCCGGTACGCTGGGGGTGGTCACCCAACTGGTCGATGGGCACGCTGCCACCGCTGACTCATCTGCCGCTGCATCTGGTCATGCGTTCGAGGGTGTTTGACCGAGTCAAACACAACGGGCGCATGCTCGTCGCAGTGGAAGGCTGGTATGAGGCCCTCGACACCGGAATGTCGATCCATTCGCGCAACCTTGCCTACACCACAGCGCGCGAACCTCGGCCGATTTTTCTCGCAGCGCTCGCTCAGGTCAGCAAAACCTATAACAGTTGTGATGGCTTGGCACTGATCACCCATGAAGATGCCGAGATGAAACGACAGCGTCTGTTGGCGTTCACTGCTCAGGATGCGCTGGAATGGTTGCGCCCGGATCTTGAGTGGGCGCAGGCACATCTATTGGCCGCGTACAGAGCCGTGCTCGAGCCTCAGCTTGAACATGTGCTGACCTCGCAACGGGGACTGCGGTAGCCCGAATGTCAAAGTGTTCACGGCGTTTTTGCTTGAACTGTTCCCAGCAACCACGACATGGGATGAGCTCATCGGAAATATTGTGAAACATTGAGCGCTGAACCTCGCCTTGATGAGTTAAACCGGATCTCGAAATGCAAGCCGCGTGGCGCAATGTCACGAGGAACGGGCAGCGACTGGACGCATGCCATGTCCTGAAGAGTTCCTGGTTGAAGGCGCGAGACCAACCCTGCGTTGATGTTTTGCGCTTTCTTGCCAGTTTTCCCGGCAAATCAGATATTTCTGCCTAGACTTGAGCATGTCCCGGCATTCGAACGCGTCCCGCGCATAGAGCTGTTACTACAATAAAAAAAGAGGAATAACCCAGATGCTCAGATCTCTGTTCAGCGCACTTGCCTGCGCTTTGGCGGTAAGCAGCATGAACCCGGCCATGGCGGCAGACCCGGTGATCATAAAGTTTTCGCATGTCGTCGCTGACCAGACGCCCAAAGGTCAAGGTGCGTTGCTGTTCAAGAAACTGGTGGAAGAACGCTTGCCAGGCAAGGTCAAGGTCGAGGTCTACCCTAACTCCTCGCTCTTTGGTGACGGCAAGGAAATGGAAGCACTGTTGCTCGGCGATGTGCAGATGATTGCGCCATCGCTGGCCAAATTCGAGCAATACACCAAGACCGTTCAGCTCTTCGACCTGCCCTTTCTGTTTGATGACATCAACGCTGTCGATCGCTTTCAGCTGAGCCCGCAGGGTCAGGGTCTGCTCAAATCCATGGAAAGCAAAAACATCACCGGCCTGGCTTATTGGCACAACGGCATGAAACAACTGTCGGCCAACAAGCCACTGCGTGTACCGGCTGATGCGCGCGGCCTGAAGTTCCGGGTACAGGCCTCGGCGGTACTGGAGGAGCAGTTCAAGGCAGTGCGCGCCAATCCGCGCAAGATGAGTTTTGCCGAGGTGTATCAGGGGCTGCAGACCGGCGTGGTCAACGGTGCAGAAAACCCCTACTCGAACATCTACAGCCAGAAAATGCATGAAGTGCAGAAATACATCACCGAGTCCAACCACGGTGTACTGGACTACATGCTGATCACCAACACCAAATTCTGGAACGGTCTGCCACCGGACGTGCGCAGCGAACTGGACAAGATCGTCGTGGAAGTCACCACTCACGTGAACAAGGAAGCCCAGCAACTGAACGAGGGTGACAAGCAACGCATCCTTGCAGCCAAAACCACGGAAATCATCACGCTCACCCCAGAAGAACGTGCGCAATGGCGCGATGCGATGAAACCGGTGTGGAAGAAGTTCGAAGGCGAAATCGGTCCTGAGCTGATCTCTGCCGCCGAAGCCGCGAACCAGGCGCAATAATCGCACGGCAGGCGCCGCCGGGGCGGAACCTGCCCGTCTTCCACCGACGTGAGATTGCCATCCATGAAAGCGCTTCGGCGAATCTGGGAACACTTCGAGGAAGGCTTCATCGTCTTCCTCTTGGCGGCCATGACCCTCGTCACGTTTGTCTACGTGATCCTCAACAATTTCTACAGTCTGTTTTACTGGCTCGCCGATCATTGGCCGGCCGCCAGTGTTCCGCTGTTCGCCGTTGGCGATCAGATCATGGGCATGGCGCAGGCCATGACCTGGAGCACTGCCCTGACCAAAGCGCTGTTCGGCTGGCTGATTTTTTTCGGCCTGGCTTACGGCGTACGCACCGCCGGGCATATCGGTGTCGACGCACTGGTCAAACTGGCGCGGCGATCGGTGCAGCGCTACATCGGCATTCTGGCCTGCCTGTGCTGTCTGGCCTATGCCGGGCTGCTGGGCGTCGCCAGCTTCGAATGGATTGAAACGTTGATGAACGCCGGTATCGGCGCCGAGGATCTCGGCCATTTCGGCGTCATGCAGTGGCATATCGGACTGATCGTGCCGCTGGGGTTTGCGCTGGTGTTCATCCGCTTCGCTGAAATTCTGCTGCGCATCCTGCTGAATCGCCAAACCGGCCTCGGCTTGGCCGACGAAGCCGCCGACGCGCTGAAACTCGCCGAACACGAGGATGACAAGCCATGACCATTGCCTTCCTCTTCGTAGCCTTGTTCGCCCTGATGTTCATCGGCGTGCCGATTGCCATTTCTCTGGGGCTTGCCGGCTCGATGACGATCATTTTCTTCAGTCCCGATTCGGTCCGCTCGCTGGCGATCAAACTGTTCGAGACCTCGGAACACTACACGCTGCTGGCGATTCCTTTTTTCCTGCTGGCCGGGGCCTTCATGACCACTGGCGGCGTTGCCCGCCGGCTGATCGACTTCGCCAACGCCTGTGTCGGGCATATTCGCGGCGGCCTGGCCATCGCGGCGGTGCTGGCCTGCATGCTGTTCGCCGCCCTCTCCGGTTCGAGTCCCGCAACGGTCGCGGCGGTGGGCTCGATTGCGATCGCCGGCATGGTCCGGTCCGGCTATCCGCAGGCCTTCGGCGCAGGGATCATTTGCAATGCCGGGACGCTGGGCATTCTCATCCCGCCCTCGATTGTGATGGTGGTCTACGCCGCTGCTACAGAAACCTCCGTTGGCAAGTTGTTCATGGCCGGCGTGGTACCTGGCCTGCTGCTGGGCACGGCGTTGATGGTGGCGATCTACATCGTCGCGGTGAAGAAAAACCTCCCCGCCTTGCCGCGTGCGACCCTTCGCGAATTCTTGAGTACGGCGCGCAAGGCAATATGGGGCCTGTTGCTGATGGTGATCATCCTCGGCGGCATCTATTCGGGCATGTTCACCCCGACCGAAGCTGCCGCAGTGGCAGCCGTCTATTCGGCCTTCATCGCTCTGTTCGTCTACAAGGATCTGACCTTTCGCGAGACACCCAAGGTTCTGCTGGACTCGGCCAAGCTGAGCATCATGCTCATGTTCATCATTGCCAACGCCATGCTGTTCGCCCACGTGCTGACCACCGAACAATTACCCCAACAAATCACTGCCTGGGTAATAGAAGCCGGCCTGACGCCCGTGACGTTCCTGCTGATGGTCAACATCGTGCTGTTGATTGCCGGCGCGTTCATGGAACCGTCAGCGATCATCCTCATCCTCGCGCCAATCCTTTTCCCTATCGCGATGAAACTGGGCATCGACCCGATTCACCTCGGCATCATCATGGTGGTCAACCTTGAGATCGGCCTGATTACGCCACCCGTGGGCCTGAACCTGTTCGTGACTTCAGCGGTGACGGGAATGTCCTTGCCCGCCACCGTAAAAGCCGCCATGCCCTGGTTGATGATTCTGCTGCTGTTCCTCGTGCTGATCACCTACGTGCCCTGGATTTCACTGGTGCTGCCGACCTGGCTGGGGATGAACTGAAGTGGCGATCACGTTCAGCCGGGACCGACAGAGTGCAATCACTCTGCTTAAAACCATAACAAGACGGAGAAATGCCCCCATGCGAGTCAAAACACGTTTTGCCCTGCTGGCCGCCGCCACGCTGACCCTTAGCAGTGCTGCGCAGGCCGCGCCCGTGTTCATCAATATTCTCACCGGCGGAACCAGCGGGGTTTACTACCCGATCGGCGTCGGCTTGTCGCAAATCTACAGCGACGGCATTGCCGGTTCGAAGACATCGGTGCAGGCCACCAAAGCGTCGGTAGAAAACCTCAATCTGCTGCAGGCCGGACGCGGCGAGCTGGCCCTGGCCTTGGGCGACTCAGTGGCCGACGCCAAAAACGGCGTGGAAGACGCCGGTTTCAAAGCACCGCTGACCAAATTGCGCGCCTTGGGCGGTGCCTATCCCAATTACATTCAGATCGTCGCCAGCAAAGAGTCGGGGATCAAAACCCTCGCCGATCTCAAGGGCAAGACCATCTCGGTCGGCGCGCCTAAATCCGGGACTGAATTGAATGCGCGGGCGATATTCAAAGCGGCCGGCCTGACCTACGAGGACATGGGCAAGGTGCAATATCTGCCGTTTGCCGAATCGGTGGAATTGATCAAGAACCGGCAACTGGATGCCACCCTGCAGTCGTCTGGATTGGGCATGGCCGCCATTCGTGACCTGTCGTCGGTGATGCCGCTGAACTACGTGGCGATCCCGAGCGAGGTGGTGACAAAGATCGGCAATCCGGCCTACCAGAGCGCAATGATCCCGGCCAACACCTACGACGGACAGGCCGAAGCCGTGCCCACCGTGGCAATCACCAATATTCTGGTGACTCGCGCCGACCTGCCTGATGACGTCGTCTACGACATGACCCGGCTGCTGTTCGACAACCTGACGCGTTTGGGTAACTCCCATTCAGCGGCCAAGGACATCAAACTGGAAGCGGCCGCGAAAAACCTGCCGATCGCGCTGCACCCTGGCGCCGAGCGCTACTACAAGGAAAAAGGCGCCTTATAAGCGCTTATGCGCAGTGGCGTGACAGCCGCTGCAGCGTCGATTCCTTTGCGTGGTCATGAGGAAGGCAGCCAATGAGTGACGAGCATCACGGTATTTCCGCGAACCCGCGAGACTGGCCAAAAAGCCTGTTTTACGTAGCGTTGCTGTTCTCGATTTTCCAGATCGTCACCGCAGCCTTTTCTCCCCTCTCCAGCCAGGTGCTGCGTGCGGTGCACGTCGGCTTCCTGCTGTGGGTAGTCTTCCTCAGTTATCCCGCAGACGGTAAAGACCGACCCTGGCAACCGCTGGCCTGGCTGTTGAGCCTGGCCGGTATCGCCACCGCGCTGTATCAGTGGGTGTTCGAAGCCGACCTGATCCAGCGTTCAGGTGACCTCACGTTGGCCGATCTGATGATCGGGATCGTGTTGATTGCCCTCGTCTTCGAAGCCGCGCGACGGGTCATGGGCATCGCGCTGCCAGTGATCTGCGGGCTGTTTCTGGCATACGGCCTGTTCGGGCAATACCTGCCCGGCGAACTGGCCCATCGCGGCTATGGTTTCGATCAGATCATCAATCAACTGTCATTCGGCACCGAAGGGCTGTACGGCACGCCGACCTATGTGTCGGCAACCTACATCTTCCTGTTCATTCTGTTTGGCGCCTTCCTCGAACAGGCCGGCATGATCAAGCTGTTCACCGACTTCGCCATGGGGTTATTCGGCCACAAACTCGGCGGCCCGGCCAAAGTGGCGGTCGCCTCCTCAGCGTTGATGGGAACGATCACAGGCTCCGGGATTGCCAACGTGGTGACCACCGGGCAATTCACCATTCCGCTGATGAAGCGCTTTGGCTATCGCGCCGCGTTCGCTGGTGGTGTTGAAGCCACCTCCAGCATGGGCAGCCAGATCATGCCTCCGGTGATGGGCGCAGTCGCATTCATCATGGCCGAAACCATCAATGTGCCCTTCGTCGAAATCGCCAAGGCGGCGCTGATACCCGCCCTGCTGTATTTCGGTTCGGTATTCTGGATGGTCCACCTGGAAGCCAAGCGCTCCAACCTCAAGGGCTTGCCCAAAGATCAATGTCCAAGCGCATGGGGCGCGGTAAAGGCTCGCTGGTATTTGCTGATTCCTCTGCTGGTTCTGGTTTATCTGCTGTTTTCCGGGCGCACGCCGTTGTTCTCGGGAATGGTCGGCCTGGCATTGACCGCCATCGTGATTCTCGGCTCGGCGATCATTTTCCGGGTGCACAGCTTTGGCCTGCGCTGTGCGTTCTGGATTGCACTGGGTGTGCTGTGCACAGGTTTTTTCCAGCTCGGTATCGGGGTGATTTTTGCGGTCATCGCGGTACTGGTGCTGGTGTGCTGGTTCATCAAGGGCGGCCGCGAAACATTGCAGATCTGCCTGCATGCGCTGGTCGAGGGCGCGCGCCACGCGGTACCGGTGGGAATCGCCTGCGCGTTGGTCGGCGTCATTATCGGAATCGTTTCGCTCACCGGCGTCGCTTCGACATTTGCTGGCTACATCCTCGCCATTGGCCGCGACAACCTGCTGCTGTCGCTGATCCTGACGATGATCACTTGCCTGGTGCTGGGCATGGGCATCCCGACCATTCCCAACTACATCATCACCAGCTCGATCGCCGCGCCTGCCCTGCTGGAGCTGGGTGTGCCACTGATCGTGTCGCACATGTTCGTGTTCTATTTCGGCATCCTCGCCGACCTGACCCCGCCTGTCGCCCTCGCCTGTTTCGCCGCCGCCCCGATTGCCAAGGAAAGCGGCTTCAAAATCAGTTTATGGGCGGTGCGAATTGCGCTGGCAGGTTTTGTCATCCCGTTCATGGCGGTCTACAACCCGGCGCTGATGCTGCAAGGCGACAACCTGTGGGCGACTGCCTACATGCTGATCAAGACTCTTCTGGCGGTGGGTCTCTGGGGCATGGCGTCTACCGGTTTTCTGCAAATGAAAATGCTGATCTGGGAGCGGGTGCTCAGTCTCGTCGCCGGCGCCCTGCTGATCGTGGCACTGCCGGTGACCGACGAACTCGGCTTCGCACTGGGGATCCTGGTCATCGTGCAACATGTCTGGCGCTCGCGGCGGGCCCGGACGGCGTGTGCATGATCGGCTTGTGCCTGGGTCTGGCCGGCAGCATTTGGGCGCAGTTGCCCGTCGCGCACTTCACCTTGGCATGGAACCACAGCATCGAAAAAATCCGTTGGGAGGAAGACTACAGCGTCACGGCCCAAGGGCTGGTTCTGGAGCAGGCCCGGGTACGCGGAAACGGTGCTGGTATGGAGATACCCGACGACGCACGGCTGGAAAACGGCAGTTGGCACTTCCGGCGCCATTTGCCGCCGCTGCAACCACTGCGATTGGGCCGAACCCCGGAGGCCGGTGATTATCAGCTATGCATTGATGGGAGGTGCGAGTTCATCAGCCGATGGGTTGGCCCAGCCAGAAGCAGCCACCCGTTCCTGCAACTGTGGGCTTGCGAGACGACCGCGCCATTGCTACCGGATGAACCTCCGCCACGTACGCGGTAAAGGCCTGATGACTGCTCTGCCGCTTTCGCGAGCAAGCCCGCTCCCACAGGTTTTCGGCATGGCTGTGGATTGGTGGCGTGCCAGGACCGGCTGGTTTTGGAGATTGCCAAGGCTCTGAGGAGTGTCAGCTATCGACTGTGGGAGCGGGCTTGCTCGCGAAAGCGTCTTGCCAGTCGCCATCGATGTTGACTGCTCTGCCGCTTTCGCGAGCAAGCCCGCTCCCACAGGTTTTCGGCATGGCTGTGGATTGGTGGCGTGCCAGGACCGGCTGGTTTGGAGGTTGCCAAGGCTCTGAGGAGTGTCAGCTATCGACTGTGGGAGCGGGCTTGCTCGCGAAGGCGTCTTGCCAGTCGCCATCGATGTTGACTGTTCTGCCGCTTTCGCGAGCAAGCCCGCTTCCACAGGTTTTCGGCATGGCTGTGGATTGGTGGCGTGCCAGGACCGGCTGGTTTGGAGGTTGCCAAGGCTCTGAGGAGTGTCAGCTATCGACTGTGGGAGCTGGCTTGCTCGCGAAGGCGTCTTGCCAGTCGCCATCGATGTTGACTGCTCTGCCGCCTTCGCGAGCAAGCCCGCTCCCACAGGTTTTTCGGCACTTTAAAACTGAAGGCGTCGGCTGGCCAATCAGGCCGTCATCTCCCGATTGATTGCAACCATTTGCTCGCGGGTGAACTCGCTGTCCGGCGCCATGAATCGGACCATCAAGGCGTCGCGGTTCAGCGGTGCGCGGGCCTTGTCCGCCGCTTCGAGGGCGAGCTTCAACGCCGGCAAGGTCAACTCGGTGCAGTAAGCCGGCGTGCCCGGTTGTTGACGCCATGAGTCCTGAAGACCACCTGCCGCGAGCGCAGTAAAGCCGGTTTCTTCAACCAGATCCTGAGCGATTGCCTCAGCCCTCGGATCATCACCGGCGACGGGCAGAGCGATACGATTCGCGGATTCAGCAGGTTGGCCTTGATCGGCCAGCGTAGCGGCAAGCACAGCATTCCACGCCTTGATCAGGGGACGGCCGATCTGCTCGCTGACCCAGACGCTTTCGGGTTTGCCCTCGTCCACTTCCCTGATTGCCCCGTCACGCTGCGGGTAGTAATTGGAGGTATCGATGACCACGACCTGCTCGGGAACCTGGCTCAGCGTCTGCTTCAGATCAGGGTATCGGGCGAAAGGGATCGACAGGATGATCACGTCGACGTCGGCCACGGCCTGCTCTTTGGTTACCGCCTTGGCACCGACTTCGTCAGCGAGCGTCTGAATGCTTTGCGGGTCTTTCGAATTGGCCAGTTTGATCTGATGGCCGCACGCCGCCAGCTTGCGCGCCAGCGTCGCACCGATGTGGCCGGCGCCGATGATTCCGATGTTCATTTCAATACCCTCTCTTGGTACGTGTGTTATCGCCCGGTTGAGCGCGCTTCTGGATTGAGTTGTGAACTCAGTCTGCGGCCGGATGGCCAAGCGCATCGAGCGTGAGACGAAGCGCCTCAATCCCCTGTTCATCGAGTTGACAGGCAGATTTGATTTTGCCGGTGATGGCTCTGATGTCGTTTTCCATGGCCCGGCTTTCGGACGTCAGGTCAATCAGCACACGACGCTCGTCTGCCGGATCGCGCTTGCGCGTGACCAGCCCGGCGCTCTCCAGACGTTTGAGCAGCGGCGTGATGGTTCCTGCGTCCATTGCCAGGTAAGCGCCGAGTTCGCCCACTGACAGTGGCGCACCATCCAGAAGCTGAAGGATCACCAGGTATTGCGGAAAGGTTAAGCCCAGCGGTTCCAGATACGGCTTGTGCAAACGCACGACCCGGTTGGCCGCGGCGTAGAGTGAAAACGACAGCTGCGTTCCCACCTGATTTCGGTTCGGACTCATTTCATAGTTCGCTATTGTATAGTGCACTATATATTTCATGAGAATGTTAGAAGTGTCAACCGAGAAAGGTCGCGCAGTGCTGATCAGCACCTCTGTCGGCGATCCAGATCGTCAACAGAGGGTTGATCGCTTGCGGTATCTGTGAACTTCAGTGCCGATCCATGCCCGTGAGAGATGCAGGAAAGTCCGCTACGCTGCGCCGATTACTTGTGCGCCAGCAGCGCCTTGCGTGCAGCCTTTTCGTGTTTCATGGCAGCGATTTCCCGCTCGCACGCTTCGGCATCGAAGGAATTGTCCCACTTGGCAATGGCAATGGTGCCGATGCCGTTGCCGATCAGGTTGGTTACCGCTCGGGCCTCGTTGAGGAAACGGTCGATGCCCAACAGCAACACCAGGCCCACCAGAGGTATCGAATGAATGGTGGTGAGCGTGGCCGCCAGGGTCACAAATCCTGCCCCCGCCACACCGGCCGAGCCCTTGGAGGTCAGCAGGAACACGCCGAGCAGAATCATCTGATCCATGAAGGTCAGCGGCGTGTTGGTTGCCTGGGCAATGAAAATCGCCGCCATGGTCAGGTAGATGCAGGTGCCATCTGCGTTGAAGGTGTAGCCCGTCGGCAGGACCATGCCGACCACGGATTTTTTGCAGCCGAGCTTTTCCAGTTTGACCATCATTCGCGGCAGCACCGCTTCGGTCGAACAGGTGCCCAGCGTGATCAGAATTTCATCCTTGAAATAGCGCAGAAACTGCATCAGCGGCATGCCTGACCATCGTGCCACCGCACCCAGGACCACCACGATGAAAATCAACGTCGTGATGTACAGGGCGACCAGCAACTGCCCAAGCGACAGCAAAGTGCCGATGCCGTATTTGCCAATGGTGAACGCCATGCCCGCTCCCGCACCCAGCGGCGCCAGGCGCATGACCATCGCGACAATTTTGAACAGGCCCTGCAGGAACAGATCGATGGTGTTGATCAGCGGCTTGCTGGTTTCGCCCATCTGCACGAGGGCAACCCCCATCAACACCGACAGCAGAATCACCTGCAGCATGACGCCGTTGGAGAAGGCGCCGAGAAAGGTATGCGGAATGATATTGAGGAAGAAATCGACAGTACCGCCCTGCTCGCTCGCGGCCTGGCTGTATTTGTTGATCGCGCTGCTGTCGAGCGTTCCGACGTTGATGTTCATGCCAACGCCAGGCTTGACGATGTTGACTACGATCAGGCCGACCACCAGAGCAATGGTGGAAAGGATCTCAAAGTAGATCAGCGCTTTCACACCGATGCGCCCGACCTCCTTGATGCTGCCCATCTTGGCGATACCGACCACTACCGTGCCGAAAATGATCGGCGCCAGAAGCATCTTGATCAGCTTGATGAAACCATCGGCAAACGGCTGCAGCTTGGCACCGATGTCCGGTACGAAATAACCGATCGCAGCACCGATGACGATACCGATCAGCACCTGCACATAGAGCTGGCTGTACCAGCGCGATTTTGAAGTTTCCACGAAAGCACCTCATTTTATTGTTGTGGTGGGCATGTGGTGTGGGCGTCGACGATGACGCCTGAGGGTGCGGCCTCGGCAACCGAGACCGCCGATAAAACTGAATCAGCCCTCGCCCAGTTCACGCATGACGGCATACAGCGCAGATTTGGCTTCGAAGCCGACACCCGGGATATCCGGCAGACCGACGTAGCCGTTTTCGACGCGGATGCCATCGGCAAAACCTCCGAACGGCTGGAACACATCCGGGTAGGATTCATTGCCGCCCAAATGCAGACCGGCGGCGATGTTCAGCGACATCTGGTGACCACCATGCGGCACCACGCGGCGCGAAGACCAACCCAGCTCTTCCATCACCTTGAGGGTGCGCATGTACTCGACGAGACCGTAGGACAGTGCGCAGTCAAATTGCAGATAATCACGGTCAGGGCGCATGCCGCCGTGGCGCAACAGGTTGCGGGCGTCCTGGTGAGAGAAGAGGTTTTCACCGGTGGCCATCGGCAGTTCGTAATGATTGGCCAGTTCGGCCTGCAGCGCGTAATCCAGCGGATCGCCGACTTCTTCGTACCAGAACAGGTTGTATTTCTTGATCGCTTCGGCATACGCGATACCGGTCTTCAGATCAAAACGGCCGTTGGCGTCGACCGCCAGGCGCTGGCCGTCGCCCACCACTTCCAGCACCGCTTCAATGCGGCGAATATCTTCGTCCAGCGGCACCGCGCCGATCTTCATTTTGACCACGTCATAGCCACGGTTCAGATAGCTCTGCATTTCGGCCTTGAGCTTGGTCTGGTCCTTGCCCGGGTAGTAATAACCACCCGCCGCGTACACCCAGACTTTGTCATCGGCGACGCCGTTGCGATAACGATCGGCGAGCAGCCGATACAAAGGCTTGCCTTCGATCTTGGCCACCGCGTCCCACACCGCCATATCGATGGTGCCGACCGCTACCGAACGCTCGCCATGCCCGCCCGGTTTTTCGTTGGTCATCAAGGTTTTCCAGATGGCGAACGGATCGAGGTTATTGTTTTCGTGATCGATCAGGGTTTGCGGGTCGGCTTCAGTGATCCGTGCCAGAAAACGATCGCGCATCAACGCGCCCTGGCCGTAGCGACCATTGGAGTTGAAGCCGTAACCGATGACCGGTTTGCCGTCGCGAATCACGTCGGTAATGACCGCGACGACCGAGCAGGTCATCTTCGAA
This sequence comes from Pseudomonas sp. TSRC2-2, assembly GCF_049897785.1. Taxonomy (NCBI): domain Bacteria; kingdom Pseudomonadati; phylum Pseudomonadota; class Gammaproteobacteria; order Pseudomonadales; family Pseudomonadaceae; genus Pseudomonas; species Pseudomonas sp. TSRC2-2. The sequence goes on from NZ_JAFCWZ010000004.1 coordinate 289,899, forward strand.
AAATCGATGTAGGCATTGGCGATCGGGGAAGCGATGGAGACGGTTTTTTCACGGATATCGACGATACGCATGACGGGTTCCTCTTGTTGTGGTGACCCAACGTTATGCTTTGCGACGACACCCGCCCAATGCTATTAATGCCGCGCCCTATGCACAGGAGGCATTGCCCTTGGAACTGGTTTGGCTTGAGGATTTTTCAGCGCTGGCCGAATACGGCAGCTTCGTCCGGGCCGCTGAAGCGCGCCACGTGACGCAGCCGGCGTTCAGTCGCCGAGTGCGCTCGCTGGAGAACTGGATGGGTGTCGAATTGTTCGTGCGCACCCCGCAAGGCGCGACGTTGACCGAGGCCGGCAGGCAAATTTTGCCCAGTGCCCAGGAAGCAGCCAGACGCCTGTACCGCATGCGCTCCGAGGCGCAGGAAGTGGCTGGCATGGCTGCGAAAACCTTGCAGTTTGCCGCCACTCATTCGCTGTCATTCACCTTCTTCCCACGCTGGTTGCGCAGCGCCGAAAATGGCGCGCCAATCGATGCGGTTCGCCTGCATTCCGACAGCATGGCCGTGTGCGAGCAGATGCTGATTCATGGTCAGGTGCAATTTCTGTTGTGCCATCGCCACCCCGACGTTCCGCCATTACTGGCGCCTGATCAGTTCATTGGCAAGAAGGTCGGCGAAGATGTGCTCGTGCCGCTGGCGAGTGCTTCGGCGCAATTTGGCACTTCGCCCGAAACCCTGCCCTATCTGGCCTATACCCACGAATCCGGTCTGGGCCGAATCGTCTCCCACAGGCTGCATGGCAAAGCAGATTACCTGCATTTGAAACCGCTGTTCAGCAGCCATCTGGCAGCAGTGCTGATGTCGATGGCGCTGGAAAGCAAAGGCGTCGCCTGGCTGCCAAAAAGCCTGACCGAACAGGAAATGGCCGACGGGCGTCTGGTCAGGGCCCTGGATGAAAGCTGGGACATTGCGCTGGAAATTCATCTGACTCGCCCGACGGCACCAATCAGCCCTTCGGCGGAGGAATTCTGGGCGAAGCTGGGGGAGTAATGCGCCACCAAACCCGGGAGCCCGGGCGTGTCAACGGTACGCCCGGGCAGGTCTGAATCCATCAGAATTGCAGCGATGCACCGTCTGCCGGGATGTCCACGCGGCTCTCGATGCCGTGCTTTTGCACATAGCTGCGCAATTCTTCACGAGTCAGCGACATGTGGTTGATCGCATCCATGTGCACGGCAACGATCTTCGCGTCTTTGGCCGCCTGCGCAGCTCGCAGAACATCTTCCTCACCCATGATGATCGAGCCTTCGTAACCGCTCATTTTCGCTTTGCCGGCGTTGAGCACGATGACTTCAGGCTGGAATTTCTCGATGGCCTGATCGACTTCCTTGCGCCAGATGGTATCGCCGGCCAGATAGAGCGTTTTGTAGCCAGGCGCCTGGAACACCACGCCCATGGCTTCGCCCAGCGGTTTGGCGAGGGCCGGCACGGCATACATTTCGTCAGTGCCGTGCTGACCACCGGTTTTGCTGATTTTCACGCCGCCGAACTCGGCTTCATTCTTCAGCACGCGCACATTTTTGAAGCCTTGCGAGCGGATCAACTGCGCATCTTCTTCATGCTGGGCGAACAGAGGGATGTCTTTTGGCAGTGCTTTTTGTGCCGCGTCATCCCAGTGGTCCAGATGCGTATGGGTAACGATCACGGCATCGACGCCGGCAATCACTTGCTCAGGGGACTCGGTCAAATCCACCAGCGGATTACGCAGGTTGCTGCGGTAAGTATTTTCGAACCCAGGGTATGCGCCTTTTTTCGCCAGCATCGGATCGATCAGAAAGGTCGTGTCGCCGTAGGTGATTTTCACCGTAGCGTTACGCACCTGCTGCAGATCCAGCTTGTGTGCAGATTCAGGGTTTGAGCGGGTTTCTGTCTCCGCGAAGGCTGGAACAGTCGCAGCGGCGCAAGCCATGCTCAGGGCAAATGGTAGAGTCTTGAGTGTCATGTGAATCATCCTGTTCGTTGGTGAATGCGTCCATTTTGGCTGAGGCCCGACGCAGCCAACAGTGGCCTGAATGACATATATCGTTATAATCGGGCCATCCCGACACCGTGAAACCGAGATCTGTCTTATGTCCCCCATCCATGTCGCCGTTCTGGCATTTGACGGCGTCAGCCTGTTCCACCTGTCCGTGCCGGGCATCGTTCTGGCGACGGCGAATCTGGCGTCCACTGAGCCGCGTTACCAAATCAGTTATTGCGCAGAAGAACCTGGCATGGTCAGCAGTGACCAAGGAATCGGCCTGGCGATAAACCATGGCCTGGAACTGATGGCGGCATCCGACGTCATCATCATTCCGGCATGGGGCGATCAATCGATCACCGCGTCGGCAGGGCTTGTACAAGCGCTGCAACAAGCCCACGCCGCAGGGAAACTGATCGTCGGGTTATGCCTGGGCGCCTTTGTGCTGGCAGATGCCGGACTGCTTGATGGCAAACAGGCAACGACGCACTGGGCGGCGCGCGACGAGTTTGCGCGGCGCTTTCCCAAGGTTCGCTTTCGTCCCGAGGTGCTGTATGTCACCGACGATAATCTGATGACCTCGGCAGGCACCGTAGCGGCTATCGACTGCTGCCTGCATCTGGTGCGCCAGCGCTTCGGTGCTGACGTGGCCAATCACACGGCGAAAATGCTGGTCACCCCACCGCACCGGCAAGGAGGCCAGGCGCAATACGTCGAGCACCCGGTGCCGCAACTGTCGAGCGAAACGCATCTGGCTGCGGTTCTGGCTTGGGCGCGCATGCATCTGGGTGAACATCTGTCGCTGGATCTGTTGGCAGAGAAAGCCCGGATGAGTCGCCGCACGTTTACCCGGCGATTCAAGGAAACGACCGGTACTACGGTTGCTAAATGGCTCAACGCTGAACGCGTGGTCAGAGCACAGGCATTGTTGGAAACCACGGATTTATCGGTCGAGTGCATCGCCGGGGAAGCCGGGTTTGGCACGCCGCTGTCGTTACGGCAGCAGTTCGCAGCGCACTTGGGGACGTCGCCGTCGGACTATCGGAAGATGTTTTGTCGAGGAGTGAGGCGCGAGGGGGGTGAACAGACGTGACGCGCCTTTAGCCGGGTTGTCTTGTTCGGGTTCGACTTTGTTGCAGCGGCGCAACTGTCCATCGCCCCAGCCCTCATCCGAGGCAGTGGGCTGGGCTGGGCTGAGCTGAGGGACTTTTGACATCTGACTCTATTCACGCCACCTTGAGCCCCGTCCACGGCTCCGACAACACCCAGAGTCGCTCAGCCAACTCAGCATTCGCCGCCCATTTGGCAATGCCTTTGCGGCCCGATTCAGGCTCAATGTCGCGACCATCGCAGCTTCTCTGGGCTATCTGTCCGACGCGGCTTTTGGCGCTGCGTTCCGCCGCGTGCATGGAATCTCGCCGGGGCAATACCGCCGCGATCCGCGGCTATGGAACAAGCGCCTGTTGATCGGGGTTATCATCGCGACAACCGCCGCCAGGAACATGCCGATGCCAGCCATGAAAACCCGCCCTGACCCCCCGCCACTGCTCAAGCCCGGCGAAACCGTGGTGCTGTTCGACGGCGTGTGCAAGCTGTGCAACGGCTGGGCGCGCTTTTTGATTCGCCATGATCGCCAGCGCCGTGTGCGGCTGGCAGCGGTGCAATCGCCCGAGGGCCAGGCCTTGCTGGCATGGGCCGGTCTGCCGCTGGATGAGTTCGACACCATGGCGGTGATCCGCGACCAGCATTACTGGGAGCGCTCGGATGCATTCCTGCAAGTGGTCGGGCAACTGCCGGGGCGCTGGCAGCCGCTGAAACTGCTGCGGATTTTCCCGCTCCGCCTACGCGACTGGGCTTACGATCGCATTGCGCTGAATCGCTATCGACTGTTTGGCAAGTACGACACTTGCCTGCTGCCTACGGCGGATCATGAAAGCCGTTTCCTAAACGCCCATCGCTGACCCGATCAGTTGCAGGGGAGTCATCTTCGTCACCATCATCAGCACGATGACAAACATCCCGGCGAACCCGGCGATGCCCATCCAGAGCCACCATCGGTAAGTACTGGCGTAGCGATCATTCAGAGGCTGGGCACTCTCAACCGCACTCAGCGCCATGTTCTGCAAACGCTTTTGCAGGACCAATACCGGCAACCACAGCGCGCCTGCACAGAAAAAAACGATCAGCGAGGTCAGCAGCCACTCGGTGCTCATCGACAGCCCGGACAGCCGCATCAGCAGATACCCGGTGATGACCTGCACAAACCCGGCCGGCGTGGTGATCCACGTATCGAAACGCACCACCATCCGCGCGACATGGGCGACCACTTGCGGGTTGCCGGTGCGGCTGGCGGCGATCAGGTACAGGTAGGAGCCCATGCCGAAACCGAACAGGAAAACCGCTGCGATCACATGCAAATACTTCAGACAGAGATAGAGCATCTCAACGCTGCCCATCGGCGAACTGGACCGACAGGCTCAAGTTACCCGGATCGTTGATCGCCGCCAGATATTCCTCAACGCTGATTTCGCCCACACATGGTCGCGCGCCGGCCTGCGGTACGTAGCCGTGGGCCATTTTGGTTGCGAGGGCGACGGCGGCGCAGCTGGGGATTTCCGGGCCCTTGTCATTCAACGCGGTGAGTTGCGCGGTCATGCTCAGCGGCTGGCCGTCGACACCGATGCCGCAAACATCGATGTACATCGCGCTTTTGCCATCCCCGAAACGCTCGAACCGCGTACCCAGTCGATGCAGGCGCGCCGCCCAGCGCACATGATCGCGCACCAGACCCACGCGCAAGGCTTGCGCCAGCAAAGCATTGGCAACACCGCCGAGTTTCAGACCGGCGCCAGCCTTGAAGCGCAGCGTCTGCGCGCCATAGCGGCGCGCGAAAATATCCATGTCCGGCACATCGACATTGGCCAGCACCCGCGTGCCCAGTTGCGGCATCCTGCGCAAGGTCAGGTCGAGCCAGCCCAATACTTCGTGAACCTGGCCATTCTTTAATTGCCTGATCGGTTTGCCGGCGTAGGCCAGCACGCCTTCGACCGTTGACAGCCCCGGCATCTTCGCCGAGGAAGAAATGCCATGTTCGATCGAATCGATTCGGGCGAAGCGCTCGCGCTGCTGATCAATGATGGCCGAAGACAAGGTCGGCACTGAACTGCAACCACTGAGCACGGCCACACCGGCCTGTCTGGCGCGGGCATCAAGCACATCAATGCCGTTGACGAAGGTGCGGCAGTCAGCCAGATCGCAGTAATTGACCCCTGCACCGATGCAGCTTTCAGCGACTGCGCAGGATTGCCCCTGAAACGGCCCACCGGTGTGCACCACCAACTGAACATTCAACTCGCGCAACGCCGCTTGAAAATCCGCGCCCATTGCATCGCCGCACCAGCCTTGGCACGTACGGCCCGATTGCACTTGCAGCTCGTCGACCTTGCGCTGCAACTTGCGCGCATCACGGCCCGACAGCAGCAGATCAATTTCTGGCATTTGTGCCAGATGCCGGCAAACGATGCTGCCGAAATTGCCGTAACCACCGACGACCATCACCCTGAATGCCATTGCCTGTCCCTGTTCCTGCCCAAACGTGTGGCGCAGAGGATATAGGCCGCAGCGGCGATCAGACATCTATTTTGCAATCGGGTATCGCCGCGTCCTCGCGTCCCGGGCAAAAAGAATGAACCCAACGCCCCGCTTGTCGCCTAACGCACAGACCATCAGGAGGTAAGCCTATGCAAATCGAAACCGTGTGGATCGTATTGGCGGTCATTCTCGTGCTGATCGAGCTCTGGGCCATCAACCGGGTGCGTAAAAGCGAGGGGAAATCCAGTAATAAAGGTGTGTGGATCGTGCTGATCGTGTTCGTGCCGCTGTTCGGCCTGATCGCCTGGGCGTTGGCGGGGCCCAAGCATATCGGTCGCGGTTCCCCTTCCCAGGCGAATCGGTAAACGCTGTCGCAGGGGCGACTCAAGTATCACCCACAGCCCGGCTTTTGCCGGGCTTGTTATATGCAATGTCGCGCCAGCTGAGATCTTGCAGCCTGCACGAAGGCGTTATGCCTTCTTGCGCGCCAGCCCTTGATGTACGTGGGTTGCGCTTGCTCGTCGAGTTGGCATGAGTCATGCGATAGCCTCTTCCGAATACACAGCAGCGCGAAAAAAAACGCTGTGTTCAATCCGTGAAAAGCAGAGGCCCTAAAAAAATGAATGCCATCGACCTTCTCAAAGCCGACCATGAAAAAGTAAAAGCGATCCTCAGCCAACTGAGTGAATCCACCGAGCGCGCGCTGAAAAAACGCGTGGAGTTGCTGGGCAAACTGGAGATGGAAATCACCCTCCACACCCGCCTCGAAGAAGAGATCCTTTACCCTGCTTTCAAGGAAGCCGGCAGCAAGGAAGAAGAGATCATGTACCACGAAGCCAAGGAAGAGCACCGCACCGTGGATTCGCTGGTACTGCCTGATCTGAAAGAGACCGATCCGGGCACGCCGGAATTTGCCGGTCGGGTCAAAGTGGTCAAGGAGTTGCTCGAGCACCACATCGAAGAGGAAGAAGAGGAAATGTTCCCGAAAGCCCAAAAGCTTTTGGGCAAGGCCAAGCTCGAGGAACTGGGCGCACAGATGGAAGCCATGAAGGCGAGCCATAAAAAGGAAATGGCGGCCAATATCGCTGCGTAAAGTATTGAATACACCGAGGCCCGGCAGCGATGCCGGGCCTTTTTGTGCGCCGACATCGATTTCTGTGTTGACGCAAAGGCGAGCACGCCCACAGGGACGGTGGTGACAGCAAATGCTGGTTTTGCTCAGAGGGCCCAGGGTGGCCCGAGCTCGAATTTCGCTTCAATCCACTCCTTGAACGCCACCACTGCCGCTGCCGGGAACCGCGACGACGGCCTGATCAGATAAACGCCGCCCGCCGAATCCAGATGCCAGTCAGGCAGCACGCGAATCAACCGTCCGGCCGCCAGATCGCGGCTCATCAGCCAGTCGCCGGCACCCAGTATGCCGGCGTCGGCCCGGGCTGCTGCGAGTAGGGATTCGCTGTCGCTGGCGGTCAGGTTGCCGTGTGGCGTGATGGTTTGCAGTTCATCGCCGCGATGCAGGCGCCACAACGGGAACGATGCCAGCCCGCTGAAGCGCAGGCAATTGTGCTGCAGCAGGTCGTGCGGCGTTTTCGGCATGCCGTGGGCCTCGATGTAGGCTGGCGATGCGCAGAGAATCCGTCGATGGTCACTGAGCTTTTTCGCGATCAGCCGATTGTCGTCCAGCTCGCCGATACGGATGGCCGCGTCGAAGCCCTGCTCGATGATATCGACGAGGCCTTCGCTGTAATCGGCGACCAGCGAGACGTGCGGATGCGCCTTGAGAAATTGCGGCAGCAACGGCCCCAGCCACAACCGCCCCATCGCCGCCGGCAAAGCCAGGCGCAAGGTGCCGCGCACTTCGCTGGCCCCCTGCACCGCTTGCTGTTGCGCCTCGTTCATCAGTTCGACGGCCGCGCGCAAACGTTGTTCGAGTTGCAGGCCAGCCTCGGTGATGCGCACGTGCCGTGTCGAGCGCTCTACCAGCCGCACACCCAAACGTTTTTCCATCGCCGCCAGGCGCTTGGAAACGATGGTCGGATGACGCTGCAACAAGCGGCCCGCCGCGACAAACGAGCCTTGCGCGGCGACGGCGAGAAAGGCTGCGATCTCATCGCTGTGCGGATTGCTCAGAACATCCAGATTCATGGTTTTAGAATGATCGCCCCTGATGATCGCCCCGATTCGAGATCGGCATGCGCTAGTGCCGCGTCGGCCAATGCATAACGCGCGCGGATTTGCGGCGTGATGATACCGGCGGCAACAGCGGCCAGCACGTCTTGCGCACGCTCCTGATATTCGGCTGTCGTGGCGGTATGTGCGGCCAGCGATGGACGGGTCAGGAACAGCGAGCCCTTGGCATTGAGCGTGGCCATTTCTACCGCTGCCGGCGCCCCGGTCTGTGCACCGAACGAAACCATCAGTCCGCGTGGGCGCAAGCTGTCCAGCGAGGCTTGAAAAGACACCCGGCCAATCGGGTCATACACCACATCGACCTTGCGCCCCTCGGTGATACGCAACACATCGGCGGCGAGGGTTTCGGCGTCGAATACCAGCACGTCGTCACAGCCCGACGCGCGAGCCTTGTCAACGCTGGCCTGTTTCGACACCACGCCGATCACTGTCGCACCAAGGTGTCTGGCCCACGGCACCATGATCTCCCCAAGCCCGCCGGCCACGCCATAAAGCAGCATCGTCGTGCCTGGCCCGACGGGATAAGTCGCCTTCAGCAGGTATTGTGCAGTGATGCCTTTGAACAACACCGCCGCCGCGTCTTCGAACGACAACTCATCGGGGATTTTCACCAGACGCTCTGCCGGGAACAGCCGCGCCGACGCGTAGCCGCCCAAAGGTCCAGTGGCATAGGCGACTCGATCACCCACGCGTACATTGCTCACACCGGCGCCGACAGCCGCCACCCGACCGGCGCCCTCAAGCCCCAGCCCCGAGGGCAATGCAACCGGCACCGCACCTTTGCGCTGGGTCACATCGAGGTAATTGACACCAATCGCCTCTTGCTCCAGCCAGACCTCGTCGGTGCCGGGGGACTGCTCGTTGACTGTTTGCAACGCCAGGACGTTCGGAGCGCCCGTTTCGGTCAAGCGAATTGCGCTGGTCATGCTCATCTCCTTTCAGTCATTAAGCGTTGATCGGAGTCTGAAAGCTCAACGCTCGACGAACAAGGCAGGCTGAATGCAGTTCATTACTGCACCTGATGCAGCTATGCAGACACAAAAAAGGAGCGACACTTGCTGCCACTCCTTACGGGTAGATCAATCGAACGCGCCGTTAAGTACCTCGTAAATCAGCCCGGTAGCCAGCGCAACGAGGATCAGATCGGTGCCCACCTGTTGCCATTCATAGCCGTCATAGTGGGGCAAATGGCCGAGCAGACGCCCGTCCAGCTTCTTGGCGATACCCGGAGGCAGCGGTTTGCCCCGCGCCAGATTCTTTTGAATGCCCGGCGGCAGTGGCGGCCCCGGATTCCAGTATTCGCCGCGATAACCGCCGACGATGCCAAGAATATTGCCGTGATCAACACTGGGTCCCCCACCGCGATTACCGGAGGATGGCTGGCCTTTGTTGCCGTTGCCTTGACCGCTTCCACCCTGTTTCCCGTGGTCCTGCATGTTCTGCGGTTTGCCCTTGCCGTTGCCTTGGCCGCCTTGTCCCTTGCCATTGCCGGGGTCGGCCAGTGCCGTCGTGCTGCCGATTACAAGCGCGAGGCAAGACAACGCGACAATCAATTTGCGAGCTTTTCTCATGTGCGATTCCTTCGGTTGGGGGGATGCTCTTGAGTATGGGGGAATGTGCTCAGCTTAGTGGATTTCTTCTTGCTGACCACTCGGCCTTGCTTCAGGATTCCCACCCTCTCCACCCGCGATCGAAAAGTCATGAACCGTCAAAAGAAGCTGCAGCAGTTGTTCAAGGAAAAGGCTAAAAAGGCCAACGCCAAACTGGCGCCGAAAAAGCCCAAGTACATTTGCAAGGCCGATCGCCTGAAGCTGGAAGCAGACGCCGCGCAGGCGGCGGTCGAACACACCGAAAGCTGAATCAGCCTTTCTGTCGCGACGTCAGCCAGGTCATCAACGCCGCCAGCACGAGCAACACTGCGCTGGCGAGAAACGTCAGCCGATAACCGCTGCCGTCGAACAGCAGACCGCCAACGGTAGAACCCGCAGCAATCGACAACTGCACTACCGCAACCATCAGCCCTCCGCCCGCTTCGGCATCGTCGGGCAACGTGCGTGCCAGCCACGACCACCAGCCCACCGGCGCCGCCGTCGCGATCACCCCCCACAAACCCAGCAACACGAACGTCGCGATCAGCGAGCTGCCCAGCCCGATCAGCGCCACCGCAATCATCGCCATCAGCAGTGGAATGGCGATCACCACTCTGTACAGGCCTGACTTCAGCACCGACCCAATGATCACGGTGCCGATAAACCCGGCCACACCAATGGCCAGCAGCATCATCGACAGCAGCGAAACATCGACCCGGGTTACGTTTTCCAGAAAGGGTCGCAGGTACGTGAACAGAACAAACTGGCCCATGAAGAACAGGCCGGCGCTAACCATGCCCAACGCCACCCGGCGGCTTTTGAACAAAGCAAAGACATTGCCTGCGCTGGCCTTGCGCGGCGCAGCGGGAAGCGCGGGCAAGCTGATCCACTGCCAGAGCAGCGCAATCAACGCCACTGGAATCAGGCAAAAGAACGCACCGCGCCAGCCAATCACACTGCCCAGATAACTGCCCAGCGGTGCCGCCACAACGGTCGCCAGTGCATTGCCGCCGTTAAAAATGGCCAGCGCCTTGGGCACGCTGGCGGATGGCACCAGACGCATGGCCAGCGCCGCCGACATCGACCAGAAGCCGCCAATGACCACGCCGATCAATGCGCGACCGATCATGTACACCGTGTAATTGGGCGCCAGGCCGACCACCAGACCGGACGCGCACATCAGCGCCGTCAACAGCAGCAACAGGCGCTTGCGATCCATCGAGCCGGCGAGCCTGGTGATCGTCAGGCTGGTCAGCACCGCGAACGCGCCGGAGATGGCGATGCCATAGCCGGCCAAGCCTTCGCTGATGTGCAAGTCCGTGGCCATTGGCGTGAGCAGACTGACCGGCATGAACTCGGAGGCGATCAGGGCGAAGACACACAAGGTCATCGCGAACACGCCGCTCCAATACGCCGGTTGTTCGCCAGTTGCAGATACGCCCATGGCCTGGGCCGTCGGGTTATCGATTGCTTGAGCCGTCATGCGAAAACCTGTCTTGAAGAAGAAATCATCGAGGCATTTGTACCCCGCTACTCAGGCTGCAAAGCTTGACGGATCGGGCCTAACTTGATTAGTAGCGATAATCTTCATGTGCTTTTGAGAAAAATTCAGCAATGAGTAACGGCAAAATCAATGACCTGCAGGCGTTTCTGGCGGTGGCCCAGGAGCAGAGCTTCACCAAAGCCGCCGCCCGCCTCGGCGTTACGCCGTCCGCGCTGAGTCATACGGTCCGCGCGCTGGAGCAGCGTCTGGGTATCCGCTTGCTCGCTCGTACGACGCGCAATGTCTCACCCACCGAGGCAGGCGATCGCTTGATGCATTCTATTGCGCCGCTGTTGGAGCAGATCAGCGCCGAGCTTGAGGCCCTCGGTGAACTTCGCGACAAGCCCAGCGGCACCATCCGCATTTCCTGCACGGACGATCAGATTGAATTGTGCATCCGGCCGATGCTTGCGCAGTTTTTGCAGGACTATCCAGACATCATCCTGGAGTTTTACGTCGATTACGGATTTACCAATGTGGTCAAGGAACGCTTCGATGCTGGCATCCGTCTCGGCGAGTCGATCAGCAAGGACATGATCGCCGTGCGCATCGGTCCGGACTGGCGCCTGGCCGTGGTCGCTTCGCCCGAATACTTCGCCCGCCACACGGCGCCCTCCACGCCGCATCAGTTGATGGAGCACACCTGCGTCAACATCCGCCACCAACCAGCCGGCGCGATTTACGCCTGGGAGTTCGCGCACAAGGGTCAGGATTTCAGCGTGAAGGTCGACGGGCAATTGGTGTTCAACAGCATCATGCATGTGCTCAATGCCGCCGTAGATGGCATCGGCGTGGCCTACGTGCCCGAGCAACTGGTCGCGCCGTATCTGGCCGACGGGCGACTGGTGGAGGTGTTAAGCGACTGGTGCCCGACCTTTCAGGGCTATCACCTGTATTACCCGAACAGGCGCCAGGGCTCGGCGGCGTTTGCGGCTTTCGTCGAAGCGCTGAAGTACAACCGCTGACACCAATATGCGCCGAGCCCAACACCGATTTACTGTGGAAGTGAGCTCCCGGTAAACGCAGGATCCAATCCAGTTTTCAGCGCAAACGAAACCCCTGTGGGAGTGGGCTTGCCCGCGAAGGCGTTGGCACATTCAGCATCATCATTGCCTGATGCACCGCATTCGCGAGCAAGCCCGCTCCCACATTGGTCCGGAGGCGAATCGACCATCTTCAGCGCAACCAAGATCCCTGTGGGAGTGGGCTTGCCCGCGAAGGCGTTGGCACATTCAGCATCATCATTGCCAGACACTCCGCTTTCGCGAGCAAGCTCGCTTCCACAATATTCGAGATCAAATCAAGAATCTTCGTCGTATTCCGATGTGAATTTTCCTGCCGATCTGCCCCCTAAAACTCTGAACGGGCGATACACGTTCGTCGATGTAAGGAGGGTCAGCACGCATGTCGGATAACCAGGCGCCTTCGCCGCGCAATACTCAGCAATCCACCCAGACGCTATTGAGCCGTTTGCTCATGGCGCGCGGCCCCGGCGGTCAGGAAGACGAAGTCAGAGCGATCTGTCTGGAAGAATTGCAGCGCCATTGCGATAAGGTCTGGACCGACCGGGCCGGCAATGTCATCGGCCTGCGCAAGGGCCGCGAACCCGATCCAGACGGGCAGCACGCCGTGCGCATCATGGGCCACATGGATGAGATCGCCATGGTGGTCAAACGCGTCGAGCCGGACGGCACGTTGCGGGTGGTGGCTTTGGGCGGCGCCAATCCGGTGAATTTCGGTGTCTGCCCGGTGGACATTCTTGGTGACGCGCAAACGCTGCCCGGTGTGCTGTCGTTCGGTTCGATGCACGCGACGGCAGGCTCGCCACAGGGCCAGGATGTGATGAGCGGCGCTGTCGAGTGGAAAGACGTGCACATCATCACCCGCCATGATCAGCAGACTTTGCAAGCCATGGGCGTGCGGCCCGGCACGCGCGTTGTGCTCAGCCAGCATTGGCGTACGCCGTTCCGGGTGGGTGACGCCACCGCTGCGCACTTTCTCGATGACCGCGCGCCAGTCGTCGCCATGCTCCTCGCTGCCGAGCAACTCAAGCACAGCCCCATCGAATTGCGGCACGACACCTACTTCGTCTTCACCACGCTTGAGGAAGAAAGCAACGCCGGCGCGATGTATGCCGCCGCGCACGTGCCCGGTGACACCACGATTGCCGTGGAAGTCGGCCCGGTGATGAGTGAATACGCAACGCGATTGAGTGTCGACCCGATCATCGATACCGGCGACCAGAAAGGCTATTACTCGCGCGGCGTGGTTATGGCTTTGGCCGACGCGGCCAAGCGTTGCGGCTTCGATCCGCAGTTTGCCCTGCTGCTGGATTTCGCCTCCGACGCCAGTGCGGTCATGAGCTCAGGCATCAGCGCCCAGGCCGGCTGCATTGCGATCCCGACGGAAAATACCCACGGTTTCGAGCTGGTGGTCGACGGCGCGATTGAGGCGTGTGCGCAGACGTTGGTGGAGTATCTGCAAGGCCTGCAGAACGAAGCATCGACCTGACCGTTGCGCAACAAAACGGGAGGCCATTACAGGCCTCCCTGGTTTCTCACCTTCACGAAGTGCCCAGACCCTGCGACAGATCCGAAGACGACGGCCGCGCTGGATCGGTCTTGGTTTCAACCCCGGTTTGCTCGGTGGTTCGGGTCACCGTGTCGCGCACCGCATCGTAGCCCTCCTGGGCTTTCTGTTTGGCTTTGTCGACCATCCCGGCGCTGGTGCGGCCCATGTAGCGCTGTTCAGTGGAGGTCGTCGGTAACGCCGCACCGAGCAAGGCCCCCAAGGCGACCCCGGCAGCAGCGACCATCAGCGGCTGCTCTTTGAGCATGTGGCTGAATTGCTGCCCGAGCACTTGCGAATTGCGCGACAACCGATCGCCGGCGTCATGCATCGCATGGCTCAGATTTTCCCTGGCGGCCCCGACGTTGTCACCGAGGTGGCTGGCCTTGCCTTTGAGCGACTGATAGCCGCCCTTCAGCGAGTCAGTGGTGGAGTGCAGATGGGCACGAGCGCTGTCGATGCCGTCCGCCAAACCATCGGCCCATTCACCAGCCTTGTCCTGATCCGGTCCGCTGCGATAGGTCGGTTGCGGCACGGGTGGGCGATTCTGGCTCATCATCAGCCAGAGCAGCCCCACGGAGGTCAGCACCGCCGGCACCGGATTATTGCGCACGCTGGTGCCCAGGTTAGTGAAGAACGTCGAGCCATTGCTCTGCATCATTCCCCAGGCCTGATCGATCATCTGCCCGGGGGTAAACTTGCTTTCCAGTTGATCGACGATATTGCCGATGCTCGCGCGTTGCGCATCGATTTCGCGCTCGATCTGCTCCGGACTTTTTTCCGCTTCGATATCCAGTTCGCTTTTCATGAGACTTTCCTCCGCAGCGCTTCCTGATCCTTGTTCAAGGCGTCGAGGGTGCGATCAGGTTTGAAGTGAGACGGCTCGAATTGTTTCTTCCCGGATTGCAGCATGGCGAAGCCGATGATCATCACCACCACGCCAACGATCAGCGCGGCCAGCCACGGCGCCATGAACAGGCTCAGGCCGTACACGGCCGACATCAGCAGAATGATGAAGCCGGCGAGGAACACAATGGCGCCGCCGGCAACCGCACCGATGCCTGCCTTCAGCGTGCTGAGGCTGTTCTGCAATTCGGCTTTGGCGAGTGCCAGTTCCTTGGTGAACAACGCCGGGACCTCGCGAGACAGTTGCCGCAACAGGCCGACCACCGAAGCGTCATCCGTTTGGCCAAGGGGCCTTGCCCCGCTCAGATCAGATTCATCTCTGTTCATCACAGTTCTCCTTTGGTGTCGGGTGCATGCGGTACGGAAGCTCCCGCAAAATCAGCGGGGTGATCATGTTCATCGGGTGAAGTCGGGGTGATGCCGGTGGCCAGTCCCGGATTGGCCTGGCTCGATGGCGGCATTGACGATTCATAGGGCCGCTGCGCGCCGTAATCGGCTGACGGTGGCGTCGATGTCGTGCCCTGCGCCGGATCGTGTTCGGCGCTGACCGTCGCCGCCGCAGCCGTGCCTGCCTTGAGAAACCGCGACAGGCCGAAGCCGATGGCAATGCTGCCGGCGATAAACAAGCCCGGGTTGCTGCGCGCCAGATCCGCTGCATCGTGCAGCAGCTGTTCGGCACTCTTGCCGCGCAGATTGCCCGCCAGTCCGGTCATGGAATCCGCCATGTCAGTCAAGTAATCGGACATGCCCAGCGTGTCCTTGTCCTGCAGTTCCAAGACGAAACTTTTAGCCCCTTGCGCCAAGGCTTCGATCTGCTCGGCCGCCGTATCGCGATACTGGCCGAACTGCGCGTCGGCCTGTTGCCGCGCACCGCCCAGCGCTTCATTGACGTCGTCCTTCAAATGTTCAAAACCCTGTCCAGGCTTGCTGTTCGGATCACCTGATTCAAAGCCTGCCCTGCTGTCTGAAGTGTTCATGTGGCCCCTCGCGTTCTGACTGGAAACGGAAAAAACGGAGCTACACGGCAACATTGCCTCGAGCCCCCACATAGAAAAGGACGGAGCAGCTTGCGCGAGAGTTCAAAGAGGTTGATGAGCGTGCAACGTCTGGCCTGGATCACCGACGAAAGGTTGCGCCTGGCGAGATTGCGTTGAGCTTCTGCGCCTGGCCGCGGTCAAGACAAGGCACTAGCATTTATTTGGAACACGACGCTGAAACCCGCAACAACGCTGATAGATGGCAGAATCCCCACACCCTGATCACTTCGGAGACCGCAATGCTTCGCCTGTTTGAAGAAAGGCTCGACCCCTTCCCGCCCGACGAGGCGCCGCCACCGCCAGTCGGCCTGATGCGTTTTTTGTGGGCCTGCACCCGGGGTGCGCGCGGTTACATCCTCGCCTTCGCCCTGCTCAGCGCCAGCGTGTCGATCTACGAGGCGTGGCTGTTTTCCTTCCTCGGGCAAGTGGTGGATCTGCTCTCGACCTGGCAATCGGGCGGCGCCGCGAGTGATGAGGAAAGCCGTGTGCTGTGGGGTATCGGCATTGTGCTGGTAGTCAGCATCGGGCTGGTGGCGCTGCGCACGATGGTTCAGCACCAGATCCTGGCGATCAATTTGCCGCTGCGCCTGCGTTGGGACTTTCACCGGTTGATGCTGCGGCAAAGCCTGTCGTTCTTCTCCGACGAGTTTTCCGGGCGAGTCACCACCAAAGTGATGCAGACCGCGCTGTCGGTTCGCGAGGTCTTGTTCACCCTGATCGAAATCCTCCCCGGTATCGGCGTGTACTTCATCGCGATCATTGCGCTGGCCGGTGGCTTTGCGCTGAAACTGATGCTGCCGTTTCTGGCGTGGATCGTTTTGTTCGGGCTGGCGATGGTGTATTTCGTGCCGCGTCTGGGCAAGGTCGGCCAGGAGCAGGCCGATGCACGCTCCTCGATGACCGGACGGATTGCCGACGCCTACACCAACATCACCACAGTCAAACTGTTCTCGCACTCCAAGCGTGAAGCGCACTTTGCCCGAGCGGCGATGGAAGATTTCAAGCTCACCGGATTCCGTCAGATGCGGCTGGTCAGCCAGTTTGAAATCGTCAATCAGGCGCTGGTGGTCGCGTTGATTCTGGGTGCCGGCGGCTACGCATTGTGGCTGTGGCATCAGGGCGAAGTCGGCACCGGCGCCGTCGCGGCGATCACCGCCATGGCGTTACGCATCAATGGCATGTCGCACTGGATCATGTGGCAGATGACTTCGCTGTTCGAAAACATCGGCACCGTCCAGGATGGCATGGCTACCCTGACCAGCGGCCCGAAAGTCCAGGACGCGCCGGATGCCAAAGTGCTGGAGCCTGCCGGCGGCGAAGTGGTATTCGACAATGTCAGCTTCAACTACAACGGTGAACGCCAGGTGCTCGACGGCTTGACGCTGCACATTCGCCCCGGCGAGAAAATCGGCCTGGTCGGCCGCTCCGGTGCAGGCAAGTCGACGCTGATCAACCTGCTGCTGCGCTTCTATGACGTTGATCGCGGCGAAATCCGCATCGATGGGCAGAACATCGCCGAGGTCACCCAGGACAGCCTGCGCAGCGCGATTGGCATGGTCACCCAGGACACGTCGCTGTTGCACCGTTCGATCCGCGACAACATCGCCTACGGTCGCCCGGACGCTACCGACGAAGACATCCACCGCGCGGCGGTGAACGCCCAGGCAGACGGGTTCATCAGCCAGTTGAGCGACAAGCAGGGCCACAGCGGTTACGACACGCTGGTCGGCGAACGCGGCATCAAGCTCTCGGGCGGGCAGCGCCAACGCATCGCCATCGCCCGGGTGATGCTGAAAAACGCGCCGATCCTGCTGCTCGACGAAGCCACCAGCGCGCTGGACTCGGAAGTCGAAGTGGCGATCCAGGAAAGCCTGGATGAAATGATGCAGGGCAAAACCGTGATCGCCATCGCCCACCGCTTGTCGACCATTGCGGCGATGGACCGGCTGATCGTCATGGACGAAGGCCGCATCATCGAACAAGGCACCCACGCGCAACTGCTCGAGAAGAACGGCACCTATGCGCGACTGTGGCAGCACCAGAGCGGCGGGTTCCTCGGTGAAGATCGCGGTTTGGTTGAGGTGATGGAGGAGTGATCAGGCTGGAGGGCCGGGGCCGGCTCTCCATCGATTGGCCTAGATGGTGACGGGGCTTTCGGCATCAATCGGAAGCTTTACGCGAAACACGGTTCCGCCTTCCAGGTCAGAGCTGACCTCGATGGAGCCGGCATGCGAGGCGACGATTTCCGCGGCGATGAACAGGCCCAGCCCGAGCCCGGCAACCGGCCCGTGATCAACTACGGAGCGCTGTGAGAAGCGCCCCATCGGGTTGAAGATGAACGGCAACACGTCTTCTGGAATCGGCTCGCCGCCGTTGTGCACTGTGAACACCGCGAAATCCTCCTGAACTTCCAGCGCAACCGAAACCGGAAACTGATTATCGCCGTGGGTCACCGCATTGCTGATGATGTTGGAAAACACCTGCTCCATTCTGGCGCCATCGAACGCTCCCATCACCGCTTCCTTTGCATCGAACCGCACGTTGGCCTGCGGATGAAAGGCGCGGATTTCCTCGATCACCCGCTCGCACACAGGGCTGAGATCGATCAGGGATTTTTTCACCGGAATCCCCCGGCCCCATCTGGCAGCGCGTCAGATCCAGCAGGTCGCCCACGATCTGGCTGGCGCGCTGCACGCTGGCGTAGATCTGCCTGGCCACTTTGCTGGTGCGCGGGTCGGTGGCTTCGGTACGACGCAACATATCCGCACCGAGCAGAATCGCCCCCAGCGGCGTGCGCAAGTCATGGCCGAGAATCCCCAGAAACCCATTGCGCGACGCCTCGACGGCGCGCGAGTAGCTGGCAATCGACTCGGCGAGCGCCTGATCGATGGCTTCGTGAAAGCGTGTCATGTCGTCGACATTCACTGATTTGCCATCTTTGACCTGACGCAGCCACTGGCTCAGCACACCGGTGCGCAGCGCGCGGTATTCCGACACCATCTGATCGATGGTAAAACCGGCCATCAGCCGCGTCACCGCGTGTGTTTCCGCAGCCGTTTCTTCATCGTCGCGCGGCGCTTGGCCCTGGGCTTTGGCGATTTGTTCGCTCATGGTCTGCTTGGTCCGCAGATCGATCACGATGGCGCGCAACATCTGCTCGGCGTGATCGCGCAGCGCGACGTTATCGAGCTCCACCCCCGGCGTCTCGATGGTGCGGGCGAAATCTTCCCAGGCCTGCAGGATCGGCTCTAGGTTTTCGAGAATGAAATCTGGCAGGCGCATGGCTGTAATCCATAGAGGAAATCCATCTGCGCCGACAGGCGCGCCGGCGCAGACAGTAAAAGAACAAACTCAGGAGTACAGAAGGTACGGCTGACCTCGTGCAGCCTAACATCATTGCAGTGGTTCAACGCGGGAGGAAAATCGGCAACAGCCGCTTGTGACAAAAGCCATCAGAACACTTAACTCCCTGTGCTTGAGCTGCTACCCGCAACGCTCAAGTCGCCGCCCGGAAAAGCACCACCCTCAATGTGGTAGACCTTCGGCTCTGCGGAGAAATATTCCGCCAGCCCCAGCATGAAGCGCTGATGGTCGTCACTCTCTTCAAACCCCGGCGAGTGATCCTCAAGTGAGCGCCAGCGCACGATCAAATTGAACTGTTCGGGCGTTTCAATACCCTGCGCCAGCAAGTGGCCGCCGTAGCCTTTGGCGCGAGTGAGCAACGGTTCGACTTCGGCAAATGCCCTTCGGAAGGCTTCAGTCTGTTGTGGGTGAACGGGCAGCACAGCGATCTCGTAAACCATGATGTTTCTCCAAAGTTCAGACGATGAGCGAAGGCTCGACGGCGATGGCGATTTTTCCCAGCAGACCGTTGTTGGCGCTTTCCAGTCGGGCATGGGCGAGCGGGATGTCGGCGAGCGAGTACACCGCGCCAACGTGGGGCCGCAACTGGCCGCGCTCGATCAACGCGCTCAGTTCATCAAGCTTGCCGCGGTTCTGGCGGGTGAAGACGAAGTGATAGCTGGCGTTCTTGCCCCAGGCCTGGACAAGGTTTTGTGGCTGCGCAATGTCGACGATCGAGACGACGCGGCCAAGCTGGGCGAGCGCGTCGGCGCTGCGGGACAGGGTATCGCCGCCGATGGTGTCGAACACCACATCGACGCCATGCCCGGCAGTTTCGCGCATGATCGCTTCGACGTAGTCCTCCTGGGTGTAATCGATCACCACATCAGCGCCCAGGCTGCGGACGAACTCGGCGTTGGCCTCGCGCACGGTGGTGAACACTCTGGCGCCCATGGCCTTGGCCACCTGAATCGCCACATGACCGACCCCACCCGCGCCGCCATGGATCAGAATGCTCTCGCCCACGCGGAGCACGGCGCGCACGGTCAGCGCTTCCCACACAGTACCGCCGACCAGACTCAGACTGGCCGCCTCCAGGTGACTCAGCGAGGCAGGCTTTCTGGCGATGATGCTTTCGGCCGCGACGTGGTACTCGGCATAACTGCCCTGCCCGTCGAATATCTGCGGGGTGTACCAGACTTCGTCGCCCGGCGCGAAAGCGCTGACGCCCGGCCCGATGGCTTCAACCACGCCCGACACGTCGTGACCGGTAATGGCCGGCAGCGGCACCAGATCGGGATAGTCACCGCGCCTAACCTGATAATCCAGCGGATTGATGGAAGTGGCGTGCACTCGGACCAGCACTTGGCCCGCTTGCGGAACCGGTTTGGGCACATCGTTGAGTTCGAACGAATCAGGACCGCCGAAGGATTTCAAAATCATCGCTTTCATGGCAAAACCTCGTATCGATAAAGAGGGATATCGAGAATTCTCGATATCCTAGAGTAAAAAAAATTACAGCTCTTTCCCTATGATCTCTGCAAGCGCGCTGATAGCAGCCTCATTGCGTTTGTAGTAGGTCCATTGACCGATGCGTCGCACTTCAACCAGCCCCACGCGCTGCAACGTGGCCAGGTAACTCGACACCGTCGACTGCGACAGGCCGATACCTTCCTGGATGCTGCTGACGCAGACGCCCTCAACAAGCACATCACCCTCATCCTGCGGGGGGAAGTTCTTGACGGGATCCTTCAGGCCTTCAAGGATCTTGAGGCGCGTCGGGTTCGAGAGGGCTTTGAAGATTTCGATCAGTTCCATGCGCCGAGGATATCGAGATTCTTCGATATGTCAATGCAGTTTTTCAGTGTGTTTTTATCAGGAAGCAATCGGAGCCTGGGCAATGCTTGCGTCGGTGCGAGGCCGACTGTCCAGACAGTGCTGTTTGAACTGTGCGCATTCCATGGCTTTCGCGAACAGCCATCCCTGTGCATATCGCACCTGGCTGGCGCGCAGCAATTCGAGCTGCGCCGGAGTCTCAACGCCTTCAGCGACCAGTGTCAGCCGCAACGCGTGGCCCATCTGGATGACGTGAGTGACCAGCAGGGTCTTCTCCTCTGCTTCGCTGATCTGGTCAACGAAGGATCGGTCGATCTTGAGCACGTCCAGCGGTAATTGCTGCAGGTATTGCAAGCTCGAATAGCCGGTGCCGAAGTCATCCAGCGCGACAACAAACCCGGCGCTTCGCGCGCGCTCCAGCGTGATTTTCGCGCACGCCAGGTCGACGAGGCTGCGTTCTGTCACTTCGAGCCATATCTGCGCGGGCTGCACGTCGAGGCGACGGCTTTCATCCAACAAAATGGGTATCAGTCGCCCAGAACTCACGTCGGCCGCAGCGAGATTCAAGGCCACGTGCAACGAACGATCACTGGCGAGCATGGCGCCAAGGTCTGCGAATACGCGATGGAGCACTTGATCAGTGATCGCTTCAATCAATCCGCTGGATTCGGCCAGTGGAATGAACATGTCCGGATAGACCAGCATGCCGTTGGGTTTTTGCCAGCGAACCAAGGCTTCAGCGCCGATGCAGCGTTGGGTTTCAATTTCAATGATCGGCTGATAATGAACTACGAATTCCTGTCGCCGCACCGCGCGCTCCAGTGCGGCCAGCGGAGACAGCTTGCGACGCCACCAGCGCAGGCTCGCGAAGACCAGGCCTGTGGTGATGGCAAGACCGATCGGCAGCAGATAAAGAACGTGTCGCCCGAGGCTGCGCAACAGTTGCTGTCGGGGAATTGCGGCAATTACGGTGAAGTTGCCTTGGGCCACCAGAGTGTAGAGGAAGCCGTCCTTCAGGCCGTGCGTAGGCCCCTCATGCACCAAGGCGAGGAAACTCGCCATGTTCGGGTCCGCCGGGCCGAGCAAGCGGCCCTGACGTGTGCCGACGGCCAGCCTGACGCCTTCATCCAGTACGACTTCGCGAAACTGTTCCGGGTCGACCAGCACGTTGAACGCAGCGAACTGCAAGGCCAGCATCGGCTTGATCAGATCGTTGTCATCGTGCGCATCGATGGATACCTTCACCCCGTCGTCAGTGACGAAATCCTCCGCCCACTGCTTCGAACGAGGCGGCGTGGCGCCCCATGACGTGCAGGCAAACACATCCTCTTCGTAGCCCACCGTCTCGACCGAAAACGTATTCATGGCGATCATGCGCATCTGCTCGATGCCTTGTGGCGAGCAGGGTTCGAGGTCAGTGACGGCAATGCTTTTCAGTGCTTGGGAGGCTTGCGCGAATGTCTGTCTGGCGCGATCGTTGGCAATCGCGGCGAGTGTCTGAAGACGGTCATGGGCCGCGTAGATCGACAGCATCCAGCTTGCCGCGAAGGTCAAGCCCAACGGGACGATCACCGCAAGGACGGTCAGCAATATTCCCCGCTGCATGATCTTTGAACGCTTCATTTCACCGCCTGAATAAACTGGCCCGTGACGCGCCTTTGCGATGGCTGGACGGTCGCTTGATCGGCACCTGTTGCTGCTTTTAACGTGGATTCGAAGCAGAATCAACAACTCTGCCGATTAGTTGAAAGCCCCGTGACATGCATCAATTGGTTGTCTCATTCGCATGTGCCTGAGGGCAGCGACAGGTGCGACTCCACCCGGTTGCGTCCGCCCTGCTTGGCCCGGTACAGGCATTCGTCGGCTTTCTTGAGCACGATCTCTGCGGTGGTCGGCAAATGTTCACACGTGGCCACGCCGATCGAAGCGGTGATGTGCCCCACCGTCTCAATATCGCTGGTCGCAATGGCCTGACGAATCCGCTCAGCGATGACGCTGGCCGAGGCTACATCGGTTTCCGGCAAAATCAGCAGGAACTCCTCTCCCCCGGCCCGGCAGGCAAGGTCGCCGGTGCGAGAATGGGTTTTCAGTGTGTGTGCGACCTGCTTTATCGCCAGGTCGCCCTTGTCGTGGCCGAAGGTGTCGTTGACCCTTTTGAAATGGTCGATGTCCAGCGATAAGACCGAATAGGTCCGACCGGCGCGCTCAAGGCCGCGCAACTCTTCATCCATTGCCCTGCGATTGGCCAGTCCCGTCATCGGGTCGGTCAGCACCTGCTGGTTCAGGCGGCCCAGCTTCGCTTGCAACAACTGAACGCCGGCCAGCATCGCCTGGCGAATGGAAAACGCTTCTTGATACCAGGCTTTGACGTGGCGAAGTTGCTCAGTGGCCTGCGGCGCTGACAATTGCCGGGCAATACGCGAGAGCTGGTTGAGAGGGCGACAGACCAGCGAGGTGCCGAACCAGATCAGTACGAAGCCGATCAGAGCGGCAGGCACCATCCCTTCAAAAACATCGCGCATCAAGGTGTTCATGGGCGCCAGACTGACCTCGCGCGGCTGCTGCGCGACCACGGCCCAACCGGCGCCCGGCACTTGAGCGTACCCGGCCAGCATCGTCACGCCCTTGTAATTGCGCACGGTCATTGAACCGCTCTCGCCCCGTAACGCCGCATCCGCGGTTTTGCTCCAGCCCAGGGTGTCGCCAATGCGCGCCGCATCAGGGTGAAAAAGCAGTTGGCGGTCCTGATCGGTGACAAAGACGAAAGTACCTTCGTGCTGAAAATGACGGCTGATCAAGGTGTGCAGTGCGTTGTCTTCGCGCAGATAAACCGAGCCGCCGATGATGCCCACGTAACGCTCAGCTGCGTCGTAAACGGGCTGGGAGATAAACACCACAAGATTGCCGGCGCTCGATGGGTAGGCCGGGCTGATGAAAGGCCGCTGCGCCTCGATGGCCTTGCGAATGGCATCCGAGCTCAACGTCGAACCATTGATTTGCAGGGTGTCCGGGTACGCCTTCAGCACCTTGGCATTGCGATCGATAACGGCGATCGAGTTGAAATCGGCATCCTGTTTTTGCAGGCGCACCGCCTCGGCGCTCATCACATTCGCGTCACCCCAGGCCTTGCCCAATTCACTGGCGCTGTAACGCAGATGGTTCTGTGCCGAATGAATGAATTCGGAGAGGCTCGAAGCGACCTTTGCTGCATAGGCACTGTTAGATTGCAGCGCGTGGTCAATCAAGGCATCGCGCTGCACGCGGTAGGCAGTGACAAGGCTGTTGCCCAACGTCGCCAGAACAGACAGCAACACCAGAGACAAAATGAGCCCACGCAGGTTGAGAGCGACGGCGGGTTGCTTGGCAGCCAGCGTCTCTTCGCTGACTGATTCATGCGGGGTGTCCGTTCTGTCGATCATCGTCTGCCCTGACAGGTCTGTTTGGGAATGTGCTGCGCAAGCACCTGAGCGAGTATAAGCGCTTGCGCGAGACACGCCTGATCGAGCTCGAAATAAGGAAGTACCTGCCTGCTGCGTCTGGGCTTCAAGCCGGGTCCAGCAACACCCGCAACCGCACGATTTTCCCTTCACTGATTGTTGCCACATCAACGCCGCTGACGACTACCGGGCCTGCAGCCGGGCCTGCATGCCAGCGCAGGTAACCCAAGCCGTGTGCTGATTGCTATTTTGCGAATCTGAACCAGACATTATTGAATCCTCGATTGGTCGGTGAAGCCCGGTCGCCCGGGCTCAACGGTTAACCATGCTTGACCAGGTTCAAGGCCGGTAGCGGGCCGCCTGGGAACTGCGCAAGCAGACCCTGCTGCACACCGCCCAGATCGATGCCATAAAAACCCAACTGGTCAATCAGCTCTGCAACCCTGGCTTTGCTGGCGGCATCCTCACCGGAGTAAAACAGCACACGCTTGCCGCCCTCGGCAGTCATACGATCTCTGAAACCCAAGCATCGCCCAAGCCATGCCGACAGTATGGCCATTCGAGCTTGCCGCCCCTGCATGATTACGGTACAAATCACGAGGTTGTACGACAACATAATAAAAACCTGAGCCACCTCGAGTGGCTATCACTTTTGAGATCTGCCATGTCCCGCCCTGAATTCGCACCGACCGTACCGCCGCCCTTCCCCCGTTATCTCGCCGTGATCATTCTGTTGTGCATGGGTTGTGCGTTCGCCGGCAACCACGTCGCTGCCCGGGTGGCTTTTGATGATGGCGCGGGGGTGTTGCTGGCGATCCTGATGCGTTCCGGCGGGACCCTGCTGGTGCTCGCGATTATGGTGCTGTGGCAACGACAAAGCCTGCGTCTGCCGCCGGGCGCCTGGCATTGGCAATTGTTGTTGGGCCTGCTGATTACCGCGCAGAGCCTGTGCCTGTACTCTGCCGTCGCGCGGGTCCCGGTCGCTTTGGCGCTGCTGGTGGCCAACGTATTTCCGATCCTGCTGGCCTTGCTGACCTGGGCATTGGGCGGCCCGCGACCAAGCGCACGCACCGCGATGTTGATGGGCTTGATTCTCGTCGGGCTGGTGTTCGTTCTCGATGTCCCCGGACGACTTTCAGACAGCGCCAGCGTCGGCCCGGAATGGCTGCTGGGCGTCGCGCTCGCCTTCTGCGCTGCCAGCGTATTCGCCTGTGCGCTATGGATCACCGACCACAAGCTGTCGCAGGTGCGAGGCTCGGTGCGCAGCCTGCTGACCATCTTCATCGTCTTCAGCAGTGTCAATCTGGCCGGCCTGACCGGCGCCCTCCCCGGCGGACTCAACCTGCCCGCCACCTCGACCGGCTGGCTGGCCCTCGCCACGCTTGTCGTGCTGTACGGCACCGGTTTTATCGTCCTGTTCATTTCCGTACCCCGACTGGACATGCCGCGCAACGCGCCGGTGATGAACATTGAGCCATTGGCGACGTTATTGATGGGCTGGATCGTGCTGGATCAGATGCTCAGCCGAGGGCAGATCGTGGGCGGAGTGATCGTCGTAAGCGGGATTGTTTTGCTGACGTATCGCAAAGCGGCGGTGAAGGTTGAGGCGAAAGCTGGCGTATGAGGGTTGGCGGCGGTCGCGGAACGCTTCGCGGGTGAATCTCGCTTATCGCCGCCATCTCGATACTGGATTTTCGCCCTCGTCGCGATGTGGGTTATTGGGCGATTTCGACCTTATCCAAAGCCTGATTTACTGCGATTTCGCCGAGCATGACGACCTGGGCGATGCCTAGCAGGGTTTTGCGGCGCGGGTTGTGGAGCAGCGCGGCGAAGTCGTAGAGCATGGTGGTGGCCGAGCCGAGGGATTCGCTGGCGTTGGCCAGCAGGGATTCGGTGTCGTATGCCGGGTTGGCGAGGAACATCTGTTGCGGGGTGTTGGTGCTGGCCAGGATGCCCGCCGGGCCGAGGTAGTGATCGAGCGCACGTTCGGCAGCCTCGTTGAGCTTTTTCGAAGCACTGGATTGGTAAGGGGATGCGGGGTCGGTGGTTGGGGGATTGGGTGTGACTTTGAACATGGTGAAACTCCTGATTATTCGTCTGGAGCTGCCAACATCACTTGCAGATGATGGGTGGCAGCTGTGTGCGGGTCTGCAAGACCGGGAAATCAGGAACCCGGCAGACCCGAAGGTCTCCCGCACAAAGCCGCCATTGAGCGGACACGAACGAGTGTCCTTTGACGGGGCTATGCGACTGATTTCCGACGGGCTTGCAGACCCGATCACTGGTGAGCAGTGACAGGAATCAAGTTACGGCGGAAACGGCAGACGCACAAGCCGGCGGATTCTGGCGTAGTCGTAAGGAATGACGCAAGGTGTTGTAGCCGTTTGCTTGACGCCTGAGTAATTGTTTAAACGGGCTGAGTGTTCTCTATTTATTTGGTGATGAAGCGGCTGGCGCCATCGCGAGCAGGCGCGCTCCTTCAAGGGAATTGGAGGCAGACCCATAATCGCCCGGGTGCGCGCTAGCGTTCTCGCCAGCGTATTGACCTGAAGGTGGCGGCATCAACCCTGCGTTAGGAGCGTCAACTTCGGCCAGATCTTGAGCCATCTCTTCGATCGCACGCGCTCCAGAAACACCGCGTATTTATCACTTTCAAATCGAGCGGTCGGCCGCACGTTAAGCGCAAACAGATCCTCAAGCCCCAACGGCGCCGAAACCTCTATCGCCCCCCGCTGATCGAGCCTGACCCCAACCGCCGTCGCTGTTTCGGGCCAATGGGACATAGCGTCGGCAGACGATTCATAAGGTACATCGGCGTTTCGCTGGTGCATGCGTGCCTGGTTCTTCACCGACCACGAACCGTTCAGGCCGCTACACAACGTTGCAAGCTCGGCCTCCAAGGCTAAGTCCGTTTGCGCACTGATGGCTGCTTTGTCGAACCAGATGACATCAATGTCCTTGGGCAACGGCGAAGAAACGCGTTGATGCAAATGATCCCAAACCAGGCTGCGCACACATCCTGCGGCAACCCAGCTGTCCGGCAAGTTGACTTCCCTGACTGCGTGCAGGATGTGCATCCGGACGGGATCCTCGGCAATCAGATCCCGCAGTAGCGCTTCCAGATTCATCTTTTTCATTCCATTGATCATGGTTGCGAGAGCCTATCAGAGGTCTCGGTTCAGCGCCCCAACCGGCGCTCTGACCGCAACATCTTGACCGACAAGTTGCCGTCACATCGCCATCTATCTGGCCTTCCCGGCGGTAGGCCGAGTGGCGGTCAATGGCGATGCGTTTCGCTGGATTCCGGCAATCCGGGATGACTGATTGCACGCCTGAAAAAGCTTCGCCCGGCACTTGCCGGGCGCAGCTGCTGCGAGCGACCTGAAGTGTCTGCGCCGGCACTTATGCGTTGATCGTCGAGCAGGTTCTACGGCTCTTGAGGTTCCTCGAAAAACCGCGTTCCAGAGCGTTTCGTGTCGCTGATCATCCGGCCAGAAAATCCTTTGAATTTTTTTTGTCGGACAAAATCATTTATGTATGAGCGTAAGGAGGAACTCATGCGTAGCACCGATATTTTCGTCATCGAATACAAACATCACGACCGGCCAAAATCTTTCGTCATCCGCGCCAAAAGCATGCGCAATGCCGATGCCTGGCATTGGGCGAGCTGTGACGCCGGTATTGCGCCGATTCCAAAACCGGGCAAACCACCGTTGAAAGTTGTCTCCAAGCCTCAGGCCGAACGGTATGGCATTACCGACGTCAAGTGGCGCGAAACAGCGGCAGTGGACTGGACGGAGGCTTAGTTGAACTGTGCTGTTCAAGCGACCCGGCATGTCAGCCATGCGCCCCAGAACAGACTGCTGAAAAACCGCGTCATGTCACCGAACCCCGCGTTATGCAACAACGCCTGAACCGCCGCCTCCGAGTGCGGCGGATCAGCACCTTGCAAAATCTTCCCGAGTTTCGCCTGCACCTCCTCGGCCGTTGCGCCCTGCTGTCGCCAGCGCTGGCTCCACGCTTGCAGCAGCAACGGCTGACTGGCGTAAGCGTAATGATTGCCGGCCACAATCAACGGCGCCCCGGGTTTGAGCCGGGCGTGAATGGATCGCAAGATTTGCTGCTTTGCCGCGTCACCGCCCAGGTGATGAAGCACGCCGATCAGCGTGGCGGCATCGAAGGACGCGTCTGCCGGCAAGTCTTCGACATGGCCGAGATGTATTTGAGTTCTGTGCAACAGATCATTGCCGCGCAAGTACTCGGCTGCGGTCTCCAGCATCGGCTCGGAAGGATCCACTGCGGTGAATTCCCAGCCCGGCTCCAGCGCGGCCATGGCAATGATTTCCTGTGCAGTGCCGCCTGCGCCCACGACTAACACGCGTGCCGAACGCGACGGACCGAGGCTGGCGGCGAGCATGCAGGCGGACAAGTCGTGGCAGGCATCGTAGCCGGCCAGGGCAATGCGGCTCTGGCGGGCATACTCGTTGGCGCGCGAGGTGTCGAATTTGCCGGCGGCGTCAGCGGTGGGTTGAGTCATGGCGTTTCTCCGTGTCCTTGATGGCACGCTACGCGACGAGCGTAGAGAAGAAAAATCCAATGATTTCATGGGGGACATTCCGTTGAGGAATACGCCCGCCCCGCCGCGAAGACCCGACCCAACATGGCTCAGGCTCCCGCACCCAACTGCGGACAGATCAGGTACCCAGCGTCAAACCATTCGCGGGTAACGGCAACGCCGTCTTGTAGCGCACCTGCTTGAGCGCAAAGCTGGAACGAATGTTCGCCACCCCCGGCACCTTGGTCAGAAAATCCATCATGAAGCGTTCCAGCGACTGGATGCTCGGCACCAGCACGCGGATCAGATAATCGGGGTCGCCAGCCATCAGATAGCACTCCATGACCTCGGGGCGATCCGAGATCGCTTCCTCGAAATGCTGCAGCGCTTCTTCAACCTGTTTCTCCAGGCTGACGTGAATGAACACGTTGACGTGCAGCCCCAACAAGTCCGCGTCGAGCAGCGTCACCTGTTCACGAATCAGGCCCAATTCTTCCATTGCCTTGACCCGGTTGAAGCATGGCGTGGGCGACAGGTTCACCGAGCGGGCGAGGTCGGCGTTGGTGATGCGCGCGTTCTCCTGAAGGCTGTTGAGAATGCCGATATCGGTGCGGTCCAGTTTGCGCATGAGACAAAATTACCTGTTTTTTTATGCTTGTGCAGAATTTCTATCTGCAAATGGTCGCCAGCGCAACAAAACAGAGAGAAATATTCTTCTTAGCCGCGCCTATGATTGTTGTAGGACAAGATTTCCTCTACCCCGGAATGACTGCCAGCTCACTACAAGAAATTCACAAGATCGAGCGTAGAAGCCATGACCCAAGCGTATGAACCGCTGCGCCTGCACGTCCCTGAACCCTCGGGCCGTCCCGGCTGTAAAACCGATTTTTCCTACCTGCATCTGACCGACGCAGGCACGGTGCGCAAACCTCCCATCGACGTAGAACCTGCCGACACCGCCGACCTGGCGCGTGGCCTGATTCGCGTGCTCGACGATCAGGGTAATGCGCTCGGCCCGTGGGCTGAAAACGTGCCGGTCGAGATCCTGCGCAAAGGCATGCGCGCGATGCTCAAGACGCGCATTTACGACAACCGCATGGTCGTCGCGCAGCGCCAGAAAAAGATGTCGTTCTACATGCAGAGCCTTGGCGAAGAAGCCATTGGCAGCGCCCAGGCCCTTGCATTGAACATCGATGACATGTGCTTCCCGACCTACCGCCAGCAGAGCATTCTGATGGCCCGCGACGTTCCGCTGGTCGACCTGATTTGCCAGTTGCTGTCCAACGAGCGCGATCCGCTCAAGGGCCGGCAATTGCCGATCATGTACTCGGTCAAGGACGCCGGGTTCTTCACCATTTCCGGCAACCTCGCCACCCAATTCATTCAGGGCGTCGGCTGGGGCATGGCCTCGGCGATCAAGGGCGACACCAAAATCGCTTCAGCGTGGATCGGTGACGGCGCCACTGCCGAATCGGACTTCCACACCGCCCTTACCTTCGCTCACGTTTATCGCGCGCCAGTGATCCTCAACGTGGTCAACAACCAATGGGCGATTTCCACCTTCCAGGCCATTGCTGGCGGTGAAGCCACGACTTTCGCCGGACGCGGCGTTGGTTGCGGAATCGCCTCGCTGCGCGTCGATGGCAACGACTTCTACGCGGTCTATGCCGCTTCCGCCTGGGCTGCCGAACGCGCCCGCCGTAACCTCGGCCCGACCATGATCGAATGGGTCACCTACCGCGCCGGCCCGCACTCGACTTCCGACGATCCATCCAAATACCGCCCCGCCGATGACTGGAGCCACTTCCCTCTCGGCGATCCGATAGCGCGCCTGAAACAGCACCTGATCAAGGCCGGCCACTGGTCCGAAGAAGAGCACGCCGCCGTCAGCGCCGAGCTCGAAGCTGAAGTCATCGCTGCGCAGAAACAGGCCGAACAGTACGGCACCCTTGCCGGCGGGCAGATTCCGAGCGCCGCGACCATGTTCGAAGACGTCTACAAAGAGATGCCGGAGCACTTGAAGCGCCAGCGTCAGCAGTTGGGGATCTGACATGAACGATCACAACAACAATATTCAGCTGGAAACCGCCATGAACACGACCACCATGACCATGATCCAGGCCCTGCGCTCGGCCATGGATGTGTTGCTTGAGCGCGATGACAATGTCGTGGTCTTCGGTCAGGACGTCGGCTACTTCGGCGGTGTGTTCCGCTGCACCGAAGGCCTGCAGACCAAGTACGGCACCTCGCGCGTGTTCGACGCCCCCATTTCGGAAAGCGGCATCGTCGGCGTGGCTGTCGGCATGGGTGCTTACGGACTGCGCCCGGTCGCCGAAATCCAGTTCGCCGACTACGTCTATCCCGCCTCCGACCAGATCATTTCCGAAGCCGCGCGTCTGCGTTATCGCTCGGCCGGCGAGTTCACCGCACCGATGACCTTGCGCATGCCATGCGGCGGCGGCATCTACGGCGGCCAGACCCACAGCCAGAGCATCGAGGCGATGTTCACTCAGGTCTGCGGTTTGCGTACGGTGATGCCGTCCAACCCGTACGACGCCAAAGGCCTGCTGATCGCCTCCATCGAAAACGATGACCCGGTGATCTTCCTTGAGCCGAAACGCCTGTACAACGGCCCGTTCGATGGCCATCACGACCGCCCGGTAACCCCGTGGTCGAAACACCCGCAAGCCCAGGTGCCGGACGGTTATTACACCGTGCCGCTGGACATCGCCGCGATCACTCGTCCGGGCAAGGACGTGACGGTGCTGACCTACGGCACCACCGTCTATGTATCGCAAGTGGCTGCCGAGGAGTCCGGGGTGGATGCCGAAGTCATCGACCTGCGCAGTCTGTGGCCACTGGACCTGGACACCATCGTCAAATCGGTGAAAAAAACCGGCCGTTGCGTGGTGGTTCATGAAGCCACGCGCACCTGCGGTTTCGGCGCCGAACTGGTGTCGCTGGTGCAAGAGCATTGCTTCCATCACCTGGAAGCGCCGATCGAGCGCGTCACCGGTTGGGACACTCCCTACCCGCACGCGCAGGAGTGGGCGTATTTCCCAGGGCCGTCCCGAGTGGGCGCGGCGTTGAAACGGGTCATGGAGGTCTGAATGGGCACGCACGTTATCAAGATGCCGGACATCGGCGAAGGCATCGCAGAAGTAGAACTGTCGCAGTGGCACGTCAAGGTCGGCGATCTGGTCGTAGAAGATCAGGTGCTGGCGGATGTGATGACCGACAAGGCGATGGTCGATATTCCATCGCCAGTACACGGCAAGGTTATTGCGCTTGGCGGTCAGCCGGGCGAAGTGATGGCGGTCGGCAGTGTGCTGATCAGCATCGAGGTTGAAGGGGCTGGCAACCTCAAAGAGTCCGCCGCTCCTGTAGCTGCCAAAGAGTCCGTTGCACCGAACGTGGAAGCTGTTGTCGAGAGCAAACCTGCTCCAGCGGCCCCACGTCCGGCTGCGGTTTGCCAAGGCCCGATGGTTGCCCGTGAAGCCGATGAGCGTCCGCTGGCCTCGCCAGCCGTGCGCAAACATGCGCTGGATCTTGGTATTCAACTGCGTCTGGTGCGCGGCACCGGCCCGGCCGGTCGGGTGTTGCATGAAGACCTTGAAGCTCATCTGGCGCAAGGTCAGTCCAATGCCTCGGCGCCGGCAGGTGCCGCTTATGCCCAGCGCAACGACGAAGAACAGATCCCCGTGATCGGCATGCGCCGCAAGATCGCCCAGCGCATGCAGGATGCCACTCAGCGTGCCGCGCATTTCAGCTATGTCGAGGAGATCGATGTCACCGCGATCGAAGAACTGCGCGCGCATCTGAATGAAAAACATGGCGCCAGCCGAGGCAAGTTGACCTTGCTGCCGTTCCTCGTTCGCGCGCTGGTCGTCGCCCTGCGCGACTTCCCGCAAATGAACGCGCGTTATGACGACGAAGCGCAAGTCATCACCCGCCTCGGCGCGGTGCATGTCGGCGTCGCCACGCAAAGCGATGTCGGCCTGATGGTGCCGGTGGTGCGTCACGCCGAAGCGCGCAGCCTGTGGGACAGCGCAGCGGAAATTTCGCGCCTGGCCAATGCCGCTCGCAATGGCAAGGCCAGCCGCGACGAATTGTCCGGTTCGACCATCACCTTGACCAGCCTCGGTGCGCTGGGCGGCATCGTCAGTACGCCGGTGCTGAACCTGCCGGAAGTGGCGATTGTCGGCGTGAACAAAATCGTCGAACGGCCAATGGTGATCAAAGGCCAAGTGGTGATTCGCAAGATGATGAACCTCTCCAGTTCATTCGATCACCGCGTGGTCGACGGCATGGACGCGGCGCTCTTCATCCAGGCCATTCGGGGCTTGCTCGAACAACCCGCCACTTTGTTTGTGGAGTAACGCAATGCAGACTCTGAACACCACGCTGCTGATTATTGGCGGTGGCCCCGGCGGTTATGTAACAGCGATTCGCGCTGGGCAATTGGGCATCCAGACCATTCTGGTGGAGGGCCAATCTCTGGGCGGCACCTGCCTGAACATTGGCTGCATCCCATCGAAAGCGCTGATCCATGTCGCTGAGCAGTTCCATCAGACGCAGCATCACCATCAGCATTCGGCGCTGGGCATCAGCGTTTCCGCGCCGAGTCTTGACATCTCTAAAAGCGTCGAGTGGAAGGACGGTATCGTTGATCGTCTGACCACTGGCGTCGCCGCATTGCTGAAGAAGAACAAGGTTCAGGTCGTCAACGGCTGGGCAAAAATCATCGACGGCAAAACCGTGGAAGTCGGCGATACGCGCATCCAGTGCGAGCATCTGGTGCTGGCCACCGGCTCGACCAGCGTCAACCTGCCGATCCTGCCAATCGGTGGGCCGATCATTTCCTCCACCGAGGCGCTGGCGCCAACTTCTGTGCCCAAACGTCTGGTCGTGGTGGGCGGTGGTTACATCGGTCTGGAGCTGGGCATCGCCTACCGCAAGCTCGGTGCCGATGTCAGCGTGGTCGAGGCGCAGGATCGCATCTTGCCCGCTTACGACGCTGAGCTGACCCAACCGGTGCACGACGCATTGAAGCAATTGGGCATGAAGCTTTACCTCAAGCACAGCGTGCTGGGCTTCGACGGCACGTTGCAGGTGCGCGATCCTGAAGGCGACACCTTGAACCTGGAAACCGATCAGGTGCTGGTCGCGGTCGGGCGCAAACCCAACACTCAAGGCTTCAATCTCGAAGCGCTGAATCTGGACATGAACGGCTCGGCAATCAGGATCGACAGCCATTGCCAGACCAGCATGCGCAATGTCTACGCCATCGGCGATGTCAGCGGCGAACCGATGCTCGCACACCGCGCGATGGCCCAGGGCGAAATGGTTGCCGAGCTGATCAGCGGCAAGCGCCGTGAATTCAACCCGACCGCCATCGCCGCCGTGTGCTTTACCGACCCGGAACTGGTGGTGGTCGGCAACACCCCGGACGAGGCCAAGGCTGCCGGGCTGGACTGCATCGTTTCCAGCTTCCCGTTCGCCGCCAATGGCCGGGCGATGACCCTGGAATCGAAAAGTGGCTTCGTCCGTGTGGTCGCGCGTCGCGACAATCACGTGATTGTCGGATGGCAAGCCGTGGGCGTCGGGGTTTCCGAATTGTCCACGGCGTTTGCGCAAAGCCTGGAAATGGGCGCGCGGCTGGAAGACATCGGCGGCACCGTTCATGCTCATCCGACCTTGGGTGAGGCGGTGCAGGAAGCGGCGTTGCGTGCGTTGGGGCATGCTCTGCATCTGTAATTTACGGGGGGCTGTAAGGGCCTCTTCGCGAGCAAGCCCGCTCCCATAGGGGGAATGCACTTCAAATGTGTGTGGGCTTGCTTGCGAATTCTTGAGAGCAACGCGATTTATCTGGGCGTCATCCGATAGTCCGGGCTGCGAAACCGCTCAAGAATGAAGTATTGTTGTGCCCATCCAAAAAAACGTCAGAAGCCTTGAACCGTTTCGGCGGTTGTTCAGCGATAGAGGGTGTCATGGGTAACGAAAGCATCAATTGGGACAAGCTGGGTTTTGACTACATCAAGACCGACAAACGCTATCTGTCGTACTTTCGCGATGGCGAGTGGGACAAAGGCACCCTGACCGAAGATAACGTCCTGCACATCAGCGAAGGCTCGACGGCTCTTCACTATGGCCAGCAGTGCTTCGAAGGCATGAAGGCCTATCGTTGCAAGGACGGCTCGATCAACCTGTTCCGCCCGGACCAGAACGCCCTGCGCATGCAACGCAGCTGCGCACGTCTGCTGATGCCGACCGTGGACACCGAGCAGTTTATCGAAGCCTGTAAAGCCGTGGTTCGCGCCAACGAGCGTTTCATCCCGCCTTACGGCACCGGCGGCGCGCTGTACCTGCGCCCGTTCGTGATCGGCGTCGGTGACAACATCGGCGTGCGCACCGCGCCCGAGTTCATCTTCTCGATCTTCTGCATTCCGGTCGGCGCCTACTTCAAGGGCGGCCTGACTCCGCACAACTTCCAGATCTCCAGCTACGACCGCGCCGCCCCGCAAGGCACCGGCGCCGCCAAGGTCGGTGGCAACTACGCGGCCAGCCTGATGCCGGGCTCGAAAGCCAAGAAAGCCAACTTTGCCGACGCGATCTACCTCGATCCGATGACTCACACCAAAATCGAAGAGGTGGGCTCGGCCAACTTCTTCGGGATCACTCACGACAACAAGTTCGTCACCCCGAACTCGCCATCGGTCCTGCCAGGCATCACCCGCCTGTCGCTCATCGAATTGGCCAAATCGCGTCTGGGTCTGGAAGTGGTCGAAGGCGATGTGCTGATCGACAAACTGGCGGACTTCAAGGAAGCCGGTGCCTGCGGTACTGCTGCCGTGATCACGCCGATCGGCGGCATCAGCTACAACGATCATCTGCATGTGTTCCATAGCGAAACCGAGGTGGGTCCGGTGACCCAGCAGCTCTACAAGGAGCTGACTGGAGTGCAAACCGGCGACATCGAAGCGCCAGCGGGCTGGATCGTCAAGGTTTGAACTGACGGTTTTTGATGTTGAAAAGAAGCCCTCCATTGAGCGATTGATGGAGGGCTTTTTGCTGGGCTACAGAAAATCAAAAAATCAAAAGATCGCGGCCTTCGGCAGCTCCTACACGGTCTCTGTAGGAGCTGCCGAAGGCTGCGATCTTTTGATCTTCTATTTCAAAGCAATCCGCTTTCCGGCTCGACTGGCAATCCCGCTCGCCTGCCCGTTCTGCTGTTTGCCCATCCGCGCCTGGGTAATCAATCCGGGAATCAACTCACCCTCCGGCAGGTTCTTCCAGAATCTCACCGGCAAGTGTCCTTGCATGACCCTGGGGTTCAACCGCGCCGGGTTGAAGATGTGGCTGTAGTAGGTCAACCACAAATCGCCATGCGGATCATCAACGTTCTGCGCCAGTTGCTGCCATTCAATCGGGCACTGACGCTCGTGAATCAATTGCTCGCCGTCGTAATAAACACCGTCGCGTGGCGTGGCGATCAACCAGCGATGCTGGCCCATACGCCCGATGAAGTGCTCGCTGGCGCTGTGCAGAATGTCATGCGCCGGTTCGTGCCACGCCACATATTGCGGGCCGGGCAGACCCTTCGGGCGCTCGATAAAGCGCACAAACGCATGCAGATGATGGGCTTCGCGGCTGACCTGTTTGATTCGACGCTGCAGTTCGCTGCCGAGTTTATCGCCGGCCATCATCGCCGTGCGGTCGCCATGGCTGACGCGCCACAGCACTTCATACAACAGGCTCCAGCGTTGCTCGCCGCGATAACGCGCCGCTTGTTCGAGGGTGTCGAGCAGCGCGCGCGGGATACGCGCCTGAAAGGGTCCCAGCCCAGCGGGCACGTGATCGTCACCGGCAAACAGATCCCCCACCCCTTCCACCGCCCAGCTCACCAGACTTGGATCGATTTCATGGCTGAGCAACCAGCGTGCTTGCTGGCGCCAGTTGTCGAACAGGTCATCGCAATCAAGACTGATCATCCCCACAACCCCATCTGCTGCGGCATCGGCCGGTCGCGCAATTGCTGATAGAGCATGTGGCTGGTGACTTCAGCCTGTTGCGGGTGGTAATCGCTGGTGATGATGAACGGCTTGGCCTTGGCCAGCACGCAGCGCATCCGCGCAACGTCTTCGTAACGGATGCGGCGCTGGCGACGCAGCTCGACCAGGCGCTCGGTAGTGCGCAAGCCGATGCCGGGAATGCGCGAGATCAATGCCGCGTCGGCACGATTCAGGTCCAAGGGGAACACTTCGCGGTTTTCCAGCGCCCACGCCAGTTTCGGATCGATATCAAGCGCCAGATTGCCCGGCCCCTTGAGCAATTCGTCTGCGCTGTAGCCGTAGCTGCGCAGGAGGAAATCGGCCTGATACAAACGATGCTCGCGCATCAGCGGCGGCGCGGCGAGTGGCACGCTTTTCGGGCTGTCGGGGATCGGGCTGAACGCCGAGTAATAGACCCGGCGCAGGCGGAAGTTGCCGTACAAGGATTGGGCGCTGTGCAGGATGGTGCTGTCATCGGTGTCATCGGCACCGACGATCAACTGCGTGCTTTGCCCGGCCGGGGCGAACTTCGCCGAGCGCGGCTCGTTCAACACGGTCTGCACACCGGTGTAGATGGTGTTCATCGCTTGCTTGATCGAGGTGATGTCCTTCTCCGGTGCGAGCGTTTGCAGGCTCGCATCGGTGGGCAATTCTATGTTGACGCTGAGGCGGTCGGCGTAACGCCCCGCTTCTTCGATCAAAGCAGGATCGGCTTCCGGAATGGTCTTGAGATGGATGTAGCCGCGAAACTCGTGCTCTTCACGCAGCAACTTCGCCACGCGCACCAGTTGCTCCATGGTGTAGTCCGCCGAGCGGATGATACCGGAGCTGAGAAACAGGCCGCTGACACAGTTGCGCCGGTAGAAATCCATGGTCAGCGTGACGACTTCTTCCGGGGTGAACCGTGCACGCGGCACGTCGCTGGAACGGCGGTTGACGCAGTATTGGCAATCGTAAAGGCAGAAGTTGGTCAGCAGGATCTTCAACAACGACACACAGCGCCCGTCCGGCGTATAGCTGTGGCAAATGCCCATGCCGTCCGTCGATCCAAGCCCGCTCTTGCCTTCGGAGCTGCGCTTGGGCGCGCCACTGCTGGCGCAGGAGGCGTCGTACTTGGCGGCGTCGGCGAGGATGCTGAGCTTGTCGATGATTTGCATGGCGCGGGCCCTTTACTGTGTGCATATACAGTATAGGCTCGCCCGCTGCGAAACAAGTTGATGGATGACCCCTCGTCGGCTGGTGATTCGAGGTGGTCACCGCGAAAACTGTGGGAGCGAGCTTTCCTCCAAGGGCGAGCTGATCACCGCACACCGGCTATCAAACTGCCCACTGCAATATCAGCCAGCAATTCGCCCCGCTGATCAGCACAAACAGCCCCCAGGCCAGCACCCGGGTCGGCCAGCGATTGACGAACGGCCCCATCAATTGCCGGTCGTTGGTCATGCGGATCAACGGATACAAGGCGAACGGCAGTTGCAGGCTGAGCACGACCTGGCTCAACACCAGCAACTTGCCAATCGCGCCATCACCGAGCAGCCAAACGCCAATGAACGCGGGAATCAGCGCCAGGCCGCGGGTGATCAGGCGTCGCTGCCAGCACGGGATTCGCAGATTCAGATAGCCCTCCATGATCACCTGCCCGGCGATGGTTCCGGTGAACGTGGAACTTTGCCCGGACGCGAGCAGCGCTACGCCAAACAGCACGCTTGCCAGCGCACCGCCAACCAGCGGATCGAGCAGGTGATAGGCGTCCTGAATGTCGACCACATCGGTGTGCCCGGACTGGTGGAACGCTGCCGCTGCGAGAATCAGAATTGCCGCGTTGACCAGCAGCGCCAGGGCCAGCGACCCGATCGTATCGATGCGCGCCAGCTTCACTGCGTCCTGCTTGCTCGCCAAGTCCTTGCCGATCATCCGCGTCTGCACGATCGAGGTGTGCAGATAAAGGTTATGCGGCATCACCGTGGCGCCGAGGATGCCAATCGCCAGATACAACGGCGCAGCATCGCCAATGGCCGACAGCGAAGGTTTGAAGCCCTGCGCCACGTCCGGCCAGTACGGCTTGATCAACAATAACTCGACGAAGAAACACACACCGATGGTCGCGACCAGCACCAGCATGATCGCTTCCAGGCGGCGGAAGCCACGGTTTTGCAGGGCCAATACGAGGAGAGTGTCGAACGCCGTCAAGGCGATGCCGAACGTCAGCGAACACCCGAGCAGCAAGTGAAACGCCAATGCACAGCCAAGCACTTCGGCGAGGTCGGTGGCGATGATCGAAATTTCCGCCAGCCCCCATTGCAGGCGTGCGGTCGGCGTGCTGTAGCGCTCGCGGGACAATTGCGCCAGATCGCGACCGGTGGCAATGCCCAGCCGCGAGCACAGGCATTGCACCACCATGCCGGCCAGACTCGCCAGCAACACCACGAACAACAGGCTGTAGCCAAAACGCGAACCGGCCTCGATCGCAGTGGCCCAGTTGCCCGGATCCATGTAGCCGATCGACACCAGCAAACCGGGACCGGCAAAACGCAGCACGCGTTTGAAGAACGACGCAGTCGGATCGACCGCGACACTGCCGGCCACTTCCGGCGGGCAAAACGGCGCGGTGGCGATTTTGGGCAAACTGAATTTCACGCACACATCCAGAAACAAAAACGGGAACCCGGCAGCTTAGACGTTTCGCCAGAAGCCTTGAAGAGCAAAGATTGCAGCCTGCAGCAGCTCGTGCATTTGGAACGCGATCTGCTGATCTTATTGACTCGCCCCCAACAACTGCTCGCGCAACTCGGGGCTGCGTGTACGCGGATCCAGCCAGATATCGAAAAACGCCTTGGCAAATTGCGGGTCTTCTATCTCGTGCTGCAGCTTCTGGCCGACAAAAAACCGCGCACCCTGCCCCGGCAGATACACGCCGGTGATTCGCGTACCGGCCTGCACGTCGATAAACGACTGCTGCATCTGCACCTGCCAATTGGCCAGTTGTGCCGGGCTGACGCTGGGGCCGGCCAGGCGCTTGATCTCGTCGACGCTGGTGCTGACCAGATCGTCGCGCGAGATCGCGCGGCGATAGATCAGCTCCAGCGCAAAAGGCTGGCCGTCC
The DNA here is from genome assembly GCF_049897785.1 of Pseudomonas sp. TSRC2-2. Taxonomy (NCBI): domain Bacteria; kingdom Pseudomonadati; phylum Pseudomonadota; class Gammaproteobacteria; order Pseudomonadales; family Pseudomonadaceae; genus Pseudomonas; species Pseudomonas sp. TSRC2-2. Next base: position 329,662 of record NZ_JAFCWZ010000004.1, read on the forward strand.
GCGAGAGGTCGTGCGGCACTCCACAAACGAGCGCTGTAAACATCGAAGCCGAACACGCTGAAATCGCCGCTGCCGATGATTTGCGCACCGGGCACGGCGTCTTGCCAATTGGCCCATGTCGGCGTGAGCAACAGCGCCCACAAGCCGATGCCACAGCAGCCACGGACAAGTTTGGGTGTTCTGCTCATCGCCGTATCCTCTGCGCCACGCTCTGAATGTTCGAAGCATAGCCGGATTCACGCTTGAAATTTTGTATACAAACTTTGCACACATAGGCAGCAATCTCCCAAGCGCAGTGCTAACGTACCCACCCTGACCCAACGGAGAGACCCGCGTGCTGATCCTCAAACTGCTGCTGATTCCCGCTTTTCTCCTGCTGATTTCTCTGGCGGGCAAACGTTGGGGCCCGAGCGTGGCTGGGTGGTTGTCGGGATTGCCGGTCGTGGTCGGGCCCATTCTGTTTTTTCTCGCGGTCGAACAAGGCCCGCAGTTTGCCGCGCAATCTGCGGTGGCGGCGCTGTCAGCGATGTTCGCGATGATCGCCTTCTGCGTCACCTATGCGCAGGTCGCGCAACGCGCCGATTGGCCGTGGGCACTGACGTTTTCGCTGGCGGTTTGGGGCGTGCTGGCAGCGGTGTTGTCGGTGATCCCGGCATCCTTGCCGTTTTCGGTAATTGCCGCGGCGGTGGCGCTGCTTGCATCGCCGTACCTGTTTCCCGAGGTGCAGCCGGCGTTGAACGGGCGAGCGCCGAAGTCGGACAAACTGATTTGGCGGATGATTGCCGGCGCTGCGCTGACACTGGTGGTGACGATGCTCGCCAGCACCGTCGGGGAGCGCTGGAGCGGCCTGCTCGCGGTGTTCCCCGTACTTGGCAGCGTCATGGCGGTGTTTTCGCAACAAACGCGAGGCCCGGCGTTTACCGCTGCGTTACTGCGCGCAACGGCGACCGGCATGTATTCGTTCTCAGCGTTCTGCCTGGTGTCAGCCTTGACGCTGCCGAGCATGGGCCTGAGCGGCTTCGTGGTGGGCGTAGCGGTGTCGGTAGCGATGCTCGGCGTGACCCGGCGTCTGCTGGCGCGGCCAGCGGCGAAGGCGCAAGCGCAATAAACGCCCGGACGAATCGCGCTGGAACGCCCGGTACGCTCCGTGGGATGATCGCCCGCCTCGCGCGACTTATTCCCGGAGATTCAGATGTCATTGTTGAGCAAAAAAGCCGTCATCCTGATGTTGGCGGCCGTCGCCGGTTTTGCCGCGATCAACGCGCACGCCGCCAAGGAAAAAGTCAAAACCGAGAAGGTCTCGCTGCTCGACGGCAAGTTTGCCTTCGTCCTGCCCAAAGGCTTCGTTGCCGACCCGCTGCCCGCCAGCCCAAGCGGCGCCAAGGGCACGATGTACACCAACCAGGCCACCAGAACCGTGGTCATCGCCGCCGAAAACCAGATCCCCGAAGGACAGAACGTCAAGGACAACGACGGTGAGTTTCTTGACGCCAGCGTGTCGAGTTTCATCGACGATCAGCGCAAGGCCCTGCCGGACTTCAACAAGCTCAGCGAAAAAAGCCTGACCCAGAAAGGCACCGGCCTGGGTTTGCGTCAGGTTGACAGTACGGCCACTCAGGGTGGTGGCCAGACGCTCAACACCACATTGCTGGCCGGCTCCGGGACGAAGATGGCGCTGGTGCAGGTGATCTCCCGCGCCAGCGACAAGAAGGCTCACGATGCTCTGGTCAAAGCCATCGTCAAGGATTGAGCCGCTGCAGCCAGCCATTCAGATCGCGCAGTTCGGCCGCGCTGATGCTGTGGCCGACGCCCGGATAAGCATGAAACTCGGGTTTGTAATCGAGCTTTTGCAATAGCGCATTGGCCTCGGTTCCGTGACGGTAAGGCACCGGATCATCAGCGGTGCCGTGGCCGATAAAAATGCTCAGCGGCAACGGCGCTTGCCCGGGCTTGAGTTCGGCCTTGAGCACCGGCAACAAGCGCCCGCTCAACGCAGCGAATCCGCCCACGGCTGCTGGCGCGCGCAGGCCCACTTCGTAGCTCATCATCGCGCCCTGGCTGAAGCCGATCAGGTACACCTTGTCCGGCGCGGCGTGATATTTCTTCGCCGCCTGGGCGATAAAGTCCCGCAGCTTCTGGCCGCTGACCTTCAGATCATCAGTCTCGCCGTTGTAGGCACCTTCGCCTTTCTTGCGAAATCACTGGTAACGTCCTTCACCCAACGTCATCGGCGCGCGCACCGACAGGTAGTTGTACTGCGCCGGCAGCTGAAATTTCATGCCGATGAGATCGGCCTCGTTACTGCCGTAGCCGTGCATGAAAATCACCAGCGGACGTGGTTCTGCGTCGGCGTGGACCTGTTCGAGGTATTTGAGCGGCAGGTCGGATTGCACGGTGGTTTGTGCGTGGACGGCGGTGGATGCGAGCAGCGTTAGTAGGGTGAATATTTTCAGCATTGCAGCGTTCCTTCACAGAGTGTCGGGTTCGCCGGGGAGCCTAACATCCTTGGAAGAGGATCCAAATTTGTGAAGTGGCTGATGGCCCGTTCGCGAGCAAGCTCGCTCCCACAGGTAAAATGCGTTTGTCTGTGGGAGCGAGCTTGCTCGCGAAGAGGCCGGCACATTCACCGCACCTGTCAGTCGTTGGTCAGCTTGCCGGTACGAAACGGCACCCTACCCGCCACTTTCGCCTGCCAGATTCCCGGTTCGGTATAACGCCCGCGATCAATCGCAAACAGCACCCCGCTGGTGCCGGCGCGCACGGTGGTCACCCGATCTTGCAGCGGATCGACCACCTCGAACAACGCATCACCCTGCTCTACCCACTCGCCGGCATTGCGCAGGAAACTGACCACGCCGTGGTGCGGGGCGAACAGGTATTCGGTGGCTTCGAACGGCAGGCCCTCACAGCATTCGCTCGGCGCGGTCGGCCACTCACCACTGATGAACCCCTGCTCGGCGAGAAAGCCCAGAATCGCTTCACAGTTGGCCTGAGCCTGATCGACGCGAGTGTCGCCCATGCTGCCCAACTCCAGCGTCGTCGCCAGATTCGCCGCCGGAATCACCGCGTGCGGGAATGCCTTGGCCAGACGCAACCACGGCGTCGAGCACGACTCATCGAACGAGCTGCCGCCGGAATCCTCGCAGAGCAATGCGACGCCGGCCTTCAGCCGCGCCGCCAGCGATTGCCACTGCGGCCAGTGTTGCGGCAGTGCGTAAAGGTGAATCGCAGCATCGAAGTCGCAATGCAGATCAAGGGTGATGTCGGCGTCGCAGGCGTGGCGCAGCAACAAGCGGTGCAAGGCTTGCAGTTGCGAGGCCGGCGCCGGCAATTCATCGAAGACCTGAGCCAAGGCCTGGCGAATCAGCGCGACGTTGGCCTCGGCATCCGCGCCCAGGCGTTCGCCAACCAGCGACGCTACCGGCGCGCTGAGCTCGACGAATGCGCGATTGAAATTCTTGCCGCTGCCCAATTCGAAGCGGCCCATGTGATTGCCTTGCAGATGCTGATCCAGGCCAATCGGATTGGCCACCGGCACCAACTCGATGACGCCCTGCAAGCGGCCCTGCTGCTCCAGTTCGCTCAGGCGCAGCTTGAGTTCCCACGCGGTGCGCATGCCCGGCAACTCATCGGCGTGCAGGCTGGCCTGGATATACACCTTGCGGCTGCCGGCGCCATAGCGGAACACGCTGAGGGAGCGCTCACTGCCCAAATGGCTCCAGGGCAGAACGTGGTCGATGCGTTGCATGGTTAACTCCTCATATCTGCATCACACAGATCCCCTTTGGAAGCGGGCAAGCCCGCTCCCACAATGGATCTCTATCAGTAGAAAGAAAGCATAAAAAAAGTGGCCACCGCGCAAACGGGGCCACTTTTTCTCACGGCGTATTAATGGCCGTATACGTCAAAGTCGAAGTACTTGTCCTGGACTTTCTTGTACTCGCCATTGGCGCGGATTTCAGTGATGGCTTTGTTGAATTGCTCAGCCAGTGCGGTATCGCCCTTGCGCACGGCAATGCCAGCGCCGCCGCCGAAGTACTTGGCGTCTTCGTACGTCGGGCCGACGAATTCGAAGCCTTTGCCGGCGTCGGTTTTCAGGAAACCGTCGCTGAGGTTGACCGAGTCGGCCAGCATCGCGTCGATACGCCCGGACACCATGTCGAGGTTGGCTTCCTGCTGCGAGCCGTAGCGCACCAGTTCGATTCCGGCCGGAACCAGCACTTCGGTCGCATAACGGTCGTGAGTACTGGCGCGCAGCACGCCGACTTTCTTGCCCTTGAGTTCAGTCAGCGGGTCTTTGACGCCCGAGCCTTGCTTCATCACGAAGCGTGCCGGGGTGTGGTAGTACTTGATGGTGAAATCGACGTTTTTCTTGCGGTCGTCGGTGATGGTCATCGACGACAGGATCGCGTCGATCTTCTTCACTTTCAGTGCCGGGATCAGACCATCGAACTCCTGCTCGACCCACGTGCATTTAACTTTCATCTGCGCACACAGTGCATCGCCGATGTCCACGTCAAAACCAGTGAGTTTGCCGTCAGGGGTTTTCATCGAGAATGGCGGGTACCCGGCTTCGATACCGATGCGGATCGGCTTGGCGTCTTCAGCCACAGCAGTCAGGGACAACATCGACAGTGCCAGGGCACCGAACATCACTAGCTTTTTCATTTATTACTCCCGTGCGGAGGCTTTTATTGGCAGCTTTCGAGTCAGCATTCGGTCATGGCGTTCTAACAGCAAAAACCGAAGTGGCCGGCAGTCTATGGCGACGCGCACAGGGGCAATTGTTTTTAAGCGACAAATACTTACAGAACATCGGCGCACGCATTGACGAGGGTCAGCGCGTGCGCCGTGGTGGTGCGAAGGCTGCAGGACAAGACTGTTTTCAGAGCAAGAAACGCCGATCCTCCTACAGAAACGTCAGCATTCGCAGGCGATAGGTGTGTTGGCGACTGTCACCGCGCTCAGCTTGAAGCCCTCATCCAGCCATCCGGTAACGCCGCCGATCATTTCCTTGACCGGGTAACCCAGCGCCGCCAGCTTCACCGCCGCCTTGTTCGCACCGTTGCAATGCGGCCCGGCGCAATAGACCACGAACACGGTGTTTTTCGGGTAATCGGCCAGGAGTTCCGCCGTGAGCAAGCGTGTCGGGATGTTGATCGCACCGGGCACATGGCCGCGTTCGAACGCCAATGGGCCGCGCACGTCCACCAGAACAAAGTCGACCTCCCCGGCCTCGTGGCTGCTGAACACGTCGGAGCAATCAGTTTCGAAGGTCAGACGATTGCTGAAATGCATCAGCGCAATCGCCGAGGGGGCGGCAGGGATTTCGCGAACCAGGCTGGTCATGCAGTGTTGCTCCTTTGTCTGTGGGGTATGAACAGACTTTATCGAGCCGGCGCTTGTCGCTACAGTGGCGCGCAAGACACCGACCGGGAGTTTTCCGCCAAATGCTCACTCAGCCCAATCTCGTCGCCATTCTCGCCTACGATGGCCTCTGCACGTTCGAGTTCGGCATTGCCGTGGAGATCTTTGGCCTGGCCCGACCGGAGTTCGATTTCCCTTGGTACGAGCATGCGATTGCCGCAGTCGATCAAGGCCCGATGCGCGCCATGGGCGGGATTCAAGTGTTAGCCGATGGCGGTGTGGAACTGCTCAGCGAAGCGCGCACCATCGTCATTCCCGGCTGGCGCGATCGCAACGCCCAAGTACCGCCAGCGCTGATCGACGCGTTGCGTCAGGCCCATGCCCGAGGCGCGCGGTTGCTGTCGATCTGCTCGGGCGTATTCGTCCTCGCTGCCAGCGGCTTGCTCGACGGTCACCGGGCCACCACCCACTGGCGCTACACCAGCGAACTGGCGCAACGCTTCCCGGCCATCGAGGTCGATCCGGACGTGCTCTACGTCGACGCCGGTCAACTGATCACCTCCGCCGGAAGCGCCGCCGGCATCGACGCCTGCCTGCATCTGGTAACCCGCGACTTCGGCACGCAGGTTGCCAACGCCGTCGCGCGGCGCCTGGTCATGTCGCCGCAACGCACCGGCGGCCAGGCCCAATTCATCCCAACGCCGGTCAGCCCGACCCCACGCAGCGACCTGTCGCGCGTCATGCAATGGGCCCGCGAACGCCTGCACGAACCACTGGAAGTCCGCGATCTGGCCAGTGAAGCGGCGATGAGCGAGCGCACCTTTTTGCGGCGCTTCGCCGAAGCCAGCGGGCAAACGCCCAAGGCGTGGCTGCAACATGAACGCCTGGCGCGGGCGCGAGAATTGCTTGAAAGCACTCACCAACACACCGAACAGATCGCCCAGCGCTGCGGCTATCGCTCGGTGGAGAGCTTTCGAGCGGCGTTCCGCAGTGTGGTGGGCGTGCCGCCGTCGGTTTATCGGGAGCGGTTTGGGCGGTAGGGTAAGGCGATTTGTTGACCTCTCTGGCCATGGATTTGATCTTTTTGCAGTCCTGACAACCGCAACACTTTCAGACGCGTCCTACATCCATCACTCCTTCGTAGCTTTAGCGTCCGCTTCGTTTTTAAACAGCGGACAAGGACGCTCATGGCTCGCAAGAAAGACATCCCCCGAACCCAGAACCCGCCAGAGGGAGACGGACACCACATCACCAGCCGCTACATGACTGCCAGCGAACTTGCTGCGCGCGAGGCCGCGCATGCCGCTTATGAAGACATGCTGGCGCGGCAGCAGGCTCACGAAGATCGACTTGGCCACCAGGTCATACATCAACAGCAAAATACCGAAACCGCTTTGCCGGCGCTCGAAAACTTAAGGGGTCGGATGCCCTCGTTGCAGGGCGTCATTGAGGACACAATGGACGATATAGAGATGTTCACCTGAGCATCCGAAGTTGAAAGCGTTTGGATGAGGGTTGCTTCATCCAGACGCACGTTCCTCAGACCTCAATCCTCGCGCGTCAAAACCTCCAACAACTCAATTTCAAACACCAGATTCGAATTCGGCGGGATCTTGCCCATGGTCCGCTCGCCGTACCCCAGACGCGCCGGCACCAGCAATTTGCGTTTGCCGCCGACCTGCATGCCCATCAGGCCCTGATCCCAGCCTTTGATCACTCGGCCAGTGCCGATCACGCACTGAAACGGTTTGCCCCGGCTCCAGGACGAGTCGAATTCCGTGCCGTCTTCCAGCCAGCCAGTGTATTGGGTGGTGATCAGCGCGCCTTTGACTGCGGCTTTGCCGTCGCCGGGTTGCAGGTCGATGATTTGCAGTTCGTCTGTCATGTCGTAGGCTCTGTCGAGGTGTTCGCGGACGGCGTTTTTCGCAGAATCCGTCCACGATGGCAATCCATGGAACCGAAAACACGCGTTGCCGCTCACATGTGTATCGACATCGTATGACGACAAGGATGCTTTGATGACCGACTCCCGATTGCTGCGCAGTTTCATCCCGCCCTACATCCTCAACCGCATCATCGCCCACGGCTCGGAGCCGCAGCGCAGTGCCGCGATGCAGACACTCAATCATGTGCGCAGCCTGTTGCCCAACCCCGGCCGCCCTTCGCAGCCGCCGGCGCGGGCGATTCTGCCGGAGGCGACCAAGCCTGGCCTCGCCCGGCGCAGTGTGCATGATGCACAGAACAAAATGCTTCTGCCCGGTATGCCGGTACGCCTCGAGGGCCAGCCACCTGCGGGGGACCCGGCGGTCGATGAGGCCTACGACGCGCTGGGCGCCAGCTATGATTTCTTCTGGAAAGTGCTCGGGCGCGATTCGATCGACAATCAGGGATTTGCCCTGATCGGCAGCGTGCATTATGGCCAGGGTTATGAGAACGCATTCTGGAACGGCGCGCAGATGGTCTTCGGTGACGGCGATGGCGAAATCTTCCAGCGCTTCACCCGCTCGCTCGATGTCATCGGCCATGAACTGGCCCACGGTGTCACCGAGAGCGAGGCCGGGCTGATTTATGCCAATCAGTCCGGCGCGCTGAACGAGTCGCTGTCGGATGTCTTCGGCATCTTGACCAAGCAGTACACCCTCGGGCAAACCGCCGAGCAGGCCGACTGGTTGATCGGCGCCGACCTGCTGATGCCGAAGATTCAGGGCAAGGGCCTGCGCTCGATGTCGCACCCTGGCACAGCATATGACGATCCGTTGCTGGGCAAAGATCCGCAACCGGACCATATGCGCAAGTTCGTCCTCACCAGCGAAGACAATGGCGGTGTGCACATCAATTCCGGCATTCCCAACCGCGCGTTTTACCTGGCAGCCCGAGCGTTTGGCGGCTTCGCGTGGGAAAAGGCCGGACGAATCTGGTACGACACGCTGTGCGACAACCGCTTGAGCCAGGAGGCAACGTTCGACGCGTTCGCAAAACTGACCGTCGACCACGCCGGCCAGCGCTTTGGCGCCGAAGCAGCCGACACCGTGCAGCAAGCCTGGGCGCAAGTCGGTATCGAATAATCCGAGGAGTCCGCATGAAAACGCTACCCGAACTGGATAAAGATTCTGTTTTGCGCGTATCTCGCCAGGGTGGCGTTGCAGCGATTCACAGCCTGAGCCGCCCTCGGGAAATCGAATTCGCGCAATGCGATATCAGTCAGCGCTCAAGGATCTGCTCGGTGCTCGAAGGTTGCCTGCCACTGGACAGCAGCGAATCGGGCCGTGGGGATCAGCGTTTCTATCAAATTGAAGTGCGCTATCAGTCCGGGGAAATGGTGCTGAAGGTGCCAGAGGACCGGGCGCCAGGGGAGCTGGTGAATCTGTGGGACAAGGGGGAGCTTGTATAGAAGCTCCCCGCTGTATCAGCTATTTCTCAACCGGCTGCATCTCGACAATCGTGCCGTTGGTGATCATCACCATCACGTATTTGTCGTTGATCTGCACCCACTGCGCCTGTTCGATCGGTGCTTTCAGACCTTTGGCTTTCCAATTTTTCAGCGCCTTGTCTTCGCGCTGATACATTTCCGGTGCGCGGTCGTTGACCTTCAGTTGGCGGTCGCTGGTCGGCGATTGGACTGAGGGGTCGCTGGAGGTTTGCGCCGCTTGAACAATGGGCGTGATCCCGGCAATGCCCGCAACGAGGGCCAGGCTGGCGATTAGGTTTTTGCTGTTCATCGGTGAACCTCTTTCAGATGAGTAGTACCTGAACTCCGACTGCGCGGCGCGGGAAACATTCCTTGTTTTTCTCGCGGGGCAGGCGGACAGCTTGACGCTGCCGACCTGGCCTGTGGCAAAAGGTGGCCCGCTGCCACACGACCCCTGTATTGCGCTAAGATGCCGCGCCCCTTTCAACCGTGTGAATAAGGACATCACCGTGAACACCACTCTCATCATCCTTTTGGTCGTCGCCGGCCTCCTCGCCCTTTACGCCATCCAGCTCTTCAATCGGCTCGTTGCCCGCCGCAATCAGATCAGCAATGCCTTTGCGCAACTCGAGGTACAGCTCAAGCGTCGCTACGACCTGATCCCCAACCTGGTGGCAACTGCCAAAGGCTACATGGCCCACGAGCGCGAGACGCTGGAAGCGGTAATTGCCGCGCGCAACAACGCGGTTGCAGGCCTGCAGGCAGCTCAGGCGCAGCCGGGCAATGCGCGGAACATTGTCCAGCTCGGGCAGGCGGACACCGCGCTCAGCACTGCGATGGGCCGTTTGAACGTGACGGTCGAAGCCTATCCGGATCTCAAGGCTTCGCAGAACATGCAGCAATTGAGCGAGGAGCTGAGCAGCACCGAGAATAAGGTCAGTTTTGCTCGCCAGGCTTACAACGATGCGGTGATGACCTACAACACCCTCAAGCAGAGTTTTCCGGCTGCGCTGTTCGCGCCGCTTTTCGGCCATGCTGCCGATGCCTCGGTGCTGACGTTCGCCGACAGCGCCGCGATTCAGCAAGCACCACAGGTTTCGTTCTGACCCCAGCCAACGGATGGCACCATGAATTTTTTCCAACAACAGCGCCAGGCCAAGCGTCGCACCCTGCTGCTTATCGTTTTGATGGGATTGGCCGTCCTGAGTCTGATAGCCGTTTCCTGCGTGCTGATGACCATTCCTGTGGAGGATGGCGACGGCAATGTTCTCTTCGATCTGGAGATGAGCTGGGAGCTGATCGGATATGTGTCAGCGGTGGTGATCAGCGTCGTGCTGCTGGGCAGCACGGCGAAACATTCCGAGCTGTCGGCCGGCGGCAAAGTCATTGCCCGTGGCCTCAACGGCCGGCTGATCAACCATAACGCGCAAACCCTGGAAGAGCAGCGCCTGCTCAACGTTGTGGAAGAGATGGCGATCGCCTCAGGCACGGCCGTTCCCCCCGTCTATCTGTTGCCGGAGCTGGGCATCAACGCTTTCGCCGCAGGTATGACACCGCAAAACGCGGTGATCGGCGTGACTCAGGGCGCGATCAATCTGCTGACGCGCGAGGAGTTGCAAGGCGTCATTGCCCATGAGTTCAGCCACATCTACAACGGCGACATGCGCCTCAACACGCGATTGATCGCAATCGTCCACGGCATCCTCGTGCTCGGGCTGACTGGAAGTTACATCCTGCGTGGCACCGACGCGGTGGGCAAAGAAGCCGCGCGCCGCAACAAATTTGTCGCATTCAGCGCGCTGGTCGGTTTTGTCCTGTGCGTTGCAGGATTTGCCGGGTCGTATTTCGGCAACCTGATCAAGGCAGCGATCGGGCGGCAGCGCGAGTTCCTCGCTGATGCGACGGCTGTGCAATACACGCGCAACCCGCAAAGCATCGCCGGTGCCCTGAAGAAAATCGGCGGCTATGAATTGGGCGCAACACTCAATGCCGCGCGTGCTGCCGAATTCAGCCATTTGTATTTCGGTTCGGGCACGTCTTCGTTCGACCTGATGGCCTCGCATCCGGATTTGAGCGAGCGGATCCGCCGGGTTGATGCGCAATGGGATGGCAGCTTCGTGAAAATCGCCGCGCCTGCGGTGGAACTGCAGGCCAAACCCGACCTGCCGATATCGGATGCATTTGGCGGTGTTCCGGCTGCCGCCATGGCGGCGCTGTACGACCTGAGTGCGGCACAGGCGTCCGTTGCGGCGATCGGCGCGCCGCAGGCAGAGCATTTGATTGAGGCGCGCCGTGTGCTCGGCGATATTCCGCAGGTTCTCAGAGAGGCTGCGCGCAGCGTCGACGGCGCCCAAGCGATCGTCTACGGGTTGTTGTTGTCACGCTCGGCGCCTGTACTGGGCATGCAGCTCGATACACTGAGAGGGGGCGTCGACGATGCGGTATTCGAGCAACTGGAGCTGCTGCAAAATCCGCTGTTATCGCTGCAGCCCGGGCTGCGTTTGCCGTTGCTCGATCTGGCAACGCCGAGCCTGCAACAGCTCGGCAAAAGTTTCGCCAGAGTCGATGCCAACCTGATCGCGCTGATTGAAGCCGACAACGAAACCGAACTGCTTGAATGGACGCTGTTGCGCATCGTCGAGCGCAATGTGCTGGGCGCGGCACCGGTGCAGTTCAAGTTTGGCCTGTTCCAGTGTGCCGAAGAATTGTTGGCGCTGCTGAGCGCGCTGGCCCGTGCCGGACAAAACGATCAAGCGGCGGCCGCACAGGCACTGCAATCCGCCTGGCAGGGGCTTGCCTTCGAACAGCCGCAAGAGATACGCAAGGATCTCGAAGAGCTGATCGGCCTGGAAACCGCGCTCAATCGTCTGCGCCATCTCATGCCGGAAGAGCGCCCCGCCCTGCTCGATGCGATGACTCGCTGCGTAATGCACGACGGCGTGATCACCGTGGCCGAGGCGGAGCTGTTCCGGGCGGTTGCCGACCTGCTCGATTGTCCGCTACCGCCGTTTTTGAGTATCCCGGTGCAGGTTGATAACGGCGCAACTGAGGTTGCTCGCGAACAGGGGGCCGTGGCGGCTACGGCTTAGACCGACTGATAATCCGACAGCACTGGCGCCTGACACACCGCTATCGTGAGCAGGCTCGCTCCCGCAAAGGCGCCAAGCACTGAAGCCATTGATCCGTCCGACGCATCAATCCATGCCAATAATGCAATTAACAGATTGTTACATCTGCGCCACCATCCACCTCAATAAAAACCGTGCGCCGCTTCTGCGTAGCGCACGTCATAAAAGAGTGGAGTACTTTTCTATGACAGCCTCAATCCCTACCAACGGCTCGCGGGCCGGTGCCATCTTCCGAGTGACCTCGGGGAACTTCCTCGAACAGTTCGACTTCTTTCTGTTCGGCTTCTACGCCACACAGATCGCGGCGGTGTTCTTCCCGGCGAGCAGCGAGTTCGCCTCATTGATGATGACTTTCGCCGTATTTGGCGCAGGCTTCCTGATGCGCCCGTTGGGCGCCATCGTGCTCGGCGCGTACATCGATGATGTCGGCCGTCGCAAAGGCCTGATCGTCACCCTGTCGATCATGGCCAGCGGCACGATATTGATTGTGCTCGTGCCCGGATACGAAACCATTGGCCTGTTCGCTCCCGCGCTGGTACTGATCGGCCGGTTGCTCCAAGGCTTCTCCGCCGGTGCGGAACTCGGTGGTGTTTCGGTGTATCTGTCCGAGATCGCCACGCCGGGTCGCAAAGGCTTTTTCACCGCTTGGCAGTCGGCCAGTCAACAAGTGGCGATCATTGTCGCGGCTGCACTGGGCTACGGTCTGAATCAGTGGATGGAGCCGCAAGCCGTGGCCGCGTGGGGCTGGCGCATTCCGTTTTTCGTCGGTTGCATGATCGTCCCGTTCATCTTCTTCCTGCGTCGTAACTTGGCGGAAACCGAAGAGTTTACCGCGCGCAAACACCGCCCGAGCATGCGCGAAGTGTTCCGAACGCTGGGCCAGAACTGGGGCGTGGTACTTGGCGGAATGCTGATGGTCGCGCTGACTACCACCGCGTTCTACCTGATCACCGTTTATGCGCCGACCTTCGGTAAAACCGTGCTGCACCTGAGCACTTCCGACGCGTTGCTGGTGACCCTGCTGGTGGGCGTATCGAACTTCTTCTGGCTGCCGATTGGAGGTGCATTGTCCGACCGTATCGGCCGCCGTCCGGTGCTGATCGGTATGGCCTTGCTGGCGCTGGCCACGACTTATCCGGCGCTGTCGTTCCTGGTGCAGGCGCCGAGCTTCACCAACATGCTGCTGTCGCTGCTGTGGTTGTCCTTCATCTATGGCTTGTACAACGGCGCGATGATTCCGGCGCTGACCGAAATCATGCCGGTTGAAGTGCGCGTTGCCGGTTTCTCCCTGGCCTACAGCCTGGCCACGGCGATCTTCGGCGGTTTCACCCCGGCAATGTCGACCTTCCTGATCCAGTACACCGGCGACAAAGCCGCGCCAGGTTACTGGATGAGCATCGGTGCCCTGTGCGCGCTGTGCGCCACGCTTTATCTGTACCGCCGTGCCGGTGGTCGTCTGCAACCTGTCGCGGCCTGAGGAAAAACTCGCCATGAAAAGACTCTTTACTGTCACCGCCCTGCTCGCCGGTCTCGCCTTCAATTTCGCGGCCCAGGCCGAAGAACTCAGCGTGATGACGTCGGGTGGTTTCACTGCCGCCTACAAGATCCTCGGGCCGAAATTCGCGGCCGCCACTGGCAACACCCTGACCACCAGTCTCGGCCCGTCGATGGGCAAGGCGCCGGAAGCGATCCCCAATCGTCTGGCGCGCGGTGAGCACGCCGACGTGGTGATCATGGTCGGCTACGCCCTCGATGAGCTGATCAAACAAGGCAAGGTCGACCCGGCGTCCCGCGTTGAATTGGCGGATTCGCGGATCGGCATGGTGGTGCGCGAAGGCGCGGTGAAACCGGACATCAGCAGCGTCGACGGCCTGAAGAACACCCTGCTCGATGCGCAATCGGTGGCCTACTCCGACAGCGCCAGTGGCGTGTACATCGAGCAGCAGCTGTTCAAGAAACTCGGCATCGAAGATCAGCTGAAACCGAAAGCGAAGATGATTGCCAGGATCCCGGTCGGTTCGGTGGTTGCCACTGGCGACTATCAGCTGGGCTTCCAGCAGGTCAGTGAATTGCTGCCGGTGCCGGGCGTGAGCTTCGTCGCGAAGATTCCGGAATCGGTACAGTCGGTGACGCGTTTTGCCGCTGGCATTCCGGTCAAGGCCGAACATCCAGAAGAGGCCAAAGCCCTGCTCGCCTACCTCGCTGCACCCGCCGCTCAGGCTGACGTGCAGGCCACCGGGCTGGATTCGGTCAAGCGCTGATCGTTGGCGGCTGGACGCGCATCTCCACGACCAGCCGCTCCAGTTCCAATGCCGCCGGGGTCAGCGTGCGATCCCGGCGTTTGATGATGCCAACACTGCGCATCACCTGCGGCTCGGTCAGCGGCACCCGCGTCAGGATCGGATGATCCGGCCCGGGCATCGCCATCAACGGTACCGCCGCCACGCCCAAACCCGCCTCTACCAGCCCGATCATCGTCGTTACATGGCGCGTCTCGCAGATGCTCTGACGTTGCGGCACCACCCCACCCAAGGCCTGATCGAGCAGAAAGCGATTGCCGGAAGTCTTGTCCAGCGCGATGTAATCCTGCTGATAGAACTCGTCCCAGCTGACGCTGCTGCGCCCTGCCAGTGGATGATCGCGGCGACAGGCGACAACGTAGCACTCCTGCACAAGCGGTTCGAACTCGACTTTGGCATCCTGCGTGCCGAGAAAACTCAAGCCGAAATCCGCCTCGCCATTGACCACTGCACTCAATACATCGTGCGCACTGGAATCGAGGACTTTGACTTTGATCCGCGGAAACTGCTGGTGATAGCGCGCGACCACGCGAGGCATGAAGTAGTACGCCGCCGAGGGCACGCAGGCGACGGTGACATGGCCCAAGCGGGTCGAGGCCACTTCGCTGATGCCGAGCAAAGCGATGTCGAGATCATCCAGCAAGCGCTCGACGCTGGGCATGAAGCCGCGCCCGGCCTGGGTCAGGCTGACCTTGCGCGTGGTGCGTTCGAACAGTTTGACTCCGAGTGCGTCTTCGAGCTTTTCAATGCGCCGGCTCAGCGCTGGCTGCGACAGGCGCACGGTATCGGCAGCCTTGCGGAAACTGCCCTGCTCGACCACCGCGCGAAAGGCTTGCAAGTCGTTGAGATCGAAGTTGATGGCCATGGCGTTTCCGGAAATTGATGCGCAGGGGTTATAAATGTAACCAATTGATGCAAATTATTACAGCGGCACCGGAAATACCCTGTAGGAGCTGCCGCAGGCTGCGATCTTTTGATCTTGATTCTCTGAAGGTAAAAGCAAGACCAAAAGATCGCAGCCTCGTTGCACTCGGCAGCTCCTACAGGGGATCTTTGGTGGATCTGACATCCGGTCAACCCTTATCCTTGTCGCCCCGCCGTACCCGTAGTCAGGAGTCGTTCCATGCCCCATGAAGGCAATCTGTTGCAAGCCGCTGTCGTGTTTCTGTTCGCGGCGGTGCTCACCGTGCCTTTGGCCAAACGTCTGCAACTGGGCGCTGTGCTCGGTTATCTGTTTGCCGGGGTGATCATCGGCCCTTCGGTGCTGGGCCTGATCGGCAACCCGCAAAGCGTTGCGCATATCTCCGAGCTGGGCGTGGTGTTGCTGCTGTTTATCATCGGCCTCGAACTGTCGCCGCGGCGCTTGTGGGTAATGCGCAAATCGGTGTTCGGCGTCGGTCTGGCGCAGGTGTTGCTGACCGCGTCGGTGATCGGTGTGCTGGCACTGACGGTGTTCGGCCAGCCGCTCAACAGCGCCATTGTGCTGGGCCTCGGTCTGGCGCTCTCATCTACAGCGTTTGGCCTGCAGAGCCTCGCCGAACGCAAGGAGCTGACCAGCCCTCACGGGCGGCTGGCTTTTGCGATTCTGCTGTTTCAGGACATCGCCGCGATTCCGTTGATTGCCCTGGTGCCGATGCTCGCCGGCGTCGATCATCACACCAGCACCGCCGACGATATTCGTCACAGCCTGCAGGTGCTCGGCGGCATCGCCGTGGTGGTGATCGGCGGGCGGTATCTGCTGCGTCCGGTGTTCCGCGTGGTGGCGAAAACCGGTCTGCCGGAAGTGTCCACCGCCACCGCATTGCTGGTGGTGATCGGCACGGCGTGGCTGATGGATCTGGTCGGCGTATCGATGGCGCTGGGGGCCTTTCTCGCCGGTCTGCTGCTGGCGGATTCGGAATACCGGCATGAACTCGAAGCGCAGATCGAACCGTTCAAGGGCCTGCTGCTCGGGTTGTTTTTCATCAGCGTCGGCATGGGCGCCAATCTCAGCTTGTTGTTGAGTAGCCCGAGCACCGTGTTAGGCCTGACCCTGCTGCTGATCGGCCTGAAATTGCCGCTGCTGTTTGTCGTCGGGCGCCTGGCGGGCGGGCTGAACAAGATCAGCGCGATCCGCCTCGGCATCGTTCTGGCTGCTGGCGGGGAATTTGCGTTTGTAGTGTTCAAGATCGGCCGCGATCAAGGCTTGTTCGAGCCGCGTCTGTACGACTTGCTGGTGCTGACCATTACCCTGTCGATGGCGTTGACGCCGTTGTTGCTGTTGATCTGCGCACGCCTGGTCAGCCCGAAAGTGCAGCCGGTGGAAGTGCCGGAGAAATTCCGCGAGATCGACACCGAAGCGCCGCGCGTGGTGATTGCCGGCATGGGCCGGATGGGTCAGATCGTGGCGCGGATTCTGCGCGCGCAGAACATCAAGTTCGTCGCGCTGGACACCTCGGTGGAAACCATCGAGCTGTCGCGCAGCTTCGGCGGTGTGCCGGTGTTCTATGGCGACCCGATGCGCCCGGAAATCCTGCATGCGGCGAAGGTTGGCGAGGCGGAATATTTCGTCATCGCCACGGACGATCCGGAGACCAACATCAAAACTGCCGAAGTGGTGCACAAGCTGTATCCGCACATGAAAATCATCGCCCGCGCGCGCAACCGCCAGCATGTCCATCGCCTCGTTGATGTCGGCGCCGAAGCGATTCGTGAGACCTATTATTCGAGCCTGGAAATGAGCCGGCGCACGCTGGTCGGCCTCGGTCTGACGCAGGCCCAGGCCGATGCGAGGATCAAGCGTTTCAAGCATCACGACGAACAGGTGCTGGAGGCGCAACACGCGGTCTACGATGACGCCGCCAAAGTCCTGCAGACCGCCCAGGAAGCCCGGGCGGAACTGGCCAAATTGTTCGAATCCGATCAGCTCGAAGAACAAGCCCGCAAGTCCTGATCGTGCCTTGCGCAGATTCAACTGTGGGAGCGAGCCTGCTTGATTGTTCCCACGCTCCGCGTGGTAACACAGCCCGGGACGCTCCGCGTTCCACTTCCCGAGCTGGAACGCGGAGCGTCCCTTGAGGCATTCCCACGCAGAGCGTGGGAACGATCATGTGGGAGAGGGTCAGGCCAGTTCCACCGCGGATGCTGGCTCGACGGCTGCAACTGCAAACCGATCCGCCAGAAACGGTGCGATATCGAGCGGCAGCGGCTCGTCATTCACCAGTTTGTCCAGCAACACACCGGTGATTGCCGACGTCAGGATCCCGGTGCGGAAGTGCCCGCAAGCATTCAGATAACCTTCCACCCCACGCATCGGGCCGAGGATTGGCAATTCATCCGGCGACCCCGGGCGCAGTCCAGCCCAGGTGCGTTTCAGATTGACGTCCGCCAGCTCCGGCAAGCAGCGCACCGCGCCCTGCACCAGCCCGGCGATTTCCGGATAGGTGGTGGTGACGTCGAAGCCTTTGTCTTCGGTGGTGCTGCCGATGAGGATTTCGCCGTTGTCCTTTTGCGCCACGTAGCAATCGCTGGTGGTCAGGCAGCCGTTGAGGATTTTCGGCATGCGTTCGGTGAGCAGAATCTGCCCTTTCACCGGTTTCACCGGAATACGAATCCCCGTCGCCCACTCGCTCAAGTCCGCCGCCCAGGCACCAGCGGCGTTGATCAGCGTCTTGCAATGAAACACACCCGCCTCGGCCGTCTGCACGCCGGTTACGCGCGTGCCGTGATGCAACACGCCAGTGACGTTGGTGTTGACGAAGATGTCGACCCCGTTCTGCCGCGCGCCCTCCAGATAGGCATCAGCGAGGCGGAACGGACTGACCTGATGATCGCAGAGAAACTCCAGCGCCCCTTGCGCCTCATGGCTGACACTCGGTTCCGCTGCGCGCAACGCCGCCTGATCGAGCCAGCGCACCTGATCGGCGAGATGCGCAATGCAGCCGACGATGTGCTCGGCGTAGAGCCGGTCTTCGTCGTCATAAATCACGAACTTCAGCCCGGTCTTCTCGAACTTGCAATCCATGCCGTGATTGTCTTTCAGCTCACGGTGCAACGCCGGGTACAGCGCGTTGGATTGCAAAGCAAAATCGAAAAACGATTCCGGCAAGATGTGCGGCGTACTCGCGTCCACCGCCACCGCCGCACCCTGGGTTGCGCGCTTGCGATTGGCCGACATCATGCGAAAGAAGATCACCCCACAGCCGAGGCCGACCGACTCGCCGATCGCCCATAAACCACCAGCCGAGGCGCGGGTCGCGTTGCCGGGGCGTTTGGCATCGATCAGCGCCACCTTGAGGTTTTTGCGTTTGGACAATTGGTAGGCGCAGGACGCGCCGATCACGCCGCCACCGGCAATGACCACGTCGTAGAACTTACTCATGGGAAGCGGCCTCCTTACCGAAGGACTGAAACGCGGAAAAAGGCACTGGATCAATCGGGAAACGTGGGCGCAGCCAACCGACATCCTGGCGTCCGGTGGCCTGCCGCAGGCGGTCGCTGCAATAGCCGACACACATTCGTCCCTGACAATCGCCCATGCTCACGCGAGTACGCATTTTCAGGCTGGCGATGTCCTGCACGCCCTGCTCCAGCGCCAGATCGATGTCGGCGCGGGTTGCGTGTTCGCAGCGGCAAATCACTGTGTCGGCTGCGGGCAAAGCAGTCTGGCCAACACCGCGCTCGGTGTAGCGATCCACTGCTGCACGAAAGCGCACGATAGCTCTGAGCTTGCTCGCGTAGCGGTCGCGGCGCACACGGGCCAGTTCGACGTCGAGCACACCGCGTTGCAGCAGGATTGAAGTAGCGGCGATCCTGCCGGCCAGCATCGCCGCTTCACCGCCGCGAATCCCGCCCATGTCGCCGGCCAGATGCACATGCGCCACGCTGCTTTGCTGCCAGACATTGGCGATGGCACGCAGGTAACCGTCGTCGCTGAAGCCGTGATCAAGGCCCATCTGCTGGCTCAATTGCGTGCGTGGAATAAAACCGTAACCGACCGCCAGCGTCTGCGCTTCGAAGCGCTCGACCCGCGACAGATCCGCCCCCCACGTGGCCGAATACGGCGCGACGCTGACACTTTTCAATTCGCCTTCGCCATGGGCCTCCACCACCCCCCAACCATGTTCATCGCAATGCCATGCAATTTGAGATAAGCGAGCATGCTCAAGCCGTCGAGGAACATTTGCGGCTTGTTCAGCAACGCCAGACTCTCGCGGGCGATTTTGCCGAACGCACAAGCTTCGTAAACGCCAGCGACGCGCACGCCAGAGGCATGTAATTGGGTCGCCACCAGCGGCAGCAGCGGCCCGGTGCCGGCGATGATCACCGGCCCTTGCGGCTTGACCACGCCACTCTTGATCTGCAGTTGAAGGCCGCCAAGCAGGATGACGCCAGGCAACGTCCAGCCGGGAAACGGTACGCTGCGTTCATGGCAGCCGGCGGCCAGCAATACTTGCGGATAAGCCATCTCGTGCAGCTGCTCATCGCCGTCGAGCACCACCAGCGCGCGGGTGCCTTCGGCGCCGACCACGCGATGGTTGAGGCGCACGTCGATCAGGGCCGAATGCTGCTGAAACTCACCGTGCAACTTGTCCAGCGCTTCGCAATAGCGCGGGCCGAGATAATCCATTTGCACGCCATCACGCAACGGCCCTCGATAGACCACGCCGCCGAGGCGCGAAGCCTCCTCGAGCAAAGTGCAACGCACCCCGTGGCGCGCCAGTTCGGTGGCCGCTGCCATACCCGCCGGCCCGCCGCCGACGATTATCGGTTGCAGGCTCATACGACCTCCTGCCCGACGACGCGGTTGACTCGGGTTTCAATCTGCATGCCGTCGCGCACCACGGTCTGGCAGGCGCGGCGCTTGTGGCGACCGTCGATTTTTACCAGACAGCACTGGCACACGCCCATGCCGCAGTAGGCGCCGCTGATCTGGTCGTGATCATTGCGTGCGATCTGGCGCACGCCGAGGGACTGGATGACGCTGAGGACGGTTTCGCCGATGGCGGCGCTGACCGCTTGGCCATTGATGTGCACGGTCATGTCCGCCTGCACCAAGGGCTGGATATCGAAGGTTCTTTCTAGGCAGTTCATTACGGTGTTCGTCCGTGAAGATTCAGTTGAGGTTGTGACAGCTCCTTGCTGCACTACGCCTCGTCGACGTTTTCATGGCTCTGCTTTCAACGTCGACGCGGATACTTCGTCAGCGCAACAAGGTGCGCGAGAAGCACTGTAGCTCATACCTCAGCAAAGGCCTGGGTCAATTACGGTAGGCGATACAGCCGCGCAAAATATTGACCCAGGCCAGTGAAAATGGCGGGACGTGCAACGATCAGTCGGAGAAGACGAACTGGCCTTTGATCTTCTTTGCGCCGACCAATGCAAGGTCAGGGAACAACAGCGATTTGACCCATGCCGCGTAAAACACCATGGCCAGAATGAAGAGTGCACCGAGCACAGTCGACACGGGTTCTTCGCTGAAACCTACAAATTCCCGCGGAATCTGGCTGATCGTGAACGTGATATAGATCGTGTAAACCAGCGCTATTCCCTTGTAGAACCCCCACGCAAACAAAAACGGAATCACGCCAATAATCAACACCATGAACAGTGCCATAGCGATGCCGCCGTCATTGATCTGAAGCAGGCCGGCAATCGTTCCAAGCAGCCCCATCATGCTGATCAGCGTGACCAGCACATTGACTTTGACCGAATGCCTTTTTCTGAGGACCGGATCCGGGTGTGCGCCGATCCAGGTCGCTAAGACTCTATCCTTCACTTTGCCACCCGCCAGGGCCTTGAACGTTTCGGCCCGGGAATGTCCGGCAGCAAGCATTGCGCCGACCTGGCGTTTGATTTCCTTCTTGTCCAACTGACTCATCCTTAAACAGATAAAGCGGACCGCCCGCTTTGCTAAGCGATTTTCGCTGCAGCGCTCGCTAAAAAGCAAAAAGCCGCTTTCACCCGAAGATGAAAGCGGCAGAGGCATCCTGCCTCAGAGGGAATCAGTGTACGAACAGAGCGATCAGGATGATGATCGGGATCGGTACGCCGAGGAAGAACAACAGTAGTGAGCGCATGGTGACTCTCCTTTTTTAACGGACCGGAGTGGTAGTGGTATAGGCGTCGACTTCAACGTACTCGACCGCATCGCGACGACGACCGCCAAAGGTGGCTGCGAGGCTGGCGAAGAACGCACCGGCCAGTAGCGCAACGAACATCCACAGCGAGGTGTAGGCCGCGACCTTGGCGGCGGTGTCTGCAGCTTGCTGGGCTTTCAGCTTGGCGTCAGCGATGGCTTTCTGCGTGTTGGCGTAGATCTCGTCGACACGGCGTTCGGCATCGGCCTGGCTCAGGTTGGTGCGTTGCGATACCAGTTGCGCGAGGTACGTACGGTCTTCGGCGCTGAGCTGACCGTTGGCCAGGCTCTGGGCGAAGATTCGGGTCACGGTGCCGCGTGCGGCGTCGTCACTGACGGCAGCAGGACGATCATCACGGAACAGGCTGTCGACGAAGTAGCCGTACTGATCGCTGTCAGTATTGGCTGCGGCAGAACCGGCGGCCTGGCTCATCGCACCGGCAGCACCGCCGACGACGTTGGCACCCGCCTGTACACCCCCGCTGACGACACTGCTGACCGAACCGACCACCAACACAGCGGTTACCAAAGTGGCAACGCACCAGGCGAGGAAGCCGTGGGCGGTGTCGCGGAAATACACTTCATCGCCGTGCATGTTCGCCCACTTCACGCGCAGACGGCCGGCAATGTAGCCGCCCATGCCGGAAGCGATGATCTGGGTCACCGCCAGCCAGACAATCGTCGAAATGCCCAGGCCCTTGGCGCTGACGCCCTCGCCGGCCCACGGTGAAACGGCCGAAAAGCCCAGGCCGAACCCGAGCAGTACCAAAATCATCGACAGTGCGGCCGCCGCAGCAGCACCTGCGAAGATCGCGCCCCAGGACACGCCCGACACGCTGCTCGACTCTTCCACGGCAGGATAATAGCCATCAGGGGATCTATTCATTGTTGTACTGCTCCAGGCATGAAAAATGGTGTTACAACTCGTCATGAGAGGAATTGCAGTGACCGTGCCAGTTACCTCGTCTGGATAAATCGTTTCTTTTCAACAAGTTATAAACTTTGAACTTCGCCACTCCGTGCAATTTGCAATAAACGGCTAGCCGCTGCGGGTTTTCTGCATTGATGACGGAGGGTCAAATCCGATCAGTTCTGATTTACCGCAGCGACGAAGATGAAAGTTAATTTAAAGCGTCACGGTAATTTCTTGGCAAAATGCTGCCATTGCATTTGAACCGATCAGCAGGCCTGTCTATGACTCGTATCTTGACCATCGAAGACGACGCCGTGACCGCGCGGGAAATCGTTGCCGAACTCAGCAGCCACGGGCTGGACGTCGACTGGGTCGACAATGGCCGCGAGGGCCTGGACCGTGCCGTCAGCGGCAACTACGACCTGATCACCCTTGACCGCATGTTGCCCGAACTCGATGGCCTGGCCATCGTCACCACCTTGCGCACCATGGGCGTGGCGACGCCGATTCTGATGATCAGCGCCCTCTCCGATGTCGACGAGCGCGTGCGCGGCTTGCGCGCTGGCGGCGATGACTACCTGACCAAACCGTTCGCAACCGATGAAATGGCCGCGCGGGTCGAAGTGTTGCTGCGCCGACAGAACAGCGTCGCCACCCAGGCCACCACACTAAAAGTTGCCGACCTCGAACTGGACCTGATCAGCCACGAAGCCCGACGCGCCGGGCAGGTGCTGACGCTGCTGCCGACCGAATACAAACTGCTCGAGTTCCTGATGCGCAACAGCGGCCAGATCCTGTCGCGGATGATGATTTTCGAAGAAGTCTGGGGTTATCACTTCGACCCGGGCACCAACCTGATCGACGTGCACATCGGTCGTCTGCGCAAGAAGATCGACGCAGCCGGCAACGTTCCGCTGATCCGCACCGTACGGGGCTCGGGCTATGTCATTGCCGAACCCGTCTGACGGCTGGCGCTCCTCCAGCAGCCGCTTGCTGGCGCTGTACAGCTCGCTGTTCGTGGCGTGGAGCGCGATCCTCATGGGGGTCATGTACTACGAGGTATCCGGCTACCTCGACAAGCTCGCCAAACATTCGTTGATGCAACGTCAGCATCTGTTTTCGCACTTTCGCGGCGAGCAACTCGAAGACGCCCTCGCCGCCAGCATGACCTTCGACATTCGCGGCATCGATGCCTACGGCCTGTTCAGCGCTGACGGCGTTTATCTGGGCGGCGCACTCCAGCAAATTCCCGAAGGGCTGCCGCTGGACGGCAAGATTCACATGCTCGCCGAGTGCGCCGATTCCGATGACCCGACCCTGCCGAACGACAGCTGCGATGCTGTGGCCACCCAGACTCGCGACGGTCGCTGGCTGGTGCTGCTGCGTGACAACGGCTCGCTGTTCGCGGTCACGCGGATCATTTTGCACGCGTTGTTCTGGGGCGTGTCGTTGACGATTATTCCCGGGGTCGCCGGTTGGCATCTGCTGCGGCGTCGACCGTTGCAGCGCATTCGCGCGATCCAGAACAGCGCCCAGGCCATCGTTGCCGGTGACCTGACGCACCGCTTGCCGCTGTCCAATCGCCGCGATGAACTGGACATGCTCGCCGCCATCGTCAACGCCATGCTCGAGCGCATCGAGCGCTTGATGAACGAGGTCAAAGGCGTCTGCGACAACATCGCCCATGACCTGCGCACACCGCTGACGCGCTTGCGTGCGCAGTTGTACCGCATGCAGCAACAGGCCGGCGAAGGTTCGCAGCAAGCGGCGCAACTGGATTTGGTGCTGGCTGAAGCAGACACGCTGATGGCACGCTTTCGCGGTTTGCTGCGGATTTCCGAACTGGAAGATCGCCAGCGCCGCTCAGGTTTCGTCGAACTCGACCCGGCGCAGTTGCTGGAAGAGTTGCACGAGTTCTATCTGCCGCTGGCCGAGGAAGGCGATCTGCGTTTCCAGCTGAACATGCCGGAAACGCTGCCGCCGCTCAATGGCGACCGCGCTTTGTTGTTCGAAGCGCTGGCGAATCTGCTGAGCAACTCGATCAAATTCACCCCGCCCGGCGGCACGGTGATGTTGCGCGGGGTCAATGCAGGTGGGCACACGCGGATCGAGGTTCATGATTCAGGGCCGGGGATACCCGAGGCTGAACGAGAGGCAGTTTTCCAGCGGTTTTATCGCACCGAGGGCGGCCAGCCGCAAAGTGGTTTTGGCTTGGGGCTGTCGATCGTTGCGGCAATTGTCAGCCTGCACGGCTTCAATCTTGAGGTCGGCAGCAGTGATCTGGGCGGAGCGAAACTGCTGCTGGATTGTCGGCCGAGTCTGATCAGCCAGGCCTGAGCATTGAAATACGATCAAATGTGGGAGCGCGAGCAAGCCCGCTCCCACAGGGGCCGTGTAAGGTTTCAGGTTGGGTAGTTGGCCCGCAGGGCATCAAGGCCGCCCTGGTAGAGTCCGTTGAAAAACGCCACCACTTCCTCATCGCTCACACCAACCGCGTTGAAGCGTCCCGACCACGTCACCCTTGCGCCCTGCCCTTGGCCTTCAACCTTGATCGTCGCCAGGTAATCGCTGGCCGGGAACGGTGCCTGTTCAATCGAATAGCTATAGGTTCTGGCGGCGTTATCGAAGGTCTGCAGACGTTCGACCACCACGCCGCCGTCAGCGGTTTGCAGATTGCGTACCCGCCCGCCTTCGCTCAGCTGGCTGCTGCTGATCAATGGCAACCAGTCCGGCAGGGTGTTGAAGCCGCCGATCAATTGCCAGACCTGATCGGCCGAGGCCGGGATGTCGATAGTTGCGGATGCTGTAGGCATAAAACCTCTCTTTCGGAAAATTCAGATAGTCAGGCTGTCGACCACACCGCCATCGACACGCAAAGCGGCGCCAGTGGTGGCCGAGGACAGCGGCGAAGCGATGTAAGTGACCAGATGCGCCACTTCCGCGACATCCGCCACGCGCTGGATGATCGAGGTCGGACGGGCCTTGCGCACAAACGCGTCGGCTTCGTCACGCAGGCTGCGCCCAGACTCGGCGGCCGCAGGCTTGAGCATGTCCTGCAGGCCATCGGTGAAAGTCGGCCCCGGCAGGATTGCATTGACCGTGACCCCCGTCCCGGCCAGACGTTTGGCCAGGCCGTGGGACACCGCGAGGTTGGCACTTTTGGTCACGCCATAATTGAGCATATCCGCTGGCGTCGCCACGCCGGATTCCGATGACAGGAAGATCACCCGGCCCCAGCCCTGTTCGACCATCGCCGGCACATAATGCCGCGCCAGGCGCACACCGGAAATCACGTTGACCTCGTAGAAGCGCGTCCACTCGCTGTCGGGGGTCTCGAAGAAATCGACGTCGTTGAAGATGCCAAGGTTGTTCACCAGAATGTCCGCACGCGGCTCGGCGACGAAGAGCTTTTCCGCGCCCTCGGCCGTGCCCAGATCAGCAGTCAAACCGCGCAGTTGCGCCGCTGGCACGGCTTGGCGGATGCTTGCCAGTGCTTGCTCGACTTTGGCCGTGTCGCGGCCAATCACCACCACCGTGGCGCCCGCCCCGGCCAGCGACTGGCTGATGCCCAGACCGATGCCGGCGGTACTGCCGCTGACGATGGCCAGTTTTCCACTCAGATCGATCTTCATGCGTTTACCTCGTCGGTTGGCAAGGGATCGCCGGGTGGTCGATGCCTTTAAGAGGCTCGACGCTGGCGACGATTTCAAGGCATGGATCAGCGTAGTCGCGATGTTGCGTCAGTGAATAAGCTGCCGACCGGTGACAGCGATCAGCGATCTTTGCCGCAGATCAGATTTCTCTCAAGCGAAGCCAACCATCGTTGTCGACGTCAACGCTGATCGCATCGTAACTGGCCAGCGTAGCGTGAGCCGTTTGGATCGGATGCTGATGCGTAGTGGTGATGATCATCAGCGCTGCGCCCGCCGCTTCGGCAGCCTGAATGCCGACAGCCGCATCTTCAAAAATCAGGCAGTCTGCTGGCTCGACACCGAGCTTTCGCGCCGCTAGCAGATAACCCGACGGATCAGGCTTGCCAGCCTTTACATCTTCAGCCGTGATCATCACCGCAGGCTCGGGAATCCCCGCCGCCGCCATCCGCCGCAGCGCCAGATCGCGCGGCGCCGACGTCACCATCGCCCAACGATTTTTCGGCAGTGCGTTGAGAAACGCTGCCGCAGCGGGGATCTCGACAATGCCTTCAACGTCTTCGATTTCCGCAGCGGTGATGAACGCCGCTTGTTGCTCGGCATCCACGCCCGGGAGGTTCAGCCGGGTGATCGTGTCGATCGCGCGCGCGCCGTGGATGGTCGGCAAAAACGTCTCGACATCAACGCCATGGCGCACCGCCCACGCGGACCAGATGCGCTCGGCGGCGGCGATGGAATTGAGGACGGTGCCGTCCATGTCGAACAGAAAAGCGCCGAACGCGCGATCAGAAACCGATGCTTGTGCAGACAAGAGAGCAAATCCTCTGACAGATGGCCGGGCAGCCTGGCCCGGCAATGTAGCACTTGTCAGTGCAGCTGAGGGGCCTTGGATTTGAACGCACTTTCCACACAGTCGAGCAACTGACCGATCGCCCACGGCTTTTTGATGAACGCCACCGAATGCTTGACCCCGGAGGTCTCAGGCGTCTCATAGCCGGACATGACCATCACCGGTTTTTCCGGCCAGCGGTCGCCGACGAGATTGGCCAGGTCGGCGCCGTTGAGCATGCCGGGCATGGTGATGTCGGTCAGCAACAGCGCAACGTCTGCTGCGTGTTGCTCCAGATATTGCGATGCGGCGTCAGCGCTGGTTTGCGGTTCGACCTTGAACCCTTCCTCCTGGAGAATTTCGCAAAGAAACTCCAGAATCAACGGATCGTCCTCGACAACCAGAATCAACCCGCCAGGAAGGTGCGCGCTCGACGTAGGTGTAGGGCACATGAACAGCACTCCCCCGAATTACATTTTCGAATAGCGGTTTGAATCCGCTGCTTATCAGGTATGAGCAGCGCGCCTTGCAGAAATTCACTTTTGATACAGCAGATTTCGCCAAGACATTGTTTTTCGGGCCACAGTCCCCATCCAGAATGCTCATTTGTGGTTAAAATGCGCGCCCTTTGCCCGGCCGATTCTGATCCATGACCCCTGAAGCCCTCGCCACCCTCCACGCCCATTTGCTGCCTGCGCTGGCAGCGGCACCCAACGAAACCCGCCGCTTGTTCCACGGCCGCGGACGCTGCTGGCAAGGGCTGGAACAACTGACCGTGGACTGGTTGCAGGGCGTGGTGCTGGTGTCGCTGTTCAAGGAGCCGGCGCCTGAGCATCTGCAAGGCCTGAAGGATTCGCTGCTACGACTCGCCGCCTCGATCGCATGGCAACAGTCGGGTGCGCACACTTTGCTGATTCAGCACCGTTACCTGGCGCAGAGCACGGCAGAATGGCTGATCGGCGAGGAAATCGAGGAAATGACCATCATCGAGGGTGGCTTGCAGTACCGCGTCGACCTGGGTCGCAAGCAAAACACCGGGCTGTTTCTCGACATGCGTTACGGGCGCAAGTGGGTGCGCGAACAAGCGGCGGGCAAACGGGTATTGAACCTGTTCGCCTACACCTGCGGCTTTTCCATAGCGGCGATCGAGGGCGGCGCCAGCCACGTGGTCAATCTCGACATGTCCCGCGCGGCCTTGAGCCGTGGTCGCGACAACCATCGTCTGAACGGCCACGACCTGAGCAAGGTCAGCTTCCTCGGCCACGACCTCTTCAAGTCCTGGGGCAAGGTGATCAGCAGCGGCCCGTACGATCTGGTGATCATCGACCCGCCATCTTTTCAAAAAGGCAGCTTTTTGCTGACCAAGGACTATCAACGCGTGTTGCGCCGCTTGCCGGAACTGCTGACCGCGCAAGGCACGGTACTGGCGTGCATGAACGACCCCTCGTTCGGTTCGGACTTTCTGATTGATGGTGTGACACAGGAAGCGCCAAGCCTGCGCTTCGATCATCGGCTGGACAATCCGCCGGAGTTTCCCGATGTCGATCCGCAGAGCGGCTTGAAGGCCCTGGTTTTCCAGCGCACCAGCGGACACCCGACAGATTTCGAGTAGCTCACGCCTCAGCGCGAATCGAACACCACGCCGCTTGCGCGAGGACTTCGCGATAGTCGGTCGGGCTGCCTTTCACCCGCCCTGCCAGCCAGGCGCGGCAATAGCTGTCGGCCTGACCGATGATCAGCGATGGCAGCAGTTCAGCAGGCAAATCCTTGAGCTCGGCGGCGCGCCCTGATTCGGCCAGCCACTGGCGCAAACGCAGATTGCGCGTCTTGTTGCGTTCGGCCAGCTCTTCCTTGAACGGGCCTTTGGTCACGGCGAACCTGGCGTGATACTGGAAACGCGCCCACTGCGGCTGTTGCTCGACCCAGTCGACATAACTGAAGACCAGCGCCTGCACGCCTTCTTCGGTGGTACCGGCGGCGTCCAGATACGCATCACGCAAACGCGCCTGATCCTCCAGTGCGGTGAAAAAAAGCGCCGCGACCAATCCTTCCTTGTTGCCGAAATGGTGGTAGATCGCGCCGACGCTGGTGTCGCATTCGGCGCGAATCATTTCGATGGTGGTCGCCTCAATTCCCTGCTCGTTGAAAAGGTTCAAGGACTTGCGAAAGATATCGCGCTTGAGCTCGGCGCGGCGGCCGGGGTAGCTGCGTTCCAGTAGATCGGTGGTGTCCATGCTGATTCGGGTCCGAAAAGGGTTTGAACAAGGCGAAGTTTGCCCGTGGATAAATTGCGCCTAGGTTGACAGATTTGCCGCTAACAGAATACCGCTCCGTTACAGAACATAATTCTGTAACGGAACATCATTCTGCAAACTCCATTGAGGCTTCCCATGAGTCAATCTCTGAGCATGTTCAACAGCGTCGGTCCGGACGCTTTCAGCAAGATGGCCTGCCAGTTCGCCCCGTATTTCAGCAGCATAAATCCATTGATCAGCGAATTGCGTCCGAACGCCGCCACCGTGCAAGTGCCGTTTCGCAAGGAAATCACCAATCACCTCGGCACAGTGCATGCCATCGCCATGTGCAACGCAGCGGAACTGGCCGGCGGAATGATGACCGACGTCTCGATCCCCGCCGGCGCACGCTGGATTCCAAAGGGCATGACCGTGGAATATCTGGCCAAGGCAAAAACCGACGTCACCGCCGTGGCCAGCGCAGACGGTGTGGATTGGCAAAGCGATGGCGACAAGGTCGTCAATGTCGACATTCACGATACCGAGGGCAAGAAAGTCTTCACCGCGCGCATCACCATGAACGTCAAGCTCGGTTGAGATTGCAGGCACAAAAAAGCCCTTGCTGTGCAGTGCACAGCAAGGGCTTTGTATAGACGGGGTCAATGCAGGGTAAGGCGCTGACGGACAAATTCCTCTACGTGGCGACTGGTCTGGTCAAGATGCCGGTCGCGTTGTTTTTCTGCATCGAGCATCGCGCGCTTGCCATTCTTCTGCAGCAGATAGGTGTGAATCTGCTGCACTTCCAGCGAGCGATAGATAGGCGTCGTGTCGATAAACCCGCGCAAGCCGTTGCTGCGGTAATGCCGCGTGCTCATCAGCACCTGAGTCTCGCGCTGGCCGATCACCTCAAAACCCAGCGCCTCGAAGTACGGCACCTTGCCGATGCTGCAGGCCAGTTCCGCATGCGGATAGCGCCCGACCATGTCAGCGAGCAGCGCCCTCGCCACACCCTGACGCCGATGGCCTTCGCGCACCGCCATGTAGGCGACGCTGCACGCCTCCCAATCGCCCTGCACCGGCAGACAGATGAGAAATCCGATGACCTGCTCCGGATTTTCATCGTCAGTGGCTACCAGCAATTCCACTTCGGTACCCTTCTGGCCGTTCAACGCCTCAAGATACAGATGCACCTCGTAACCGACTGCGTACTGATAGACGTTGTACAGCAGATTGCTCGGACCGAGGCCTACCGCGCTGATGTCAGTCAGGTAGTCGACGACCATTTGCAGGATCTGGCTGTTGACGCTTTCAGGACATGGGGAGGTGTAATGGGTGATGCGTGGCATGGGCGAACTCCGGCGATAAAAAACGTTGCCGATGATCAGAGCCGTCGACGAACCGCGACATCATACCTTGCAAGGATCAACTGAACTGTCACTGTTGCGGCGCGACCACCCGAAATTTGATGTTGATGTCTCGCGACACCACGCTGTCCGCCCACTCCCCTGCTCCGAGGCCGAACTCGTCGCGGTTGAGCACCAGTTCGCCGTCGAAAATGCCGACGGCGTCGTCCGGTTTCAACTGCACCGCAACCTCAACCTCGCGAGTGATGCCCTTGAGCGTGAGATGACCGGCGATCTGGTAACGGTGTTCGGCCACCTGAGTGAAGCGGCTGGACTCGAATACCGCGAGGGGGAATGTCTCGGTGTCGAACCAGGCCGGCTTCACCAGCTCGGAATTGGCGTCTTCACTGCCGGCATCGATGCTGCTTAGATCGATATGCAACGTGGTGCGGGCGTTGGCAAGGTTGTCGGTATCGAAGTCCAGCGTCGCCTCGAACTTGCCGAACGTCCCATACATTCGCGAGCCCATCTGGTTGTAGGTGAAGCTGATCTGGCTGGCGCTGGTGTTCACGCGAGTGTATTCAGCGGCTTGAGCGACGGTCGTGGCGAACAGATGAAACGCGGCAACCAGCAGCAATCGCATCGACATGGAGTTCTCCGGGTGGCGCGCGCCGTCAAGGGCCTTGGGTGACTTAAGCAAACAACCTGCCGTTATGCCAGGGCCTATATCAACCGCTCGATTTTCTGATGTTTCCAGACAAGTTTGTAATACAGAGTCTGCAGGGCCAGCATTCCCAGGTAAGCGACCGGGAACGCCATCCAAACGCCCTGCAAACCGAACTGTCCGTTTAGCCAATACGCCGCCGGCAATTGCACGCCGACCACGCAGATAATCGAAATGACCACCGGCACCAACACCGTGCCGCTGGCGCGCATGATCCCCCCGATAATGGCCTGGAAGCCGAACACCAGCAGGCTCCAGAGCATGATGTGCAGCAGATGCTCGGCCATCGCCCGGGTCGAGTCTTCGGTCAGGAACAGGCCCAGCAACCAGTGCGACAGCAGATAACCCAGCACAATCAGGCCACCGGTCAGACACACGTTGATCAGCAACCCTGTGCGCAGAATCGGACCCATGCGTTGCAGATGTCCGGCGCCGATCGCCTGTGCGCCGAGAATCGATGCGGTGATCGCAATCGACAGTGCCGGAAACTGCACATAATTGACGATCTGGGTCACCGCGCCATACGCCGCCGTCGCTTGCGAGCCGTGCTGGTTGACCAGCGCCAGAATCACCAGCTCCGACAATGACAGCACGATCATCTGCACCCCGGTCGGCAGGCCGATGCGCAACACCTTGCCGAGGATCACCCGGTCCAGTCGCAACGCAGCGAAGAATTCTGGATCGGGCGCAAGTGGATGGCTCTTGCGGATCAGCCGCCACGCCAACCATGCCATCGCTGCCAGATTACCGGCCAGCCCGGCATAAGCCGCGCTCTGAATGCCAAGTGGCGGCAAACCGAGCCAGCCGCGAATCAACGCCGGCGTCAGCGCTAGCCCTACGGCGGTAGAGACGATCAGCGCGAGCAAGGGCGACAGCGTATCGCTGACCCCGCGCAGCAACTGGGTGAACAGCACGAATACCAGCAGCGACGGCAGGATCCATAACATGACGTGGGCATAATCCACCGCATCGTCAAGCACATCGATCGGCGTGCCCAGCCCCGTCAGTGCCTGTCGTGCAAACACGGTGCCCAGCACCGCCGCGACCAGACCGATTAACCCCCCCAGCAGCAACGTCGCCCCGGCAATCGCTTTCACCCTGTGCGTTTCGCGTGCCCCCCACGCCTGCCCGATCAACACGCCCGCGCCGGCTCCGAGGCCGATGACCAGGGCGATGAAAAAAAACACGACGGGAAACATGCCGGACACTGCCGCCAGCGCCTGAGTGCCGAGCATCTGGCCGATGTAGATGCTGTTGACCGTGCCGGACATCGACTGCAGGAAATTGGACACCACCATCGGCGCGAGAAACAGTAGATAGGTTTGCCAGAGGGGTTTGGCGAAGGTGGCGCTTTGCATTGAATGGAGGTCCATCTCGACGGCGGGAGGCCTGGTTGACGATAGCTTCGGTGAGTTGCGTGCAGCGTGCAATCAACATTTCCAGTTGGTGCTGATCCTCAGTTTTGCATTTGTGTAAGTGGCACGCATGGCTTTGTATCAACGTGCGGCTGTGGTAAATCAGCGTTTCTCTCGACACGTACTATTGAGGCTCGGTCCATGCGTAACGTTGCAAATTTTCTGTTTGGCTCACTCCTCGTCTTGCTCGCCGCCAGCGCCCAGGCAGGCGCAACCACTGCGGCGCCTGCTTCATTGAAACAGCTATTGGCCACTTTGAATGAACGTCTGAACATTGGTGATGCAGTTGCGCTGACCAAATGGGACAGCGGCAAGCCGATCCAGGACAGCCCGCGTGAGGCGCAGGTCATCGCCAATGCCCGAACCCTGGCCGCCGAAAACAAACTCGACCCGGATGACGTCGAACAGCTGATCGCCGCGCAAATGGAGGCGAACAAACTGGTGCAATACGGTCTGCTCGCACAATGGCAAGCGGCAGGTGCGGCACC
Source organism: Pseudomonas sp. TSRC2-2 (assembly GCF_049897785.1). Taxonomy (NCBI): domain Bacteria; kingdom Pseudomonadati; phylum Pseudomonadota; class Gammaproteobacteria; order Pseudomonadales; family Pseudomonadaceae; genus Pseudomonas; species Pseudomonas sp. TSRC2-2. The sequence goes on from NZ_JAFCWZ010000004.1 coordinate 362,579, forward strand.
GGAGACACCGCGTCCGGACCTCGGCAGGCAGATCCGCCCGCGCCTGGATGAGCTGCAAAAGCATCTGTTACAGCAATACGCCGAATTCGCGCCCTATCGGCGAGACCCGAATTGCCCGTCCTGGCTGGCCAATGTCCGCAGCGGACTAGCCGCCGATGCGCTACATGATCTGGCACTGATTCGTGCCAGCGGCGAGTTGTGCATCCGGGCCAAACCGCTCTGAACAGGGGGTGCTGGCAGACATCATCGGCGTCGATGTTCATCATCACCTCAATGAAGTTCTCATAAAAGCTGCGCGGCGTAACATCGGCTCCAGACAAACAAACAACCTTCTGGAGCACACGATCATGAAACGCCAAACCCTCTTCGGCATCGCTTTCTCGGTTCTCGCAGCTAACGCTTTTGCAGCAGCCCCTGTTCATACCCTGGTCGCAGAAGGTGGTTCGGATCGTCTGATCGAACGCCGCTTGGCTGAAGGCGGCTCGGACCGTCTGATCGAACGCCGCGTGGCTGAAGGTGGTTCGGATCGTCTGATCGAACGCCGCGTGGCTGAAGGTGGTTCGGATCGTCTGATCGAACGCCGCGTGGCTGAAGGTGGTTCGGATCGTCTGATCGAACGCCGTGTGGCTGAAGGTGGTTCGGATCGTCTGATCGAACGCCGTGTAGCTTGAATCAAATCGCGTTACCGCAACACCCATGAAAAAGCCCGGCCTGATCAGCCGGGCTTTTTTGCATTCAAACGGCGCTTACTGCGCGGTTTTCAGCTTGACCACATCGCCGGAGATGGTGGTGGTATAGCCGGTCAGCACCCAGGCCCAGAACCAGTTTTCCTGAACTTGCGTGTTGATCATCGCATCGCCGCCCTTGGCTTTGATGGCCGCGTCTTGTGCGCGCACGAAGCGGCTGTTCTGGCGGATCGGGATGACGCCAAACAACAGCAGGCCGGTAGCCGAGGCTTCGCTATGGCCAACCACGGTGTACTGGTTGCTGTCGTAATGTGCGGTTTTCATCGGGGCGCCGGTGCAACCTGCCAGGACCACACCGAACAGTGCGGCAGCGACTACTTTGCTGAGGTATTTCACAGTAAAACTCCATGGGGGAACGCCCGGGATCCGTCTCGCGGGCGGCGCGCATCTTAGCAAATGATGGCGCATTAGCATCAATGTTCTTTGTGTTTCCATGAACCCGTTCGCTGGCCGGCTGTCGGCGATGTCGCATACCATGGCGCCACTTCAATAAAGACAGACACCCGCCCCCATGTTCAAAGCCAGTCTGCGTAGCCATCTCACCCTGTGGTTCGGCGGTTTGTCCCTGCTGACATTATTGAGTGTGGGCTTTTACGTCGGTCACATCACTACCGAACAAATGAAGCAGGCCAGCGGCAATGCCTTGCTGAATACCGCGCGCGCGGCGGCGACGTTATTGGGCGAACAATTGCGCGAGCGACAACTGGAGGTCTACCTGCTCAGTCGCGCGCCGCATCTGGAGCGTGGCGATCTGGATAACCCGAACATTCTCAAGTCGATGCAACTGCGAACACAGGCGCGCGCCGAATATGCGTGGATGGGCGTCACCGATGCCGAAGGCAACGTCCGTCAGGCGGTCAACGATTTGCTGGTCGGGCAATCCGTGCAAAAACGCCCATGGTTCCAGATCGGCTTGCGCCGGCAATACACAGGCGATCCGCACGAAGCTGTGTTACTGGCGAAGTTGTTGCCGGGCCTGCCCAATGGTGAGCCGCTGCGCTTCATCGACTTTGCCGCGCCGATTCACAACGCCGAAGGACAAGTGATCGGCGTGCTGGGCGCACATGCGCACTGGAGCTGGGTGACCCGCATCGTCGAATCCGCAGCGTTTTCCCATAAACACTCGGCGCCGGATATACAGGCGCTGATCGTCGACCACGATGGCAAGGTGCTCTACCCCGAAGCGCTGATGGGTCAGCAGCTGGCAATGAACGATTCGGTATTGCCGGGCTGGACGGCGGCCAACGGTTTCCTGACCAGCATGGTCACCGTGCCGACGCCATCGGGTACGGCGCTGTCGTGGTCGATCGCTATTCGTCAACCACTGGAGACCGCCCTGCAACCGGCGCGGACGCTGCAATACGAATTGCTGATACTCGGCGTATTCGCCGCCATCGTTTTCGGGCTGGTGGCTTATTACCTGGCGCTGTATCTGAGCCGCCCGATCGAACAACTCGCGCGCTCGGCCAAACAAGTGCAAAACAATCAGGCCGGCGCGCAATTCCAGCTCCAGCATCCGGTGCTGGAAATCGCTCAGCTCGGCCAGTCCATCGATGCGATGACGCAATCACTGCTCGGCAAGGAACGCGAACTGCAGGAGGCCAACGCTTCCCTGGAAGACACCGTGGCGCAACGCACCGCCGCACTCACCCAGGCCAACGCCGAGCTCCTGAGTCTGGCGACACACGACGGCTTGACCGGGGTTTACAACAGGCGTCGCTTTGACGAAAAAATCACTGAGTATTCGCTGCTGTCCCGACGCACCGGGCGCCCATATGCCCTGCTGCTGATCGATGCCGACCACTTCAAACGCATTAATGACAGCCACGGCCATGCGGTGGGTGATGAGGTCCTGCAGCAACTGGCGACGTTGATTCAAAACAGCGTGCGCAGTACCGATTTCGTCGCGCGTTACGGTGGCGAAGAGTTCGCCGTGCTGCTGCCGGAAGTGGCACAACCCGACACCCCGGAAGTCGTCGCCGAGAAGATCCGCGCGGCGGTGGCCGAAGCGGACTTTCCCCGCGCAGGAAAAGTCACGGTGAGCGTTGGCCTGGCGCTGGCAGATCCGGCAGACAACAACCACACAGCCCTGATCAAACGCGCCGATCAGCAGCTGTATCAGGCGAAGGCTGCGGGGCGCAATCAGGTGGCGTTTCATGCCCACTGATACTTCGTATATCAGCCAGAGACAGGTCGGCTCGCCGGCCGCCATCGCTGGCAGGCCTGCTTCCACAGGGATTGAGTCAACCTGTATCGCGAGCAGGCTCACTCCTACAAGAGCAAAAGATCGCAGCCTTCGGCAGCTCCTACAGAGATCGCGTCAACCATGAGGTCGAGTGTCAGCTCGCCTGCTCTTGATCTTGATCTTGATCCACGGGCGACTTCGGAAGGCTGAGCGGATCGATCCCGCAGCGAAGGAACCCGAGCCTGCGAGGGCCGAACGCAGGAGCAAGCGTTTTTTGCTTATTTTTTTACTGGGCCGGCATTCCGGGCGCTTGTAAAAAAGTCAGTCGCCGTAAGGGCGAAACCCTAAGCAGCCGTTACCGCAGCAATGGATATGTACCCGGTCAAAACTACCCAAACACCCTGGAACAGCGCGTTCCCGTAGTTATTCAGCACTGAACTTCTGCAGATAAGCCAACAAATTATTCAACTTCTCCTCATCACTCAGCCCCCAAAAGATCATTCGCGTCCCCGGCACCACCCCTTTCGGATCCTCCAGATAAGCCTTCAACGTTGCCCGATCCCAGGTAATCCCGGAATTTTTCATCGCATCGGAATAAACATAATTGGCCGAAGTCCCCGCAGCCCGTCCAATGATGCCGTTGAGCTGCGGGCCAAAACCCGGGCGGGCCGAATCACCGACCTGATGGCAACCGCCGCACAGACGCGGAAAGATTTTCGCCCCGGCTGCAGGGTCGCCCTCAGCCTGGGCGCTGGCGCTGAACATCAAGGCGAGAAGCAGTGTTGTGATGAATTTCATTGAACAGTCCAAACCTGGCTTTTCATGGCGTAGGCGCAGTTTACAGATAAGCGCCGACGATCGTTCTGACGGTGGTCAACGCCTGACGCAGCACCTGCATGTCCACCGAGCCGAGCGCCAGACGAATCGCATGGGGCGTGTTGGTCGACAGCGAAAACGGCTCGGCGGTAGTCACGGAAATCTGCTGCTGCATCAACTCGACCACGATCTGATCGGCGCGCACGTCTTCTGGCAACGGCAGCCACAGAAAATACGAGACCGGATGAGCAATGCAGCACAGCCCTTTCAGCACCTCGGCCGCCAGAGCCTGTCGCGCCATGGCATCCTCACGTTTTTGCTGTTCGAGCACCGTGACGGTGCCGTCATCGAGCCAGCCACACGCGATCGCGGTCATGACCCCGGGCGTGTTCCACGTTGTCGCGCGAATGACCCGCTCCAGTGCAGGCACCTGAGCGAGAGGCGCCGCGATGAAGCCGACCCGCAAACCAGTGGCGATACTTTTCGACAGACCCGAGACATAAAACGTCCGTTCCGGTGCCAGATCGATCAAGGTTCGCGGCGGGTTCTCAACCAGAAACGCGTAGGCGGCATCTTCAATGAGCGTCAGATCATACCTGCGGGCAATCGCGACCAATCGCTCGCGCTGTTCCAGTGGCATGACCCAGCCCAGCGGATTGTGCAGTGTCGGCATGCTGTACACGGCGCGTACCGCACGCTGGCGACAGAGCTTGTCGAGTGCCGGCAAATCCGGGCCATGTTCCGTCATCGGTATCGCCAGCACTTCCAGGTGCAGCGCTTCGGCCAGCACCTTGAAACCGGAATAGGTCAGCGCATCGGCGGCGATCACGTCGCCGGGTTTGAGCAGGGCCATCAGGGTCACCGCCAAACCTTGCTGAGCGCCATTGACGAACAGCACTTGGCCCGTTTCGACCGTCACGCCGCGTGCCGATAAATGCCGCGCGACCGAAGCACGTTCGTGGGCACGTCCTCCGTGGGGCTGATAACGCAGCAGCGCTTCCAGATCACCGGACAACGCCAGTTGGCGCAACGCCACGCGCAACAATTCGGCCTGACCGGGCAACGCTGGATAGTTGAAATTCAGGTCGATCATGCCGACCGCCACGTCTTTCTGATCGATGCCCTGCCCCGGCGCCAACGATGTTTCACGGACGAAGGTGCCGCGCCCGGCTTCGCCGCTGACCAGGCCCATCGCCTCGAGCTCGGCGTACACCCGTGATGCGGTGGCCAGCGCCAGTCCTTCCTGCGCGGCCAGTTGCCGATGTGTTGGCAATCGCATGCCCGGCGCCAGACGGCCGCAGCGAATGTCCGCCGCATATCGGTCAACCAATGTCTTGTAACGAGAACGGGGCATGCCGGCTGTATCCATGACAATTTTTTGATTGTGCTGATTCTCGGCTCTAGCATCGCAGCAATACAAGCCACTTTTGAGCGCCACCGACATGCACACAACATCGACCGCGGCCAACCCGGCTCTGGAAAAAACCAGTGGCTGGATCAACGGTTTTATCGGCGTGCTGATTTTCAGCGGCTCGCTGCCGGCCACACGGTTGGCGGTGCTGGAGTTCGAGCCGGCATTTCTGACCGTGGCGCGAGCTGCGATTGCCGGAGGGTTGGCCTTGGGGCTCTTGCTGTTGTTCAAACAGCGGCGACCGGCTCGCGAGCAGTGGCTGTCGTTGTTGATTGTGTCGTTGGGCGTAGTCGTAGGGTTTCCGCTATTAACCGCGTTGGCATTGCAGCACGTGACGTCGGCGCATTCGATCGTGTTTGTAGGATTGCTGCCGTTGGCCACAGCGATATTTGGCGTATTGCGCGGCGGTGAGCGACCACGGCCGGTGTTCTGGATTTTTTCGATTCTGGGCAGTGCGCTGGTGGTGGGCTTCGCTTTGTCCCAGGGACTGAGCGCCTCACCGACCGGGGACTTGCTGATGCTCGCGGCGATTCTGGCCTGCGGCCTCGGTTACGCCGAAGGTGCGAAGCTGTCGCGCAGCCTCGGCGGCTGGCAAGTGATCTGCTGGGCTTTGGTGTTGTCGTTTCCGCTGATGGTGCTGTTGAGTCTGTGGCTGGCGCCCGCCTCGTTCGCCAACATCAGCCTGTCGGCGTGGATGTGCCTGGGTTACGTGTCGCTTTTCAGCATGCTGATCGGCTTCGTGTTCTGGTACCGCGGCCTCGCCCAGGGCGGGATCGCCGCGGTCGGGCAGTTGCAACTGCTGCAACCGTTTTTCGGTCTGGCACTGGCGGCGACGTTGTTGCGCGAGCAAGTCAGCGCCAGCATGCTGGGCGTGACGCTAGGAGTGATTTTGTGTGTGGCTGGGGCAAAGAAATTTGCCAAATAGGACTCAGTGTTCGGTTTTCCATTGCCGAGGACTGAGCCCGGTCTTGCGCCGAAAGGCCCGGGCCAGCGCCGACGGACTTTCGTAACCGACCTCCTCGGCAATCAGCGCAATCGGCCGGCCTTCGCGCAGACGTTTCTGGGCCAGGCTGACCCGCCAGCTCAACAGATAATTGGCCGGCGTTTGCCCGACCACGCGACGAAACTGCTCGGCAAAACCGGCGCGGGACTGGTTCGCGGCCGCAGCCAGGTCGGCGATGCTCCACGGCTTGTGGGGTTGTTCATGGATCAGGTTCAAAGCCTTGGACAAGCGCGGGTCAGCCAGCCCGGCCATCATGCCCGGCTGCTGATCGCGACTGCCGATGAGATGGCGCAGCAGCAGGATTACCAGCAATTCGAACAGGCGATCCATCACCGCCACTCGCCCGCAATGCCCTTCAAACGCCTCGTTGAACAACCAGTCAAGAGTGCTGCGCAATTGCGGTATGTCGGTGAGTTTCAATACCAGATAGTCGGGCAAGGCGGCTGCCAGGGCATTGCCCGAACCGCCATCGAAGGTCAGCGAGGCGCACACCACCCGGCTGGCCATAGCCTCGTCGGCAAACATGCGGTGGGTGAACGGGCGGGGAAAGAAAATCAGCGACGGCTCTTCCAGACGGATCTCCCGCTCGTTGCCCGGTTTGAGCAGCAACGCCCCGGCCTGCAGAACATGCACATGCCCAACCGGCTCGCCCTGGTGAACACTGACGCCGCAAAACGCGCCGCTATGAAAAGTGCCGGCGTTCACGCCGAAATGACCGAGTAGTGTGGAAAGGCGATCCATGGCTGACTCCCAAAAGCATATCTGGACGATCTGCCGCATATCCTCGACGATTTGCCGCCAATACGCTATGGGCCGTCTTTAAGATCTCTCCATCGCCGCTGCACTTCGCAGCGCAACTGAGGAGAATCATCATGAGCCGCATCCCTGCAATCAGCCTCGACACCGCCACCGATGTCACCCGTCCTGCACTGGAAGGCGTGAAGAAAAAAATCGGTTTCCTGCCCAACGTCTTCACCACCCTCGCCCAGGCACCGGTGGCACTCGACACTTATCTGCAAGCTTCGGCCATCCTCGGCAAGACCTCACTGAACGCAAAGGAAAAAGAAGCGATTTACCTCGCCACTTCGCAGGTCAACGGTTGCGACTACTGCCTGTCCGCACACACTGTATTTGCCGACAAGGCCGGGCTTTCGGCACAGGACATCGTTGCGGCACGTCACGGCGAACTGAATGCCTACGCCGCCCTGGCCCGTCAATTGACCGAAACCCGCGGGCACTTGAGCGACGAACAACTCGCTGCTGCCCGTGGCGCTGGTATCGATGACCGCAAGATCATAGAAGTGATTGCCTTGGTGGCCTTACAGACGCTGACCAACTACCTGAACAACACCGCACTCACCGATATCGACTTCCCGGCAATCGATGCCTGAGCAGTGGTTCAAAAAACCGTGATAAATCCGCTGGCGCAAGAGCAGGCTTTTGCGCCAGCCATCGGTTTTGCTGCCATGATGGCCGTCCAGAGAATCTGCTGCGCAAACAAGTGCCTGGTGTGCTGAAACCAAACACCCTGCGCGAAGGTCTCTGTCTCAGACAGACGCCCGGAAAAACACGAACCTCATGACAGACTGGTTGCAAGACAACGGCGAGATGGCCGGGCAGATCCGCCGTCACGACTGGGCGAATTCGCCCCTCGGCCCGTTGCAAGACTGGCCCGATGTACTCAAGACCACCGTCTCGCTCAGCCTCGCGTCTCATTTCCCTCAGGCGATCGTCTGGGGCCCGCAGTTGATCACCCTTTATAACGACGCCTTCGTGCCGATTCTCGGCGACAAGCCGCACGCCCTGGGGCGTCCGTTCAGCGATATATGGCAAGAGGCGTGGCACGAAATCAGTCCGATTGCCGACGCGGCGTACGCGGGCCAAGCCACTTACATCGAAAACTTCGCCTTGCAGATCGAGCGCGGCAATGGCTCGGAACAGGCGTTCTTTACCTTTTGCTATAGCCCTGTTCGTGATTCTCGAGGCCAAGTCGTCGGCATGATCGACACTGTCACCGAGACGACCCAGACGGTTTACCTGAACCGGCGACTGGCCGTCCTCGATGCGATTGGCAACGCAGTCACCAATGCCACCGATGCGCAGGCAATCCTGGCAGCAAGCACGCGGCTGATGGTTGAGCAACTGCGTCTGTCCAACTGCGCCTACGCCGACATGGACGCCGATGAAGATGGTTTTACCATTCGCGGCGACTATGCAGCGCCGGGTTCGCAAAGCATCGTCGGCCATTATCAGTTGCGCGATTTCGGTGAGAAGGCTGTGCGTCTGCTGCGCGCCGGTGAGCCGCTGGTTATCCACGACAATCGCAGCGAACTACCACCTGAAGAATCCGCCACGTTCCAGGCCATCGGCATCACCGCCACCATTTGTGTGCCGCTGATCAAACAAGGCCGCCTTACCGCATTAATGGCCATCCATGACAAAGAGCCGCGCATCTGGTCGAGCTTCGAACAGGCCCTGCTGAGTGAAGTCACCGAACGTTGCTGGGCGCACATCGAGCGGGTGCGGGCCGACGCCAACGTGCGCGAAGGCTTGCTCGCGCTGGCGGAACTCAATGCCACGCTGGAGCAACGAGTCGAGGAACGCAGCCTGCGTCTGGCTCAAGCCGAATCGGCGTTGCGCCAGTCACAAAAGCTCGAAGCCATCGGGCAGTTGACCGGCGGCGTCGCCCATGACTTCAACAATCTGCTGACGATCATTCGCTCGTCGGTGGATTTTCTGCGTCAGCCCAACCTGTCGCAGGAGCGGCGTGAGCGCTACATGCGTGCGGTTTCCGACACGGTCGAGCGTGCCTCCAAACTGACCAGCCAGTTGCTCGCCTTCGCTCGTCGCCAACCGCTCAATCCGCAAGTGGTCGATGCCGGGGAACGTCTGGCCAACATCGGCGAGATGCTCGAGTCGGTCACTGGCGCGCAGATTCATGTGTGCGTCGAGCGGCCGGATCATCCTTGCTACATCCGTGTCGACCTCAGCCAGTTTGAAACCGCGTTGATCAACATCGCGCTGAACGCTCGCGATGCCATGAATGGTCAGGGCGAATTGAAATTGCGCCTGGAGTGCCACAAACCACTGCCGTCGATTCGCGGCCACGCCGGTTCCAGCAGTCACTTTGTGTCGATTGCCTTGGCCGACACCGGCGCTGGCATCGACGCACACACCCTCGAACACATTTTCGAACCGTTCTTTACCACCAAAGCGGTCGGCAAGGGTACGGGCCTGGGGTTGTCGCAGGTATTCGGCTTCGCCAAGCAATCGGGCGGCAATGTCGATGTTTCCAGCGTGCTCGGCCAAGGCACCGAGTTCACCTTGTACTTGCCGCAGGTACCGGCGGGCGAGGCAGAAGTGGACGAGACAGAGGACGATGGCGAGGTGCAGCCGGCGTGCGAAAAGCGCCGGGTGCTGGTGGTCGAGGACAATTTGGACGTCGGCCGTTTCGCCAATCAGATCCTCCAGGATCTGGGCTACGAAACCGCATGGGCGACCAATGCCGAAGAAGCCCTGCAACTGGCGGGCAGCGATGCCATGGCGTTCGATGCGGTGTTTTCCGACGTGGTCATGCCGGGTATTACCGGTGTTGCTTTGGCCAAAGAGCTGCGCCAGCGCCGTCCCGATCTGCCGGTGATTCTGACCTCCGGCTACAGCGAAGAACTGGCGCGTAGCGGTTACGAAGGGTTTGAGTTTCTCGCCAAACCCTACTCCGCCGAACAGGTCTCACGCATTCTCGGCAAGACCTGGCTCAAGGACGCCACGCCAGCGGCGTCAGTCGTGATCAACGCCAGCGCGGTTGAGTAATTTCTTGCAGCGTTCCGACAGATGAAACACCTGTAAATGCTTGCCAGCCTTGGCGTAGCGTTCACGCAGGGTTTTCAACGCGGCAATTGCCGAATAATCGACAAAGCTCAGATGCCGGCAGTCGAGAATGACCCTGGCCGGGTCGTTGGCCGGGTCGAACTGGTTGAGAAACGGCGTGGTCGAGGCGAAAAACAGTGTGCCGTGCAGGCGATAGAGTTTGCTGCCATCGGCCTCCAGATGTTCATCGGCGTACAACTCGCGCGCTTGCTGCCAGGCGAAATTAAGCGCGGCGATGATGATCCCGCACAGCACCGCCGTGGCCAGATCGGTGAACACGGTGATGGTGGTCACGGCGATGATTACCAGGACGTCGTGCAGCGGCACCTTGTTGATCACCCGCAATGAAGCCCAGGCAAAGGTCTGCTGCGACACCACGAACATCACCCCCACCAGCGCGGCGAGCGGAATACGCTCGATCAGCGGTGACAGAAACAGAATGAACAACAGAATCAGCACACCGGCAACCACGCCGGACAACCGCCCGCGTCCGCCGGAGCTGAGGTTGATCACCGTCTGACCGATCATCGCGCAACCGCCCATGCCGCCGAACGCACCGGACACCATATTCGCCGCGCCAAGCGCCACGCACTCACGGTCCGGGTAACCACGGGTTTCGGTGATCTCGTCGGTCAGGTTCAGCGTCAGCAAGGTTTCGAGCAGACCGACCATCGCCATCAGGATCGCGTACGGGGCGATGATGCGCAGCGTTTCGAAACTCCACGGAATGTCCGGCACAGCGAAAGTCGGCAAACCGCCAGCGATGTGCGCCATGTCACCGAGGGTGCGGGTCGGCAGGCCGAACAGGTAGACCAGCAGGCCGACGCCAAGGATCGCTACCAGTGCCGGCGGCACCGCTTTGGTCAGGCGCGGCAGGAGGTAAACGATGGCCATGGTCAGCAGCACCAGCCCGGTCATCAGGTACAAAGGGGTACCGCTGAGCCAGTCTTCGCCGCTTTTGAAATGCTCCAGTTGCGCCAGAGCAATGATGATCGCCAGGCCGTTGACGAAACCGAGCATCACCGGATGCGGCACCATGCGCACCAGTTTGCCCAAGCGCAACAGCCCGAACGCCATCATGATCAGACCGCCGAGCAGCACCGTCGCCAGCAAATATTGCACGCCGTGTTGCACCACCAGCGCGACGATTACCACCGCCATCGAACCCGCCGCGCCGGAGACCATGCCCGGTCGACCGCCAAACAACGCCGTCAGCGTGCAAATAATGAAAGCGCCGTACAGGCCCATCAGCGGATTGAGATGCGCGACCAGGGCGAAGGCAATGCATTCGGGCAACAGGGCGAACGAGGTGGTGAGTCCGGCGAGGACATCGGCGCGCAGACGAATTGGTTTCATGGCTTACCTGATTGAGCGGCATCGAGCATGGCCGCTGTTTTCGCGAAAAAAGAGGGAGGCGAATGTTACGGAATTGTTTGGCCTCGGGCCAGTGAAACGCTGACGTGGATTGGCTCGCGCCAGAAATGGAAAACCCAGTTGCTCAATGATGGCACTCTGCCCATAATTCGCGCCCCTTTATGTTCTGTGCAAGGTATTGCCGTGAAGAAGTCTCTGCTGTTGATCCCGATGCTGGCGCTGCTGCTGCAAGGTTGTGGCATGACCATGACTCGCTACGAGCCGAGCTATGAAAATGTTCAGAAGCTCAAGCAGACCCCGCCGCTGCACGCTATCGGCCATCCGCAGGTCACCGCCGAATCAGGCGAAGGCTCGCTGGTGGTTCGCGCCAACCCGGTCCGCTCGCCGTCCGGCAGCATCCCGGCGCACATTCAGGACGCCATCACTGAAGAACTGCGCAAGGCCGGTCTGCTCGACCCCCAGGCTGAGCGCCAATTGAAGGTTCTCGTGGTGAAAAACAACCTGTCCGCCGGTATGGGCACAGGTGACGGCCAGCTCGCTGCACGCTTCACGCTGCTCAACGGCAGTGATGTGGTGTATGACGCGACCAAAGATGTCAGCAGCCAGTGGAGCAGCAGCTTCTTCGGTTTCATTGCGATCCCGAACGCGGTCAATGCCTACAACCCGATGCTGCGTGATCTGCTCAAAGAACTGTACAGCGACCCGAAATTCATTCAGGCGCTGAAATAACTCAAAAAAAAAAGAGCCGCGATTGCGGCTCTTTTTGTTTCACGCCCGGGGAATACCGGCGTCCAGCGCCGAGTACTTCAGGTTGTTGTTATCAACCATTTGTTTGAGCAGCGCATTGACCTGACGGGTGAAGGTGTCGTTCACGGCGTCTTTCGGCGTGTTGGCCATCAGCGGAATGAACCAGATGCCGATCCACGTACCGATGGCGTCGTGGTTGCTCGCCGTCGTTACAGCCTGACCCTGCCCATCCAGCGCTTCCAGGCTCAGGGTGTACTGATCGCTGCCATAGGCCGGGATGATCATCATGCTGAAACCACTGATGAAGGCCAGCACCATGGAACCGGCATTCGGCGGATGGTTGTACATTTTCAGGCGCAGGCTGTAGTCGCCCGGCTGTTTCTGGAATTCATCCAGCGTGACCCGACCAAACAGGCCGGAGTCGGTAAGAATTTTCTGCAGCTGTGGTTTCAGTTGGTCGCGCGCTTGCGGCACTTCTACAGCAGACGCACTTTTTGGCTCGCCCTGGTAGAAGTCGAAATCGACATAAACGTTTGGCTTGTTGGCGTAGTTGGCCATCGACGGCAGGGTTACCGGCGCCACTTCGTCTTTGGTGAAGCTGGCACAACCACCCAGCGCAAGAACCAGCCCCAGCGCCAGTATTTTCCCGAATTGCATGATGTCCGTCCCTTAAAGAAATACCAGATGATGGCAATGCGCCTCCATCGCAGAAGCGGGCGAATTCTAGAGACAGCAATTGATAATGGAAAGACTGAACGGGAAAAATAGTTAGTGCGAAGATTCCAGTCTGGTCAGGGCATGAATTCCAGTTCCAGCGTTTGATTGCTTTTGAAGCGCTCGTACCAGGCTTGCAGAACGTCAGGGAGCTGCCGCTTCCACTGCTTCGCATTGGTGTAGTAACGAAGATGCTCCTTGCCCTGGTCATCGTAGCTTTTGAAGATCAACCAGACTTGCGCGTCGGCCGTACTCATCAGGATGCCGATACCACCGAGGCCGCGCATCCACATTTCTGAAACCTGAGCATCAGGCACATCTTTTGAGGCCTCGCCGACCTGCAAGGAGCCGGACGTCTCGACCAGTTTTTGGTAGTCGGTCCTGAGCAGCGAACGCAGTGCCTGATCTTCTGCGGGGGTGCGGGCCAGGCCCAGGCTGAGCAGGTCGTAGTTCAGCTGCAGCGTTTGTACGGAGGCGACATACCGGCCGGCGTAATAAACGCCCATGCCACCGCCGCAATCGAAATCGGCACCGGTTTGCGTGACGCTCAGTACGCCATTGATTGGCGTGAAGGTGAGTGTGCAGGCGTCCCTGGCGTAAACGGCTGTTCCATCCTTGAGTATGGCAACGCCGGTCAGGTCCCCGGAATTGGCGCCCTCGCCTGCTGAAATATCGATGTCGATATGCGTGGCATCTCGACGTTGGGTGACGAGCGTCGCCGAGGTCGAGGTGCCGGGCGGGATCAGTTGCCAGGTAGCGTCCCAACTGAACGGCTTGACCGCATGTTCGAGTTCGGTGACGCGCATCAGGTATTCGCGACGCAGACACGCACTCAGGCCGCCGCAGGCGTTGCGGTTTTTCAGCCACTGGCGTTGATCGGTTTTGAGAATTTGGGGATCGGCAACATTGCCCAGCGTGATCCGCCATTGGTCGGCGAGTTTATCGTCCAGCCTGGAGAGATAGGGATCCGCGCAGATGGCTTTTTCGGTTTTGCTGGCGGCGCTGCTGCAATCGAAACTGGTGGCGTGGGCAGAACATGCGAATACGAGAGATGTCAGCGCCACGGCGTGACGCAGGGAAACGGCGAACATCGGGAGATTCCATTCTTGAGACGGCGGCAAGTATGCCAGTACGCTCGGCCCAAATCTCAGGTGTTCCTGGATTTGGGCCGACCCCAATCCTTGTCGGCGTGCGTATCAGAAGGTGATGTCGGCAGCGGGTTTGACGTCGACTCGCGCCACGGAGCCAGTGAGCGCCGCGAAATCCTTGTTGTGTTGGGCAATGATGTCTTCGGCGCTCATGGTGCCGTTATCGACTGTCGAATGTGCATCTCCTGCAACAACGACGTCGTAGCCCAGCTCATGCGCGCTGCGCACGGTGGCATTGACGCAATAATCGGTTTGCAGACCGCAGATGATCAGCCGCTCAAAATCTTCGCTGGGCAGCAGCTTGCCGAGATCGGTCTGGTAGAAAGAATTCCCGGTGGTTTTATTTACCCGCAAGTCTGTCGTCGAAGTCAGCAGACCTTTGGCCAATTGCCAACCGTCAGCGCCGCGCACGAATGGACCGTCCTGTTCTTCGTGTTGTATCAGCACCACCGGAACGCCGGCATCGCGGGCGCGCTGGCTCAGATCATTGATCGTGGCGATCACGCGGGCGATTTCAAAGCATTCATATTCACCAGCACACAGTGCTTGCTGGACGTCGATGATCAGTAACGCGGTGGTCATGTCGAGCCTTCCTTGATCAATCCTTGAGAATCGGGCGGGCTTGAGCCCGCCCCTTTTTTACTCCGCTCAGTAACCCAATGACAAGCCAGTGTTGCGCCGTGGATCATTGGCGCCGTAGAAGCGGTTCTTGCCAACCGGTTTGCCACCCAGTGACGGCGCGCCGACCAGAATCGCGGCAATGTGGTTGGGATCCTGCGGTCCGGCAAACTTGTGGCCCCAGCTTTCCAGGATCTTTTTCGTATCCGGGCTGGCGGCAAAATCCTCCAGGTTGGTTTCTTCCGGCATCCACTGCTGATGGAAGCGTGGCGCGTCGACCGCTTCCTGCAGGCCCATGCCGTAATCGATGACGTTAAGCATGGTCAGCAAGGTCGCGGTGATGATCCGGCTGCCACCCGGCGTGCCGACCACCATCACCACTTTGCCGTCCCTGGTGACGATGGTCGGACTCATCGACGACAGCGGCGCCTTGCCTGGCGCGATGGCATTCGCTTCACCCTGAACCAGCCCGTACATGTTCGGCACGCCGACCTTGGAGGTGAAGTCGTCCATTTCGTCGTTGAGAATCACCCCGGTCTTGCTCGCCATAACGCCCGCGCCGAACCAGTCGTTGAGGGTGTAGGTGACCGAAACGGCATTGCCCCACTTGTCGACGATCGAATAATGCGTGGTGTTGCTGCCCTCATGGGGCGCCACACCGGGTTTGAGTTCGGCCGATACGCCGGCCTTTTGCGGCTGGATGGCGTCGCGTAGTTTGGTCGCGTAATTCTTGTCCAGCAGATGCTCGATCGGATTCTTCACGAAATCCGGATCGCCGAGATAGCTGTTGCGATCAACATACGCATGGCGCATGGCTTCGATCTGATAATGCATACCCTGAGCGGAATGGAAGCCCAGGTCTTTCATTGGATAACCTTCGAGAATATTCATGATCTGGCAGATCACCACCCCGCCGGAGCTTGGCGGTGGCGCCGAGACCACGTGGTAGCCGCGATAATCGCACTCCACCGGAGCCAGTTCGCGAGTCTTGTATTTGTCGAGGTCAGCCTGAGTGATGATGCCTTTGTTCGCCTGGCTGGACGTGACGATGGCATCGGCAACCCAGCCTTTGTAGAAGCCGTCGGCGCCCTTGTCGGAAATCGTCCGCAGGGTTTTCGCCAGATCCTTTTGCACCAGTTTCTGCCCGACCTGCATCGGCTCGCCGTTGCTGAGGAAGATCGAGCCCGAGTCGCGCATGTCCTTTTTGAACACATCCGTCGCGTATTCCAACAGTTCGACATCGCCCTGCTGCAGCTCGAACCCGTCTTCAGCCAGTTTGATTGCCGGGGCAATCATCTCCTTGCGCTGTTTGGTGCCGTATTTGCTCAGGGCCAGCTCCATACCGGACACGGTGCCCGGTACGCCGACCGCCAGGTGACCGCGCGTGCTCAGGTCTGGAATGACGTTACCTTCTTTGTCCAGGTACATGTTGGCGGTTGCTGCCAAAGGCGCTTTCTCGCGGAAGTCGAGGAAGGTCTTGCGCCCGTCCGCCAGCTGAATGGTCATGAAACCGCCACCGCCAAGGTTGCCCGCAGCCGGATAGACCACTGCCAGCGCATAGCCCACGGCCACGGCTGCATCCACGGCATTGCCGCCGCTCTTCAACACATCGACACCCACGTGGGTCGCCAGATGTTGCGCGGTGACCACCATGCCGTTTTGCGCCGCAACCGGCGCCACTGACGCCGCGTGAGCCATGAGACAGCTGAGCGCCAGGGTGGTCGCAATGAGCGATCTGGCCAAAGGTTCGTACTTCATGAGTCGATCTCTTTTTTTGTTGTTGGGGGCTGCGCCAAACGCAGGCAACGCTTCAGGAGCAACAAGCAGTATGGTCGGCTTTGCGTATCGCGCCTCCCCGTTCAGCCAGTATGCTGAGCCACGTCATCGCCTTGAGCCGGAGTCGCCGTCATGTCTTACACGTTCATCACCTTGCCCTCGCCCGTGGGTGAGTTGAAGCTGGTCGCGAACGGCAGTCGACTCGCGGCCATCCTCTGGGAAAACGACAGACCGAATCGGGTAAGGCTCGGCCCGCTGAGCGAAGCGCCGGACAGTGCGATCCTGTTGCGGACCGCGCGCCAGCTTGAAGAGTATTTCGCCGGGACACGGAATCGCTTCGATCTCGAGCTGGACTTTGTCGGCAGCGAATTTCAGAAAAAAGTCTGGGCCGCCCTTCTGACGATTCCGTTTGGCGAGACACGCACCTACAGCCAGATCGCCTTGCAGATTGGCCATCCGGCGGCGGTTCGAGCGGTCGGCGCCGCAAACGGGCGCAACCCGATTTCCATTGTTGCGCCGTGCCATAGAGTGATCGGCGCTTCGGGAAAACTCACCGGGTTTGCCGGAGGGCTTGAAGCCAAAGAACGCTTGCTGATACTTGAAGGCGGCCGGTGGGCGCAGATCGGTAAAACCGGCGATCTTTTCTAGGCAGAAAGATCAAAAGATCGCAGCCTTCGGCAGCTCCCACATGAAAATGCGTTAAAGCCTGCGATCTTTCATCAACCGAACAGGTTATTCATCGCCGCGTATTGCAACAGCATGATGGTCTTGGCATCGCAGATTTCGCCGCGCTGAAACGCTGCCAGCGCCTCATCGAAT
Source organism: Pseudomonas sp. TSRC2-2 (assembly GCF_049897785.1). Classification (NCBI taxonomy): domain Bacteria; kingdom Pseudomonadati; phylum Pseudomonadota; class Gammaproteobacteria; order Pseudomonadales; family Pseudomonadaceae; genus Pseudomonas; species Pseudomonas sp. TSRC2-2. The sequence continues at coordinate 379,803 of NZ_JAFCWZ010000004.1, forward strand.
CTCCATTCGAGCACTTCCAGTTCTTCGGTTTCCTCTTCCAGGCCGCCACCGTCGCTGACCTTGGAGGCGGCATCGTATTCGGCGATAAAGAAGTGCAACTTTTCGGTCACCGAACCGGGGCTCATGTACGCCTCGAATACTTTCTTCACGTCGTGCACGCGGTAACCGGTTTCCTCCTCGGCTTCGTCACGAATGCGCTGTTCAGGTGCGGCACCTTCCAACAGTCCCGCCGCCACTTCGATCAGCAGTCCATCGTGGCCGTTGACGAACACCGGCAAGCGGAATTGGCGGGTCAATACCACCGTGCGCTTTTCGCGGTTGAACAGCAGAATCGCCGCGCCGTTGCCCCGGTCGTAGACCTCACGGGTCTGGCGTTGCCACTCGCCGTTGTTGCGGTGGTAATCAAAAGTGATTTTCTTCAGCAGATACCAATCGTGGGACAACACCTGAGTGTCGACGATGTTGACCCGTGCGGCTGTGTTGGACATCGCGTCTGATCCTGTCTTCATGGGTGGACCGCCATGGTCGAACAAATGCACCGACAAAAAAAGCCCGGCAGCGCTACGGGGCAGGTTCAGTCGCCGCTGTTACTGGAAGTCGACGTCGAAGGCCTGGTAAAACGCGTTGCCGGTGTTGGCGACGATCCACATCAGCACATGACGTGCTGCCCTTGGCCGATCAAGACAATTGCTCCTGATACTCCTTTTCGTACTGTCCGGCGAGCTGTGTTTTCTGTTTGTCGTCGAGCAGCTTGCCGGCCATCTGGAAGAACTTGTGCTCTTCTTCTTCGAGGTGGTGATGAACCTTGTCCGAAAGTTTTTTCGCTGTGGCCAGCCAGGCCGGACTGGACATTTCCGTCTCGTCGAGTTCTTCCATCATCTCGTCCATTTCGTGGTGCTCGGCGATGGCGTGGCGGCTCAGATCAACGCCTTCGTCGATTTCCATCAACGGGATGTAGAAGTGCCGCTCTTCGGCGGTTTCATGCGCTTGCAGTTCTGCTTTGAGCTGCTTGTAGGCCTCGACCCGCTCAGGGCTGTCACCGCTGGTCGCGATCAGAGCTTTGGCGTAAGTGCGCTGGCGCTCGTGGCTTTCGCGCAGGGCTTCAAAAATATTCACGGGATTTCCTCATCAATCGCGCTCAGGGCAAGACGCGATAAAGCCTAGACCCCAGCGCTTGATCGACGGTTCCGCTTGTTTGGTCGAAGGGCTTGGAGGCGCTTGCCAGGACGCGTTAGGCTGGCGGTCCGATTACACAAGGAAGTCATGCATGAATTTGCGTATCGAGTTGACGCAGAACCCTACCGAGGAACAGCGGCAGGCCATTCTGCAGCCGCTGATCGAGTACAACGATGCACAAACCGGCGGCTCGAAATCCGAGCCGTTCGCCTTGATGGTCAAAGACGAAAATGGCGCGATATTGGGCGGCTTGTATGGACGAATGATTTTTCGCTGGATGTTCATCGAACTGCTGTCAGTGCCGGAACAGTGTCGCGGACAGGGGATCGGCTCGAAATTGATGGCTCAAGCGCAAGCCCTGGCCAAGGAAAAGAATTGCTACGGCCTCTGGCTCGACACCTTCGATTTTCAGGCGCCGGAATTTTACAAGAAGCTGGGTTTCAGCCAGTTTGGGGAAATCGTTGATTACCCACCAGGGCACAAGCGGCACTACTTTCAGAAGCGCCTGATCGATTGAATGTGCCGCCGTCTTCGCGAGCAAGCTCGTTCCCACAAGTCGAACTTCGTTCCAATGTGGGAGCGAGCCTCCTGTCGAGAATACTGGCCATTTCGACGCAAAATCAGAGGCAGGTCGCCATCGCGGCCATCCGCCGCATCGCGACGAAATCATTTTGCTGCGCGTAATAATTCAACGTCGTGCCCGACGCTTCGGTGATCACATCGACAAACGACTCCGCCGAACGCGTGTAAACCGTCGTGCCGCCAGACTTGCGCGGTTCCAGATAGGCTGCCGCGTCGACGCCGAACACCGCTTCGTCCTGCCAGGCAAATTGCACACAGCGGGCGACGTCTTTTTCGGGTTTGTCGGAGGTCAGGACCTTGTCAGGGCTCTTGGTGCGAGCATCGTTCATCACCGAACCGGCGCACCCGGCCAACAAGGCCGCCGCCAGCGCTACCATCAGCATTCGCATTGCATTTGCTCATCGTGAAAAAAGCGGACTGTAGCACCGCAACGCGGCAAATCGTTCTGCTTTACTGTTTTTATGCGCGACACGCGCGAGCAGCTGCGGCACCCTACCGTCATCCGTCACACAAGGAAATTACATGGCGCCTAGCGACCAGCGGCATGAACAGGCTCTGAAACTGTTTCTCGAGGCGCGACCCGAATTGCGTGAAACCCTCGATCATCTCAACCCGCTGCTGGCCCAGGCCAAGGGCGAAACCCAGGCGCAGTATCGCGAAGAGCGCTTGCACGAAGCATTTGAGGCTGAGGCGGAAAGCCAAGGATTGTTTGCCTGGGAGCTGACGCTGCAGCTAACCGCTGAATCGCCAGAGGACTATCAGGCGCAACGGCTTGAGGTGCATCGGGAAGTCGCGGAAATGGCGGGGATGGACTGGATCGAGTATTGCGATCTCTACGGCATTACTCCGAATTGATGCAGGAGCTGCCGAAGGCTGCGATCTTTTGATTTTGCTCTTCAAGATCAAAAGATCGCAGCCTTCGGCAGCTCCAACAAAGGTATCTGCGTGAAACCCGGGTTTCGCGGCTGGCGTAATAAAGCTTTATCATGGCCGCAGTTTCGCTGATCGAGTCCACCATGAAGTTCGCCATTGCGCTGTTTTCTGCTGCCCATGCGCCCTCCTCGCGCCGGGCCCTGCTGTTCGCCCAGGCCGTGCTGGCCGGCGGGCACGAGATTGTCCGGCTGTTCTTCTATCAGGACGGCATATTCAATGCCTCCGATGCGGTGGTGACACCGCAGGATGAGCTGGACCTGCCCAAACAATGGCGCGCCTTTATCAACGAAAAGCAACTTGATGGCGTGGTCTGCATCGCCGCTGCTCTGCGCCGTGGCGTGTTGAATGAAGAGGAAGCCAAGCGTTACCAGCGTGAAGCGATTTCGCTGAGCGCGCCGTGGGAATTGTCCGGCCTTGGTCAGTTGCACGACGCCGTGCAGGACGCTGACCGTCTCATCTGCTTCGGAGGCGCGTGACATGGCCAAATCGCTTTTGATCATCAGCCGCCAATCGCCCTGGTCCGGCCCAGGCGCGCGGGAAGCGCTGGATATCGTGCTGGCCGGTGGCGCGTTCGATCTGCCGCTTGGCGTGCTGTTTCTCGATGACGGCGTGCTGCAACTGGCCGCCGGGCAAAACGCCAAAGCCTTGCAGCAAAAAGACCTCAGCGCCAATCTGCAGGCGCTGCCGATGTTTGGTGTCGAAGAGCTGTACTATTGCGCGCAAAGCGCCATTGCGCGCGGCCTCGGCAAGGTGTCGCTGGACGAAGCGCAGCCGCTTGCCATTGAACAAATCACCGCCCTTATTGACCGTTACGACCAGGTGATCACCCTCTGATGTCGACTTTGCATGTGTTGTCTCATTCCCCGTTCGGCGACGATCGCCTGAGCAGTTGCCTGCGCTTGCTCGGCAGCGCCGATGCTGTGTTGTTGTCCGGTGATGCGGTGTATGCGCTGCAGCCGGAGACAGCCCCGTTCGAAGCCCTGCAAGAGCGACCCATCAACCTGTTTGTGTTGATTGAAGACGCACAAGCACGTGCGATTGCGGTTCCGGACTGGGCCAAAGCCGTCGACTACCCGGCCTTCGTCGAGCTGTCGATCCATCATGACAAGGTCAACAGCTGGCTATGAATTCTCTGACCGTCGGCGCCCGCGCCATCGAACTGGACAAGGACGGTTTTCTCGTCGACCTCAGCGATTGGTCGACTGAAGTCGCCGCCGCCCTCGCCGCCGCCGAAGATATCGAGTTGACCCCCGAACACTGGGAAGTCCTCGAGCTGCTGCGCAGCTTCTACAGCGAATTCCAGCTGTCCCCTGCCACGCGCCCGCTGATCAGGTACACCGCGCTGAAACTCGGCGCGGACAAAGGCAACAGTCTGCACCTCAACCGACTGTTCAAAGGCACCCCTGCCAAACTCGCCGCGAAACTGGCGGGCCTGCCCAAACCGACGAATTGCCTATGAACGACTTCCCAGCATTGACCCTCGAAACGCCCGCCGAGCACCCGTTCGCGCAATTCGTGCGCATTCTCGGCAAAGGCAAGCGCGGCGCCCGCGACCTGACGCGGGAGGAAGCCCGCCAGGCCATGGGCATGGTGCTTGACGATCAGGTTGAAGACACCCAGCTCGGTGCTTTCCTGATGTTGCTGCGGCACAAGGAAGAAAGCGCCGAGGAAATGGCCGGGTTCACCCAAGCCCTGCGCGAACGCTTGCAGGCGCCGGCATTGAATGTCGATCTGGACTGGCCGACCTACGCTGGCAAAAAGCGCCATCTGCCGTGGTACCTGCTGGCGGCGAAATGCCTGGCGCAGAACGGCGTGCGCATCTTCATGCATGGCGGCGGCGCACACACGGCCGGACGCCTGTACAGCGAACAACTGCTGGGCGAACTGAATATCCCTTTGTGCCGCACCTGGCAGCAGGTCGGCGCGGCGCTGGACAACGGTGCACTGGCCTTTATGCCGCTGATGGACTGGGCGCCGCCGTTGCAGAAGATGATCGATCTGCGCAATACCCTGGGCCTGCGCTCGCCGATTCACTCGCTGGCGCGAATCCTCAATCCGCTCGGTGCACGTTGTGGCCTGCAGAGCATTTTCCATCCGGGCTACCAGGCGGTGCATCGCGATGCGAGCGGCTTGCTCGGCGACACGGCCATTGTGGTCAAGGGCGATGGCGGTGAAATCGAGATCAACCCTGACGCCACCAGCCATCTGTATGGCACCAGCGGCGGCCAGAGCTGGGATGAAGAATGGCCACAACTGTCAGCGCAACGTCACGTCAAACCCGCCTCGCTGGACATCGAACACTTGAAAGCGGTTTGGCGAGGCGACGTGGTCGACAGTTATCCGCACATGGCCCTGATTGCGACCATGGCCCTCGCCCTGCGCGGCCTCGGTCAACAGCGTGAAGAGGCGTTTGCAACCGCCGAGCAGTATTGGGCGACACGCAACACATCGATCTAACCGATGATTAGCGCCCGATCTTTGCGCTTTTTGTTCGAACTCACAGGAATAGACTCGACTCCAACGAATATTGGTTTTCAGGAGTCTTGATCATGGGTTTACTTGTCGACGGCCACTGGCAGGACAAGTGGTACGAAAGCAGCAAGGACGGCGCATTCCAGCGCGAACAAGCGCAACGCCGCAACTGGGTAACCGCCGACGGCCAGCCCGGCCCCAGCGGTGACGGCGGTTTCGCTGCCGAAGCCGGGCGCTATCACCTCTACGTCTCCCTCGCCTGCCCCTGGGCACACCGCACGCTCATCGTGCGCAAACTCAAAGGCCTGGAAAGCCTGATTGACGTTTCGGTCGTCAGCTGGCTGATGCTGGAAAATGGCTGGACCTTCGACAAGGCGCTCGGCTCGACAGGCGATAAACTCGATGGCTTCGATTTCATGCACCAGCGCTACACCGCTGATACCCCTGACTACACCGGGCGTGTGACGGTACCGGTGCTGTGGGACAAACAGCTCAAGCGCATCGTCAGTAATGAATCGGCGGAAATCATCCGCATGTTCAACAGCGCCTTCGACGGCCTCACCGGCAATGACCTGGACTTCTACCCCGCGCCGCTACGCAACGAGATCGATGCACTGAACGAGCGGATCTATCCGGCAGTGAACAACGGTGTCTACCGCGCCGGGTTCGCTACGTCGCAGCAGGCCTACGAGCAGGCATTCGACGAAGTATTCGCTGAGCTGGACCATCTGGAACAGTTGCTCGGCGCCAATCGCTACCTGAGCGGCGAATACCTGACCGAAGCCGATGTGCGTCTGTTCACCACCATGATTCGCTTCGACGCGGTGTACCACGGGCACTTCAAGTGCAACCTGCGGCGCATTGCCGATTACCCGAACCTGTCCAATTGGCTGCGCGAGCTGTATCAATGGTCGGGGATTGCCGAGACGGTGGATTTGCAGCACATCAAACATCACTACTACGGCAGCCACAAAACCATCAACCCGACCGGGGTGGTGCCGAAGGGCCCGCAGCAGAATTTCACCGTGGCGCATGACCGGTCGCGGTTGAGCGGCAAAGGCGTCTGGCGTCAACGTTGATTGCTCGACTTGGCGCTCCAGGCTCTGTGGCAAGCGCTGCGACTGCACGCTGCCACAGGAGTCGGTACAGGAAGCGTTTTCAAACCGCCGAAATCATCCGCTGGCCGTCAAACTTCATCGGGCCTGCAGGAGGAGGGGTTCGATCTGCTGACTGGGCGATTGCGGTGGACGCCATTGCGCACCATCTGCCCCAAGCCCGACCGGCGGCTCCTCATGTGCACCCAAACTGCCCTCGACCTGCCCGGCCATGTGCAACGTGCCCGCCATCACCCCCGTAGTCGGATTCTGCAGCAACTTCAGCCAGGCCTTGTCGAACGTGTTGCCAAGGCTGCTGCGGATCAGCGCTTCGCTGTCGGGGCGATCGTTGGCCTGGATGATGGCGCGAATGCCGGCCACGCCAACCGAAATCATTGCTCCGGCCAGTTTGCCCGCCGCTGCCGCCACTGCACTGGCGGCGCCGCGCGGGGCCATTTCCGCTTCGATGCGCTGGCTGGCGCGTTTGGCCACCGGCGCCATCGCCGCGTCGGTGGAGGAAATGCCTTTGGTGCCGCCGTCGGTGTGGATCTTGTCGATCAGCGCGGCGTACGCCGGCAGAGTGTTCAGCGGTTCGGTGCTGATCACCTTGAACAGCGAAGCATCCCGTGCAGGCGGTGGGCCTAGGGCAATGGCAGGGATTTTCTGCAAGCGTGCGTTGAGCTGCGCAATCGGCACGCCATGACGCTGAGCGATGAGCGGCATCTGTTGCGCCATCAACTGCGCGTAAAACGCCGTGGCCTGAGCCAGGATCGCGTCCGGGTCAACCTCCACTGCGACCGGTGCGAGGACCTTTTCCTGATATTGCTCAAGCAGATACGCCGCCAGCCGTTTCGCCGAAGCGTCCTGCTCGCCGCCGGCGCTGATCGTGTACCAACTGACCTTCATCGACAGCCATTCCTGGGTCCAGTAGCTGCTGAACCAGGGGATGAAATTTTCTTCAGTTTGCTGATAGATCCGAGTGCGCCAATGTTCCATCGAGCCACGGGCAAACAACTTCACCTGGTCGGTGGCTTGCTGCGAAGCGCTGAGAATTTCGCGGTCGATCTGCTGCCAGGTGTGCGCCGACACCACCACGGCTCGCGGCGCAGTTACCGGCGCCCGGGCCGAGGTGGAGCAGCCGGCAAACAGAAACAGTGCGGCGACGACCAGCGCGCGCGGGTTCACGGTGGTGGTGTCCTTTGGCTTGGGGAGGTGCAGATTTGAGTATAGGTGCGAGGCTTGTGGCTGCTTGGCTGATGTTAGTGGAGAACCCCGCGAACCAATGTGGGAGCGGGCTTGCTCGCGAAAGCGTCTTGCCAGTCGCCATCGATGTTGACTGCTCTGCCGCTTTCGCGAGCAAGCCCGCTCCCACAGGTTTTTCGGCATGGCTGTGGATTGGTGGCGTGCCAGGACCGGCTGGTTTGGAGGTTGCCAAGGCTCTGAGGAGTGTCAGCTATCGACTGTGGGAGCGGGCTTGCTCGCGAAAGCGGTGCGTCAGTCACCCCATGTATCGACTGAGATACCGTTCGCGAGCAAGCCCGCTCTAAAAGGGAATCCCGTTCATCATCACTGTCGTCGATATCCACCATCGCCACGATTGCCTTCCGCCCCTCCCTCGCCAAAGGCACGATTAGCTCATCCGACACACAACCAGGCGTTTACATCATGGTCCACACCCAAGTCACCCTCTCCGTGAGTTTCCCGGTGTTCGGCAGCAACTACTATCAACAGCACGTCGTGCCGCGCAAGGCTCAGGCGCTGGTGTTCAACGAAGACTTCGACGATCTGCTGATGCCCGCCGCAAGCAATCATTTCAGCAATGAAGTGGTCGGCCTCAACGATCAGTTCCGCTTTCTGAGCGACATACTCGCCACCCATTTGCTCGGTCACGAGGCCTCGGTGCCTGCGCGATCCCGCGTCCAGGCGAACGCTCGTTTTTTCAACTGATGCACAGAGGGCGTTCCGTTAGCGGCAACGCCCTCTTCATTCATTCAGTCATCATCGCGATCGCGGTGATAACGACGGCCATCGCGGCGGTCGTCATCGCGGTCGTCCCAGCGCCGGTCATGGTCGTAATAGCGGCCATGGTCGCGGTCGTAATGCCGGCCATGCCGATGATCATCATCGAAATCCGCAATACAGCCGCTGAGCAATACGGCGGCGGTCACAGTGAGCAGCATGGTTGTCGCTTGCTTCATTCAACACTTCCCTAAAACCCAAGGTCTTGACGACGGAAAATAGCCACGCTGCCCGCGTCTTCGGACGCAGTGCGCGCAGCCGCAAATACGACCGGGCAAAAGCACGTTGATTCACTGGCCACTATTGACCGTTTGTCGGCTTGTTCGTCGCAGCCGAACAGCGGCGTAACGCCACCTATACTGCTTGCAACCAACCCCCATGCAATGGATCTGCACCCTCAAATAACAACAAGCAGAGGTGGACCATGGTCTGGCAGCAAATCTATGACCCGTTCGGCAATCCGGTGCTTTCCACGCTGATGGCTGCGGTGCCGGTGGTGGTAATGCTTGCGGCGCTGGCGTTCTTTCACGTCAAGGCGCATCTGGCGGCGCTGCTGGCGCTGGCGTCCGCCCTGCTGATTTCGATCTTCGCCTTCGACATGCCGGCGGGCATGGCCGGCTCGGCGGCGTTGTTCGGTGCGGCGAATGGCTTGCTGCCGATCGGCTGGATCGTCCTCAACATCATCTTTCTGCATCGCCTGACCACCGAGAACGGCTCGTTCAAAGTGCTGCAGGATTCCCTCGCGCGCATCACCGACGATCGACGATTGCAACTGCTGCTGATCGCCTTCTGCTTTGGTGCGTTCTTTGAAGGCGCGGCGGGTTTCGGCACTCCGGTGGCGGTGACTGGCGCGATCCTGATCGGCCTCGGTTTCTCGCCATTGGCCGCATCGGGCCTGGCCCTGATCGCCAACACTGCGCCGGTGGCTTTCGGCGCCCTGGGCACACCGATCATTACCCTCGCCAAAGTCACCGGGCTGGACGAGATGGAGCTGTCGATGATGGTCGGTCGGCAGCTGCCGTTCTTCTCGGTGCTGGTGCCGTTCTGGTTGATCTGGGCCTTCGCCGGATGGCGCAAGATGCTCGAAGTGTGGCCGGCGATTCTGGTGGCCGGGGTCAGTTTCGCCATTCCGCAATTTCTCGTGTCGAACTACCACGGGCCGATGCTGGTGGACGTGATCGCCGCGCTGATTTCCATGGCCTGCCTGACGCTGTTCCTGAAAGTGTGGAAACCGGCGACCATCCACACCTCGGCAGCGCTGTCCGGGCGCGTCGACAACTCGAAAGTCGATGAAGAAACAGTCACCGCCAGTGACGCCTTCAGCGATCAGGCGCGCCCGGCCGTGATGCGCGCGTGGATGCCCTGGATCATTCTCACGCTATTCGTGTTCGCCTGGGGCACGCAGGGCTTCAAGAACATGTTCGACACGCGCCCGGTGATTGACCCGGTTACGCAATCGGCCAAGCTCGACCCGCAAGGCAAACCCGTGCGCGAGGCCAACCCGATCTTCGCCCCGGCAGTGACCTTCACCAACCTGCACCTGCAGATCGAGAAGGTGCCGCCAGTGGTTGCGGCGCCGAAAGCCGAGGAAGCGATTTACAAATTCACCTGGCTGACCGCCACCGGCAGCGGGATCCTGCTGGCGGCGATTGTTGGCGGTTTGCTGATGGGTTATTCGATCCCGCAATTGATCAAGCAATACCTGCGCACGCTGTGGGTGGTGCGGTTTTCGTTGATCACGATTGCGGCGATGCTGGCGCTGGGCTTTCTCACGCGTTATTCGGGACTCGACGCGACGATGGGCCTGGCCTTTGCGGCGACGGGGATTTTCTATCCGATGTTCGGCACGCTGCTCGGCTGGCTGGGGGTGGCGCTGACCGGCTCGGACACCGCTTCGAACGTGCTGTTTGGCGGCTTGCAACGGGTGACCTCGGAACAACTTGGTATCAGCCCGGTGCTGATGGCGGCGGCGAACAGTTCCGGTGGGGTGATGGGCAAAATGGTCGATGCGCAGTCGATCGTCGTCGCTTCCACTGCGACCCGTTGGTACGGGCATGAGGGCGAGATCCTGCGTTACGTGTTCTTCCACTCGATCGTGCTGGCGATCCTGGTCGGCGGGCTGGTGACGTTGCAGGCGTATGTCGCGCCGTTTACCTCGATGGTGGTGGGTTCACATTAGTCAGATAGACCCATTCCCTGTGGGAGAGCTTGCTCGCGAAGACATACGCTCAGTCAATGAAGAAGTTGAATGTGCCGGCCTCTTCGCGAGCAGGCTCGCTCCCACAGGTCTATTGATGAGCTGAGCACATAACTCTTTAGCGCAAATCCGACAAAACCTTTTCCCCTCTTCGGCGGTCACTCCTTTTACGAGACTGGCATGCATGCCGGCGCGCCCGTTTGGGCCCTTTGCAATCCTGCCGCCCGATGAGAGACAAGGAATCGAACCATGCCGATTTCCCGACGCAACTTCATGATCCTCGGCGCCGTAACCGCGACGGCGTTCGCCATGCCCCCCTTTATCAGCCTCAAGGCCTACGCGGCCAGTCTGGAGCAACCGGCCATGAGTCAAGTTACCCTGCAAGTGAACGGCAAACCGCAAACCCTCGAAGTCGACACCCGCACCACCCTGCTCGACGCCCTGCGCGAACACCTGCACCTGACCGGCACCAAAAAAGGCTGCGACCACGGCCAGTGCGGCGCGTGCACGGTGATCGCCGACGGTCGGCGGATCAACTCCTGCCTTACCCTGGCGGTGATGCACGAAGGCAGCGAAGTCACCACCATCGAAGGCCTCGGCATGCCCGACAAGCTGCACCCTATGCAGGCCGCGTTCATCAAGCACGACGGCTACCAATGCGGCTATTGCACGCCGGGGCAAATCTGCTCGGCGGTCGCTGTGCTCAAGGAAATTCGCGATGGCATTCCCAGCCACGTCAGCCCGAGCCTGACTGAGGCGCCCAAACTGATCGCCGCCGAACTGCAGGAACGCATGAGCGGCAATATCTGCCGCTGCGGCGCTTACTCGAACATCATCGAAGCCATCACTGAAGTCGCGGAGGTGCCGGCATGAGAGCCTTCAATTACAGCCGCGCCGACTCGCCTGCCGCAGCCGCTTCCCAGGCTGCGCAAGTCGAAGGCGCCAAGTTCATCGCCGGCGGCACCAACCTGCTCGACCTGATGAAACTCGACATCGAAACCCCAGTGCACCTGATCGACGTCAACCACTTGGGCCTGGACCAGATCGAAGCCACGCCCGAAGGTGGGTTGCGCATCGGCGCGCTGGTGCGCAACACCGATCTGGCCGCTGACGCCCGCGTACGCAAGGACTACGCCCTGCTCTCCCGCGCCTTGCTTGCAGGGGCTTCCGGGCAGCTGCGCAACATGGCGACCACCGCCGGCAACCTGCTGCAACGCACCCGCTGCCCGTACTTTTACGACACCCACCAGGCCTGCAACAAACGCAATCCGGGCAGCGGCTGCTCAGCGATCGGCGGCGTTACTCGGCAGTTGGGGATCATCGGCGTCAGCGACGCTTGCATCGCCACCCACCCGAGCGACATGGCCATTGCCATGCGCGCGCTGGATGCGCAGATCGAAACGGTCAAACCTGACGGCAGCAAGCGCAGCATCGCCATGGCGGATTTCCATCAATTGCCGGGCAACACGCCGCACATCGAAACCAGTCTCACGCCCGGTGAATTCATCACCGCCGTGACCCTGCCCGCGCCAGTCGGCGGCACGCACATTTATCACAAGGTTCGCGATCGCTCGTCTTACGCCTTCGCGCTGGTTTCGGTCGGTTTGATCTTGCAAAAGGATGGCACCGGCCGCGTTGCCGTCGGCGGCATTGCGCCGAAACCGTGGCGGGTCGAAGCCGCAGAAGCGCTGCTGCCCAAGGGCGCCAAAGCGGTCAGCGAACGCCTGCTCGAAGGCGCGACACCTACCGATGACAACCAATTCAAACTGACACTGGTCGAGCGCACGCTGGCCTCGGTGTTGGCGCAAGCGAGGGAAACCGCATGAAATTCGACACGCCCGCCACCACCAACCCCATCGATCGTCTGAAGGTCGTTGGCCAGCCTACCGAGCGCATCGAAGGCCCGTTGAAAACCAGCGGCCAGGCGACCTATGCCTACGAGCAACATGAAGCGGCGGCCAATCAGGCCTACGGTTTCATGGTTGATTCGGCAATCGCCAAAGGACGAATCAAAGCCATCCATCTGGGCGAGGCCAAAGCTGCCCCCGGTGTGTTGGCGATCGTCACTGCCGAGAACGCCGGCAAACTCGATAAAGGTGATTACAACGCCGCGCATCTGCTCGCCGGTCCCGAGGTTCAGCATTACCAGCAAGCCGTCGCATTGGTGGTTGCCGAGACCTTCGAACAGGCCCGCGCTGCCGCGCAGTTGGTCAAGGTCGATTACGAAACCCTCGAGGGCAAGTTCGATCTGGCCAGCGTCAAAGACCTCGGCGTCGAGCCGAAAGACGAGCTGCCCGACGTCAATCACGGTGATTTCGACAAGGCATTGGCCGCCGCACCGGTGCAGTTCGACCAGACCTACACCACCCCGGATCAGTCCCACGCGATGATGGAACCGCACGCGACACTGGCTGCGTGGAAAGGCGACCAACTGACCGTGTGGACGTCGAATCAGATGGTCGCCTGGAGTGTCGGCGACATTGCAAAAACCCTTGGCCTGCCGAAGGAGAACGTTCGCCTGGTCTCGCCGTACATCGGCGGCGGTTTCGGCGGCAAACTGTTCATTCGCGCTGATGTGATCCTCGCGGCCCTCGGTGCGCGCATGGCGGGTCGGCCGGTAAAAGTCGCCCTCGCCCGCCCGCAAATGGCTAACAACACCACCCACCGCCCGGCAACGATTCAGCGCATCCGCATGGGCGCCACGCCCGATGGCAAGCTGACCGCCATCGCCCACGAGGGCTGGTCGGGCAACCTCGCCGACGGCAAGGTCGAATTGGCCGCGCAACCCAGTCAATTGTTGTACGCCGCAGAAAATCGCCGCGTCAGCATGCGGTTGGCCCCGCTCGATCTGCCCGAAGGCAACGCCATGCGCGCACCGGGCGAAGCGCCGGGCCTGATGGTGCTGGAAATCGCCATGGACGAAATGGCCGAACAGCTGAAAATGGACCCGGTGCTGTTCCGCATCGTCAATGACACTCAGGTCGATCCGGTAAAAACCGAGCGGCCGTTCTCTCAGCGTCAACTGGTCAAATGTCTACAGCTCGGCGCCGAGAAATTTGGCTGGGATCAGCGCAACGCGCAGCCGGGCACCCGCCGTGAAGGTCGTTGGCTGATCGGCATGGGCGTCGCGGCGGCGTTTCGCAACAACCTGCTGGTCAAGTCCGGCGCCCGTGTACGCCTGGAGCGCGACGGCAAGGTGATCGTCGAAACCGACATGACCGACATCGGCACTGGCAGCTATACGATCATCGCCCAGACGGCTGCGGAGATGATGGGCGTCGGCCTGGATGATGTGGTGGTGCGTCTGGGCGATTCGGACTTCCCGGTGTCGGCCGGTTCTGGTGGCCAGTTCGGCGGCAACTGCTCGACCGCCGGGGTCTACGCTGCGTGCGTGAAACTGCGCGAAGCGGTCGCCGCCAAGCTCGGGCTGGCGGCGGATCAGGCCGAGTTTGTCGATGGTCAGGTGCGCGTCGGCAACAAGAGCCTGCCGCTGCGCAATGCCGCTGAAGGCGGCGCGCTGGTTGGCGAGGACAGCATCGAATTCGGCGATCTGGCCGAGAAGTATCAACAATCAACGTTTGGCGCGCACTTCGTCGAAGTGGCCGTCGATGCCGCCACCGGCGAAGTCCGGGTGCGGCGCATGCTCGCGGTGTGCGCTGCCGGGCGAATTCTCAACCCGACGTCGGCGCGCAGTCAGGTCATCGGCGCGATGACCATGGGCGTCGGCGCGGCATTGATGGAAGAGCTGGCGGTGGACAAGCGTCTGGGCTTTTTCGTCAACCATGACCTGGCTGGATACGAAGTGCCGGTGCACGCCGACATTCCGCATCAGGAAGTGATCTTCCTCGAAGAAACTGACCCGATCTCATCGCCAATGAAGGCCAAAGGCGTGGGTGAATTGGGGATTTGCGGCGTGAGTGCGGCGGTGGCGAATGCAATCTACAACGCTACCGGCGCGAGAGTGCGTGAGTATCCGATTACGCTGGACAAGATTCTTGATTCGTTGCCCGAGATGATCTGAAGAAACGTCGACGTAAAAACACTCCTGTAGGAGCTGCCGCAGGCTGCGATCTCTTGATCTCCAAAGCAAGATCAAAAGATCGCAGCCTCGTTGCACTCGACAGCTCCTACAGGGTGTTTTGCTTAGCGCGGATATTGCTCATCACTGACCTGCTCCATCCAGTCCACGACCTTGCCATCCAGCACTTCCGCAATCGCGATGTGACTCATCGCCGTCGTCGGCGCCGCGCCGTGCCAATGCTTGGCGCCCGGGGCTATCCACACGGTATCGCCCGGACGGATTTCACGAACCGGCTGGCCCCATTCCTGTACGAACCCAGCTCCCGAAGTCACGATCAATGTCTGCCCCAGCGGATGGGTATGCCATGCCGTTCTCGCGCCCGGCTCGAACGTTACGGTGGCGCCACTGACGCGCCCCTCGTCGGTGCCCTTGAACGGGGCATCCACTCGCACCGTGCCGGTGAACCACTCAGCCGGCCCCTTGGCCGAGGGCTGGGAGCCATTCGGCGTAACGGTGACACGCGGTTTTTCGGTGGCCTGCACCTCGCCAGTCAGCAGCGACAGGGCCAGTGCGGAAGCAGCAATCGGGTTCATGGCGGTTCCTCCGGATAAATAATGGCTCACTGTAGCGGTCAGCACTCTTTGGATAATCGACTAGAATCCAAAAAAACTTATGCAGGACAATCATCAATGCTTCGAGAAAATGCCACCGACCTGCTCGCCTTCCTCGCCGTTGCCCGTGAACGCAGTTTCACCAAGGCCGCCGCCAAGCTCGGTGTGTCGCAGTCGGCGCTCAGCCACACCATTCGCAGCCTCGAGGCACGGCTCGGTCTGCGCCTGCTGACCCGCACCACGCGCAGCGTTTCGCCGACCGAGGCCGGCGAACATCTGCTGCAAACCATCGGTCCGCGCTTCGAGGAAATCGAGATCGAACTGGCCGCCCTGAGCAGCCTGCGCGAGACCCCGGCCGGGAAGATTCGCATCAGTGCCACTGACCACTCGTTGAACTGGATCCTGCGCCCGGTGTTGCAAGCGTTCCTGCCGCAGTACCCGGATGTCGCCGTCGAAGTCTGCTGTGATTACGGTTTCGTCGACATCGCCGGTCAGGGCTTCGATGCCGGGGTGCGTCTGGGCGAGGACGTGGCACAAGGGATGATCGCCACGCGCATCGGCCCGGACATGCGCATGGTCGTAGTCGGGTCGCCCGCTTATTTTGCCCGGCGCGGTACGCCGCAGACCCCGCGCGATCTGACCAACCATGCCTGCAATAACCTGCGCCTGCCCACTAATGGTGGACTGTATGCGTGGGAATTCGAAAAGGAGGGAGAAAGCCTGAAGGTTCGCGTCTGCGGACAAGTCACGCTGAGCGGCGTGTACCCGTTGCTCGACGCCGCGCTGGACGGTTTTGGTCTGAGTTACATTCCGGAAAACGTTGCTGCGCCCTTTCTGGCCGACGGCCGCCTGGTCCAGGTGCTGGCCGATTGGTGCCCGAAGTTTTCCGGTTATCACCTGTACTACCCGAGCCGACGCCAGGCAGCGCCGGCGTTTGCGTTGTTGCTGGAAGCGTTGCGCTATCGCGGTTGATCCGGTTCAGCCCAGCAACGCAATCAGCTGATGCCGCTGCGCATCGGTCAGCATCGGCCCAAATCCGGCTCCGGCGTTCTCAGCCATGTAGCGCGGATTGCTCGTCCCCGGAATCACGCAAGTCACCGCCGGATGTGCCAGGAGAAATTTCAGTGCCAGTTGCGGCCAACTGTGGACCTGCACATCCGAGACCCAGGCCGGCAGTGGCTTGCCCTTGAGCCTGTTGAGCAGGTCGCCGCCGCCAAAAGGTCGATTACAGATCACTGCCACACCGCGTTCACGGCACAGAGGCAGGATGCGCTTTTCCACGCCGCGGTCATCGAGGGCGTAGTTGATCTGCAGGAAATCGAGCTGCTCGGCTTTCAGCACCGCTTCGACCTCGTCATACGCCGACGAGGTGTAATGAGTGATGCCGATGTAGCGAATCCGCCCCTGCTCTCGCCATTCGCGCAGTGTCGGCAGGTGGGTTTGCCAGTCGAGCAGGTTGTGAATCTGCATCAGGTCGATGCGCTCTGTCTGCAGCAGGCTGAACGACTCCTCCATCTGCGCGATGCCCTCCTCGCGTCCGCGAGTCCATACCTTGGTGGCGAGAAAGGCCGGCGATCGCGGTTCGTGGATCGACAACAGTTCACCGGTGGTCTGCTCGGCGCGGCCGTACATCGGTGAGCTGTCGATCAGCGTGCCGCCCTTCCTGAACAGCGCTTCGAGTACGGCGGGTAATTGTCGGTAAACCGGGTCGCCCGGTGCAGCGTCGAAACCGCGATAGGTGCCCAACCCGACCATGGGCAGCGACTCGGAGCTGGAAGGGATGGCGCGGGTCTGCATGGTCTGGTCTCCTGCCGCGTGTGGCGCAGTGATGGCCGGCGGTGTGCCGCTGGCCAACGCCCGATCAATCGTCAACACCACCGCAGCCTCGGCAGCCAGGGTCAGCAAGCGGCGACGGGTATAACCTTCAGTGTGGCGCATGCGGATCCTCCTGCTGCGCGGATCTGTTGCATGGTGTGTGCGCAGGCTGGCAGGCGCAGTCGCTGAACTACACTGCCACAGCCACCTCCTCACTCCGTTAAAAGTAGCCGAATGTCCCGAACCCTGATGTCACTCGTCGTTTTCATCATTGCCGTGTACCTGGTGCTGTGCGCCGCGCTGTTCGTGTTTCAGCGTTCGCTGATTTGGTTTCCCCAGCCTGCCGCGGTGGTTTCAGCAGATTCGCGATTGAAACTGTCGATGCCGGACGCTGACGTGTGGGTGACTGCGCGAGAACGCAGCGGATCACGGGCGCTGATCTATTTTGGCGGCAATGCCGAGGACGTCTCGCGCAATCTGCCGGAGTTCACTGACGCGTTTCCTGACTATGCGCTGTATTTCATGCATTACCGGGGCTTTGGTGGCAGCACCGGCTCGCCTTCGGAGGCCGCGATTGCCGAAGATGCGCTGGCGTTGTTCGATCAGGTCTACGCCAGCCATCCACAGATTGCGGTGATCGGGCGCAGCCTCGGCTCGGGCGTGGCGGTGCGCCTGGCCAGTCAGCGGCCGGTGCACAAGCTGATCCTGGTGACGCCGTTCAACAGTCTCGAAGAAATCGCCGCCCGGCAATACCCTTGGGTGCCGGTGAAATGGTTGCTCAAGGATCGATTCGAATCGGGCAAATACGCGGCGCACCTTCGCGTGCCGACGCTGTTATTGGCGGCGAGTCATGACGAAGTGATTGGACGCAGCAGCACGCAGCGGCTGTTCGAGAGTTTTCCTGCGGGCGTGGCGACGCTGAAGGTGGTGCCGGACTCGGGGCATAACTCGATATCCGAGCGTGAGGAATATCTGCGGTGGATAAAGGATGTGTTGCATCGCTGAGGGATGTAGCGATCACGCGGCCGCCTTCGCGAGCAAGCCCGCTCCCACAGGAGATTTGTGGGTTGCCGGGGATCCGGGTGCAGCCGAAAAACTTGTGGGAGTGGGCTTGCTCACGAAAGCGGCGGGTCAGGTCAAAAATCTGTATCTGACACACTGCCTTCGCGAGCAAGCCCGCTCCCACAGGAGATTTGTGGGTTGGCGGGGATCCGGGTGCAGCCGAAATACCTGTGGGAGTGGGCTTGCTCACGAAAGCGGCGGGTCAGGTCAAAAATCTGTATCTGACACACTGCCTTCGCGAGCAAGCCCGCTCCCACAGGAGATTTGTGGGTTGGCGGAATCTGGGTGCAGCCGAAAAACCTGTGGGAGTGGGCTTGCTCACGAAAGCGGCGGGTCAGGTCAAAAATCTGTATCTGACACACTGCCTTCGCAAACAAGCCCGCTCCCACAGGAGATTTGTGGGTTGGCGGGGATCTGGGTGCAGCCGAAATACCTGTGGGAGTGGGCTTGCTCACGAAAGCGGCGGGTCAGGTCAAAAATCTGTATCTGACACACTGCCTTCGCGAGCAAGCCCGCTCCTACAGGAGATTTGTGGGTTGGCGGGGATCCGGGTGCAGCCGAAAAACCTGTGGGAGTGGGCTTGCTCACGAAAGCGGCGGGTCAGGTCAAAAATCTGTATCTGACACACTGCCTTCGCAAACAGACTCGCTCCCACATCGGTTAGCGCATATGACTATGGCTGACTGCTGCTCCGGGCATTTTCATCCCCAGGCGTGGCCGGGCGCGGCATGACGTGCTGATGCCCGGTCGGGTCGGTGAGCTGCACGGCATTGCCCTTCTGCCACGCATCAGCCCCTGGTGCGACAGGCGCGGGTTTGATGTCGGCGCGGGCCTTTTTCTTTTCGGCGCTATCGATGCCAAGACGCTGGTCGCGCTGGCGGACCATTTGCGCATCCGCTTGGCCGTCAGCAGTGAAGCCCATCATCAGCTGCGGCACGCCCAGCGGCAGTTGCTTGTCCTGATCGGTGTGCCAGGTGTGCCAGGTCTTGCCGTAGGTATTGGCGAGCTTCTCCATCAATCGCGTTTCTGCCACTTGCGGAATGCCGGGCGCGATCAACTGGCCGGACGTCACTTCGTGGGCGTGGCTGTGCCACAAGGCTTTTTCCTTCGCAGGCAATTGCGTGAACAGACGCTGGCTGATGATGTACTCCACGCCCATCAACTTCGCTTCAGCGCTGTTGCCGTCGTAGATCACACACTGGAAAACTTCCTCGTTGAGCGCCGAGCAGTAGTGGTGTGCTTCCATCTGCGCGCCGGGATGGCCGTTGTAAAAATGGAAACCATCCAGGTACATGTTCAATGCGCGGATCGGCGGTTTGTCCTGCAACCATTGCGCGCCGACTTCGAGCATCTCTGTGTCGGAAGCCTTGGCGTGACCGGGAGTCTGCACCGGCGAATCGGTGTTGCTCATCGCGCAACCGGTCAGCACAGCGACCATGAAACCGATGGGAACCCAACGTCCCTGCGAGGTTGTAGTACGCATGTTTCGCTCCTCAAACATTCAGTGGCGGGCACGTGCTGGCCCTGTTCTGCAACTGAAAGCAGGAGAACGGCAGAGTTCGAAAAAGCTGCGTGCGAATCAGACGGGAGAGATCGTCGCCAGTACGCCAATCAGGATGGTCAAGGTCAGAAAGCCGCCGAGGAAAATCGCCATCTTGTACATGTTGCGCTCCTTGATGCTGAGTGTGCGGTGCACCGGACGCTTCGGAATGAGGTCGGAGGATGTATGTCCGCACTGCCGGGGCATTGTGAGGCTGAGGCTGTACTGAATACAGAGGCAGATGAAACAGAAATATACGGATCAGATGCGCATCTGATCCGCTTCGGGCATATACCGGTATTCAGCCTGAGGCGTGAGGATCCACTTTCGGCCCGGTTGATCTAAAGTCATTGCCCACTGACAACAATAACAACCGGAGTGACCATGCCCGACCTCACCTTGCAGCCCAACGTCGCCGCGTCCCTGAAGCGCTGGCACGAAATGATCCGCAGCGGCAAGCTCAAAGCGCTTCCCGAACTGCTCGATGCGCATGCTGTATTCCGCTCGCCCATGGCTCACACGCCCTACCCCGGCGCGCCGGTAGTGGCGATGATCCTCAACACCGTGTTCGAGGTGTTTGAAGATTTTGCTTATCACCGCGAGTTGGCGACGGCGGATGGCTTGAATGTGATTCTCGAATTCAGCGCCAGGGTCGGCAGCAAGGAACTCAAGGGCATCGACATGATTCGCTTCGACGCCAGCGGCAAGATCGTCGAGTTCGAAGTGATGGTGCGGCCGTTGAGCGGATTGCAGGCATTGGGCGAGGAAATGGGAAGTCGTTTGGGGGCTTATCTGGCATCCACAAAAGCCTGAATCCCATTACCGGTGCGTAGGAGCTGACGAGTGCAACGAGGCTGCGATCTCTTGATCTTGATCTTCAAAACGTCAAAGTCAAAAGATCGCAGCCTCGTTGCACTCGTCAGCTCCTACCAACCAGGCATAAAAAACCCACTGACCGTCGCCGGTTCAGTGGGTTTGGTGTGTCAGGGTTCTGGTTACAGAGCCATGTCACGTGCAGCATTTTCTTTCGGCGCTACAGCTTTTTCAGCCGCAGGTGCCGCTGGAGCAACGACCTGGCCGATCACCGGAGGCGTCGGCAGTTCGAGGATCTTCGCGGTGTAAGCCCACTCGGCAGCGACCTTGGCCGGATCGCTGTTGAGCTGGGTGCCGTAGCTCGGCACGATCTGGTGCAGCTTGGCCTGCCACTCAGGAGTCGCGACTTTATCTTTGAAGACTTTCTGCAGCACGCTCAGCATGATCGGTGCAGCAGTCGACGCGCCTGGCGATGCGCCCAGCAGACCGGCGATCGAACCGTCTTGCGAAGCCACGATCTCGGTCCCCAGTTTCAGCACGCCGCCAGCGGCTTCATCACGCTTGATGATCTGTACGCGCTGGCCGGCTTGCCACAGGCGCCAGTCTTCAGCCTTGGCGTTCGGGAAGTATTCCTTCAGCGCGTTCATGCGGTCTTCATCCGACAGCATCAGTTGACCGGCCAGGTACTCGACCAGCGGGTATTCCTTGATGCCGACCTTGGTCATTGGCCAGATGTTGTGGGTGGTGGTGCTGGTCAGCAGGTCGAAGTACGAACCTTCCTTGAGGAATTTGGTGCTGAAGGTTGCGAACGGGCCAAACAGAATGACGCGCTTGCCATCCAGAACGCGGGTGTCCAGGTGCGGAACGGACATCGGTGGCGAACCCACCGAGGCTTTACCGTAAGCCTTGGCCAGGTGTTGTTCGGCAATCGTCGGGTTTTCGGTGACGAGGAACGAACCACCCACCGGGAAGCCACCGTATTCCTTGGCTTCAGGAATGCCCGACTTCTGCAGCAGGTGCAGGGCACCGCCGCCAGCGCCGATGAACACGAACTTGGCGTCGGTCTCGGTTTTGCTGCCGTCTTTGAGGTTTTTGTAGCTAACACGCCAGGTGCCGTCGGCGTTCTTGGTGATGTCCTCGACTTCGCTCGACAGTTTCAGATCGAAGTTGGGTTTGGTTTGCAGGTGAGCGGCGAACTGGCGGGTGATTTCGCCGAAGTTCATGTCGGTACCCAGCGGGCTCCAGGTGGCCGCGATTTTCTGGTTCGGGTCACGCCCTTCCATCATCAGCGGTACCCACTTCTTGATCACCGCCGGGTCTTCGGAGTACTGCATGCCAGCGAACAGCGGGCTCGCCTGCAGGGCTTCGTAGCGCTTTTTCAGAAACTTGATGTTGTCATCACCCCACACGAAGCTCATGTGCGGTGTGGTGTTGATGAACGAGCGAGGGTTCTTCAGCACGCCTTGCTGAACCTGCCAGGCCCAGAATTGACGGGAAACCTGGAACGCTTCGTTGATCTCGACGGCTTTCGGGATCGTTACGTTGCCCTTGTCGTCTTCCGGGGTGTAATTCAGCTCGGCGAGCGCCGAGTGACCGGTACCCGCGTTGTTCCAGCCGTTGGAGCTTTCCTGGGCGACGCCATCGAGACGCTCGACCATTTCCATCGACCAGGTCGGTTCCAGCTCATTGATCCACACACCCAGTGTGGTACTCATGATGCCGCCGCCGATCAGCAGGACGTCAACTTTCTTGGCTTCGGCAGCATTGGCAGACGACATCCCCATCGCCAAAGCCAGACCGAGCAAGGCTGTGTTCACTTTCTTAAACATCTGTTGCACCTATGATAAAACGCCTTCCGCCCGTCGTTGTTATCAGTCTGCGTTGCGCTGTGTTGACGCTCAGGCTGGCGTCGCGCAATCGGCACACTTCAATATTGACGGGTGGGCACACAAGGCCGACCTGTTGCATCGACCTCAGTTAATGTCCCTTCTGAACTGACTTCTTATCGTTATTGGCTTCAGCTGCTTGAGCGACAGGGATCCCGTCGGCCCGCTGAAAAAGCAGGCCAACCGAATTAGGTCAAAGCAAATTGGCGCGGAGAATATCACGTCAGGGCGAACCCGCGCGTCTGTTCCCGACTTGAAAGTCTTTTTGCGCTCAGGGACTTATCGGCCATCAAGCTCCAAACATGACCCCGCTAAAGCATTGGCCACGAAAATTTTTGCGCGATGCGCATCGCATCTCAGCGAATTTGCCAACGGCTCGTTGCTCACGTCGAAAATAACCTGCTACGTTGTACGATGACTGACGAACAATGCGCCAGTTATTCCAATCCAATAACAACAAGGAAACAACATGATCAAATTTCGCCTCATTATCGGCTTGTTCTGCGCCTTCAGCGCTTGCGCCATGGCTGCCCCTGCCCCAGCGGAAAAAGAAGTGGCCCAAGCGGTCGATCACCTGACCCAGGCAATGCTGCACAAAGACATCGCCGAACTGAACGCTCTCACCGCACCGAACCTGACCTACGGCCACTCCAGCGGCAAGATCCAGGACAAGCAGGAATTCATCGCCGATATCGAAACCGGCCGCAGTGCGTTCAAAACCCTGGAAATGCAGAAGCAGACGATCACAATGTCCGGCGATACCGCGCTGGTGCGTCACCATTTTTCTGCGCAGGCATTAAAGGGAACCGAGGTGATTCCGACCGAGATCGAGAATTTTCAGATCTGGCAGAAACAGGGCGGGAAATGGCTGTTGGTCGGGCGGCAGGCGTTCAGGTTTTGATCAAGGGCACATTGGCCTGATCCACATTTGCCCGAGCCGGCCTCTGCGCGAGCAAGCCCGCGCCCACCAAGGACCCGACATTGCCGAACCTTGTGGGAGCGAGCCTGCTCGCGAAAGCGCCAGATCAGGCATCACAAAACCCTCACATGAATCTCACAACCGAAACCGATCCACCGACCGCGCCAACTGTCCCGCCAGATCCGACAACTCATCCGTGGTCGTCGCCGTCTGCCCGATCACGCGGCTATTGCCCTCGCTCATCCCGGCAATCATCTCCACCTGATGGGCGATTTCGTTACTGGCCATACTCTGTTCGCCAATCGTGCGGGTGATGTCATTGACCAGTTGCGTGGTGTTCAGCGTGGCGTCGAGGATTTCGCGAATCGCCCGCTCGACTTCCGCCGTCACCGCCATGCCCTTGTCGACCTGCGCCACGCCCGCCTCCATGCTGGTTACTGCTTCGCGCGTGCTGCTCTGAATCCGCGCGACCATCGCAGCAATTTCCTGAGTCGAGGCGCTGGTGCGTGCCGCCAGACTGCGCACCTCATCGGCGACCACTGCAAAACCCCGGCCCTGCTCACCTGCCCGCGCCGCCTCGATCGCGGCGTTCAGTGCCAGCAGGTTGGTCTGGTCGGCGATGCTCTTGATCACTTGAATGATGTTGAAAATCGCCTCGGATTCCTGGTCCAGCGTGCGGATCACCTGCGCCGACTGCTGCGCCGAGCGGGCGATGTCGTCCATGTCGCTGACCACTTGATGAATCACCCCGCCACCCTCCTTGGCCAGGGTTTCAGCTTGATTGGCCATGCTCAGGGCGCGCTCGGCGTGGCGGGTGATTTCTTCGATGCTGGCGGTCATCTGACTGGCGGCGGCGGCCATGGTCCCGGCGGCGACGCTCTGCTGCTGGCTACTGTCGGCGACCTGATGGCAGCCGTGGCTCAGTTGCTCGCTCATGCCGCTGACGCCGTGGGCGTTGCGCCGGACCACGTCGATCATATTGCGCAGGTCGCGCTGCATGGTCGCCAATGTCCGAATCAAAACACTGGCTTCGTCCTTGCCGACGGGCTCGATAATCGGCTCGCTGAGGTTGCCATGAGCAATGCTTTCAGCGATGCGGCTGGCAGACTTCAGCGGCCCGAGGATGCTGCGCATCACCCAGCGGCCCTGAACCAGCAGCAACAACAGGATGGCGATCAGCACCACGCCAAGGGCGAGATTGGCATTGCGAATGGCGGCTTCGGTGCCTTCGCTGGTTTGTCGGGTGTTGCTTTCAATCAACTCGCTGAGCGCTGCCATCTGTTCTTCGAGCTGGCTGAACGCGCTGTTGAACGTGCCGAGCTGCTGCTGGGCAGCGTCGGGGTTGTCCAGCGCCATGCCGACGATCTGCTCGGCGGATTTGATATAGGTGTCGAGGCTCGGCTTGATCTGCTCCAGCGCCGTGCGCAATGCCGGGTTGATCGGCAGCTTCAGGTTGTCATTCAGCACTTCACGAAAATGCCCGGCGTGCTCGGTGAGCGAATCGCGCACTTCTGTGGCGGTGGCGGTGCTTTTGCCCAGGCCGAACAGCATCGCCGAATAGACATCGGCGCGCAGGGCGTCGTGCATCATGTCGGCCTCCATGTGATTGCGCAGCGCGCTCATGCTCACCGTGTTGTCGCCGACCGCCGTGGCCATTCGCAGGTTGCCGACGTAACTGACCAGACTCACGATCAGCGCCGTCAGCAGGCTGGTCGCAATCAGCAGCACCAAACGCAGTTTGATCGACACCGTGGAATCTCCCGTGGGCACGCTGAATTGCGCTTGTCGGAATTCAGTTAAGCCTATTTGCATGGCACTGCCGACAAAGAGCGTATCGGCTGATGTCAGCGGCGACTTGAATCGGGCAAAACTTTTCAACTGCGCGCCCGGTCACACGTTGCAGCGCCTGGATAACGCCCTCATCGCCGGTAAACCCTGGCAGGCTATCAATCCAGCCTTTCGAACATTCATGCAGCTCAAGGAAACGCTTATGAAACGTGCACTGTGGTTTGGTCTGCTCGGCACCCTGGCGATTGGCACCGCACAGGCAGCAACGGAGGAAGTCACGATCAATCTGGTCAGCGCCGACGGCGCGCCGCAGGCGATCGGCTCGGTGACTATCAGCGAGACGCCGTACGGTCTGCTGTTCACCCCGGACCTGAAGTCATTGCCGGCCGGCATCCATGGTTTCCATGTTCATGAAAACGGCAGTTGCGAAGCCGGCATGAAGGATGGCGTCAAAGGCGCGGCACTGGCCGCTGGCGGACACTTCGATCCGGCGAAAACCGGCAAGCACCTTGGCCCTTACGCCGATGGGCATCTGGGCGATCTGCCGGCGGTGTACGTGACGGCTGAAGGTGTCGCTAACTACCCGGTGCTGGCGCCGCGCCTGAAGAAGCTTTCCGAGATCAAGGGCCACGCTCTGATGATTCACGCCGGCGGCGATAACCATTCCGACATGCCCAAGCCACTGGGCGGTGGCGGTGATCGCATGGCCTGCGGGGTGATCTGACCCATCAGCGCGGCGTGCGACGCCAGCGCGTCAACACCAGCAAGGACAGCCCGGCGCCGAACAGCGCCAGGGCCATGTCCTTCTGTGAATCCCATGGATCATTCTGCGCACCGACGAAAGCCTGGCCGGTGTCGTCACCCAGATAAGCGCCGCCAATCCACTCGATCAACTCGTACACCGCCGACGTCGCCAGCACCACATTCAACGTCATCAGCGCCAGCCAAGCGCCACGCAACGGGGTCAGGCGCAGCAGCACTTCACGCATCGGCCAGACCAGCAGCAACCCATAGCTCAGGTGCACCAGCCGGTCATAGTGATTACGTTCCAGACCGAAGACTTGGTTGACGCTGACGCCGGTCAGCAGCGTGCTCCACTGGTCGTATGGCACGCGGGAATATGTGTAATGGGCGCCGACTTCATGAACGCACAGGAAGGCGAAAATCATCCCCAGCGACAGTGTCGACAGACGAAAACGCCGATGCGCCAACAGCAGCGCCAACACCAGCGCCAGTGCCAGAACATTCTCCAGCAACCAGTCGACGCGGCTGCGCGGGGCGATGCCGAGGGCAAAGGCCAACAGGACAAATCCGCCGAGCAATGCGGCTTCGATTCGCGGATCTGCGGGGCGGGCAACAGTGGGGCTGACTCTGACGAGCATGGTTCGCTTCTCGGCAATACAGGCATGCGGTAGACCTGGGCCGTTTTACCCGGTTCCTTACCGCTGCGTTTTCGCCGCTACGGAACTCCGGTGCGCCGTTTACCTCTGAGGTTATGTAGTCCCTTCTCTTTTTGCTTCGCGCTTGTGGAGGAACACGTCATGCGCAAGTTAGTCCTGATTTCGTCTCTTATGCTTTGCCTGCCGGTTGGTTCGGCGCTGGCCCGCGTCGATGCGGGTGATGTCGCCACTTCGGCGGGTGTCTCCGCGTCGCTGTACTCGACCTTCAAGGATGACAAAATGGTCATTCCGGCCCGTGACGACGTGTCGGCGTTTGTCGCCAGCGGCGGCGCCATTCGTGGGGTTTATCTTGAGTCGGTACTGCAACAGGTGCGTCAGGCCAACCCAGGTCTGAATGCCAGCGATGAAGACCTGGCCAACGCCATTCTGGTGCAATACGAAGGCGTGCATCAGTAGTCACGCGGGAAGCAGCGGCCGATGGACGGCCGCTGAGTGCGCATAGGCAAATATGTTCGCCGGCCTCTATGATGGAGGCCATGACGACGAACGTGCCCTTGCGCTCACCCTGCCCACCCGGCGCCTGCATCTGCGGGCGCGATCCGTTGCTGGAAACGCCCGGCGCCGATCTGCGCATCCTGCGTCTGACTCGCGCCGAGGAGAAAATCCTCTTGGCGCGCCTGGAACAGCTCAAAGACCTCGACGACCTCAAACGGCTGCAGCAACGCATGTATGAACAGCTAGGCATTCGCGTCAACGTTGCCCCGGGCTTCAATGAAGTGCGCACCATGCGCGGCATTGCCATTCAGATCGACGAACTGCCGGGCTTGTGTCGCAAGACACGAGCGGCGATCCCGGCGGCGATCCGCAAAGGACTGGAAAACCATCCGCAAATCGCCTTCGAACTGCTCAACGCCCACGACTTGCTGCGCGACACCTGATCACTTTTTCATGCCGACCCGTTTGCGCATCTCGGCAGTGATCGTCTGACGGGTTTTCTTCATGTCTGCCCAAGGCTCGTCGCCGACTTCGGTCAAACGTTCATGAACGTTGTAAATGTTCCAGTGATTACCGCCCTTGATTTCAGCGACCTCTTCACGGTACAGCGGCACGGAGACCGGCATGCCTTCACGAGCGCGTGCGGCGTAGGCGCAAATGGTGGTGGCGCCGAGGCCATTGCGCAGGTAATCGATGAAGATGCGGCCAACGCGGTTTTTCGGGCCGGACACCGCGGAAATACGATCCGGCAGCAACTTGGCCATATGGCTGACGATGGCGTGGCTGAAGTCCTTCACCTCGTCCCAGCCGTGCTTGCGCGTCAACGGCACCACCAGGTGAATACCCTTGCCGCCGCTGGTTTTCAAAAAGGCTTTGAGGCCCAGTTCATCGAGCACGGTGAGAGTCAGTGCGGTGGCTTCCACCATGCTTTTCCACGGCAACGCCGGATCCGGGTCAAGGTCGAGGACAAAGCGATCAGGCTTGTCCAGATCCACCTTCGTGGCGTTCCAGGTGTGCAGCTCGACGGTGCTCATCTGCACTGCGCCGACCAGCGCTTCGGGATTGTTGATCATCATCACTGGCTGGCCGGTCACGTCCTTGTCCAGTGCAGTGATCCCGGGGATGGCCAGGCGATCGGCGTTCTTCTGGAAGAACAGTTCGCCGGCAATGCCGTCCGGTGCACGCACCAGCGCCACGGGGCGATCCTTGAGTTGCGGCAGAATGTATTCGGCGACGCTGGCGTAATACTGCGCCAGTTGCATTTTGGTTGTGCCGCTGACTGCGTCGATCACCCGATCCGGGTGAGTGATGCGCACCTTGCCGCCGGCCAGTCCTGATTGCGACGGTGCGGTTTCGGCTTTGCTGGCAGCGGTTTTCTTCGCCGGTTGCTTGCCAGCGGTTTTGGTTTTTTCGGTCTTCTCGGTTTTTTCCGACTTGGCAGCTTTCACAGGCTTCGCTCGCTCCTCTGTAATGTCCCTGGCCGGTTTGTCATCGCGCAGACCATGGAAGACGGCGTGGCGCACCGAGCCGTCCTTGGTCATCTCGGCGAATGCCACTTCCGCCAGCAGTCTGGGCTTGAGCCAGTGCACGCCTTTGGCCTCGAAACCACTGGGCGGATTGACCACCGCCGCGCTTTTGGTCTGTAACGGTTTGAGCTGGGCAAGGATGCTTTTCAACGTGGTTTCGTTGAACCCGGTGCCAACCTTGCCGGCGTAGCGCAACTCGCCGCTGTCACGGTCGTGCAGGCCAAGCAGCAAAGCGCCGAAGGCACTGCGCGCGCCTTTCGGATCGGTATAGCCGACGATGACGAATTCCTGGCGATGTTTGCACTTGAGCTTGATCCAGTCGCCGCTGCGCCGCGACACATAGGGCGAGCCAAGGCGCTTGCCGATCAGCCCTTCCATCTGCATCTGGCAAGCACTGTTGAGCAGCGCGTCCGGTGTTTCTTCGAAGGCTTCGGAGAAGCGCAGCGGTGAAGAGTCTTTCTGTGCGCCAAGGATGGTGCTCAGCGCCGCGCGTCGCTCTTCCACCGGCACGTCGCGCAAGTCGACGCCGTTCAGATATGGAACGTCGAACAGGTAATAAACGATGTTGCCGCTGCGCCCGGCGTCGAAGGCATTTTGCAGCGCCTGAAAATCCGGAACGCCCTGCTCGTTGGCCACCACCATCTCGCCGTCCAGCCACGCAGACTCAAGGCCCAGCGCCGCCAGCGCCTTGGCCTGCTGCGGCAGTTTGTGCGTCCAGTCATGGCCATTGCGGGTAAACAGCTGAACCTCATCGTGATCGATCCGCGCCATGATCCGATAGCCGTCGAACTTGATCTCGTAACTCCACTGCCCGTCGGGTGCGCTGTCGACCAGCGTCGCCAGTTCCGGCTTTATCAGCGCCGGCAGCTTGGCCTTGCGCGCACCGGTGAGCTGCCCGGACGCCTGCTTGCGCGCCTTGGCAGGGGCCTTTTTTACCGGTTTGGCCTTATCGACGGCAGGCGTAGATTTACCGACGATCGTGCGCTCGCTGAGCACGCTGTCGGGCTCGGCCACCAGCACGTCGAAGTCATCCTGCGGACGCGCGGCGTTGTCCTGGTGCTTGATCAGAAACCATTGTTCCTTCTTGCCCGGCATATGCGTGCGCACCAGATTCCAGACACCGCCAAGCTTCTCGCCCTGCAGCTCGAATTTGAGCCGCCCCTTGGCATAGGCCTTGTGCGGATCCTCCAATGGAATCCACACGCCACGATCCCAGACGATCACATCGCCGGCGCCGTAATGCCCCTCTGGAATGCTGCCCTCGAACGTCGCGTAATCGAGCGGATGATCCTCGACATGAATGGCCAGGCGCTTGACCTTCGGGTCCAGCGACGGCCCCTTCGGCACCGCCCAGCTCTTCAGTGCGCCATCGAGTTCCAGGCGAAAGTCGTAATGCAGGTGCGAAGCGTCGTGCTTCTGGATGCAGAACTGCAAGGCGTGATCCTTGGCCGACTTACGGCCCGGGCGCTTGACCGCAGCCGGTTCCGAAGTCGCAGAAAAATCACGCATGCGGTTGTAATCGTCGAGGTTCCTGTTCATGAGCACACCGATGGCAAGCGGGTTCTGTTATGCAGAAGAGCGATACGGCAGCGGAAAAATTCAATCGAGGTAAAAAAGCCCCGGACGGATGGAATGGCCGAGGCGTTTAGCGACACATCGAGTAACTGCATGAGCTGGCTAAATAGGGTGCAGACGCTAAGGTTTTTTCAGGGTCTTGAAAGGGAGGCAATGGAATGCCTGCTGCTGCAACAGCCTGTCGTCTGAGAACGGGCCGATATTCTGAAACCGGAAGAGTTTATTTACTGACCGCTGTGGTTAACCAACGTGAGCGTGTCTTTACCAATTGGCACGACGGGAGATTAGTGGTCAACGAGTTGAGGAGGTGCAGTGAATCCGGGTTAGCGATCTCTCTGGCTTGGGTCGTAATGCCAGACCATCTGCATTATTGGCTAATTGAACTTAATGAGGGCTCGCTTGCAGATTTGATGTGTCGCGTTAAATCACGAAGTTGCCAGGCATACAATCGACAACATGGTCGCCAAGGACAATTATGGCAGCGAGGGTATTACGATCGTGCCTTGAGACGAGATGAAGACCTCAAAGCCGCTGCGCTCTACGTAGTCAAGAATCCCGTGCGAGCCGGTCTGGTGAGACGCCTTGGGGACTACCCTTTGTGAGACGCCATTATGGCTCTGAAGATCAAAGGATCGCAGCCTTCGGCAGCTCCTACAGGTGAACCGTATTTCAAAGGTAGGAGCTGCCGAAGGCTGCGATCTTTTGCTGTTGATTCAGGCTTGCCCTTTGGCCTGCTGTTCCAGATGCACCTGCAGATCCGGATCGATGCGTAACGCTGCAGCGAGTTCATCCAGATAGCTGCGTTCGGCGGCCTGTTGATCGTCGACCAGCATGATGCTGGCCAGATACATTTCGGCGGCTACAGCCGGATCGCCATTAGCCGATTGCGCGACGTCACCGGCATCCAGCGGTTTGGCAACTTCGGCGTCGAGCCATTGTTGCAATTGCGGATCGGCGGTGTGTTTGCCGATTTCGCTACTGATCAGATGCTTTTCTGCATCGTCTATACGCCCGTCAGCCTTGGCGGCGGCGATCAAGGCGCGCAGCACCGCGTGGCTGTGGGTTTCGATTTGCGGGCCGGCGAGCAGGTCGGCGGTTTGTGGCAGTTTTTGCGGTGCCTTGCTGGCCTGACTGCGTTGCCAGGCTTGATACGCCTGGTAGGCCATCATGCCCAGCGAAGCGAGTGCGGCGTAATTGGTGCCGCCAGAACGGCTTCGGCTACCACCACCGAGGGCGCTTCCCAAGCCACCACCGCCGAGCAGGCCACCGAGTAGACCACCCAGGCCGCCGAGGCCACCCGAAGCAGCCTCGCCCGCCCCGGTCTGACTGCCACCACCCAGCAGGCCACCGAGTAATCCGCCCAGCCCGCCGCCAGCCGAAGCACCACGTTGTTGTCCCGCCGAGGCCTGGCCTCGCAGCAGTTGTTCGAGCAAATCGCTGGTATTCATGACGTCATCCTCAGGGCCCGGCCCTATTGCGTCAGGCAACGATAGACCGATGCGGCCATAGCGCCAGCACCGTTGGGCTGACGCCCGATAACCGCTGGATCGCCGCGCAAGAAATTTTCCGCCGGCGAGCTAAGATTCAAGGGTGGTGAACCTTATCCCGGCGAAACCGGTCGATAGCTGCAACCCGACCCGGTTTGCCGACGCCCTTTCTGACGATGGGCGATACCCGGCTTGCTTCACTTTCTGGAGAACGCCCCCGTGATATCCACCGTACACATCGCCAGGCTCAAAGCATGGGGCGCCCATGGTTTTACCGCGACCGGCGTGGTCACAGCCTTCCTTGCCACCCTCGCCCTGCTGGAAAACCAGCCAATCCATTGCCTGATGTGGCTGGGCGTGGCGCTGATCGTCGACGGCCTCGACGGCGCTCTGGCGCGCAAGGTCAATGTGCAATCGGTGTTGCCGAGTTTCGACGGTTCGATCCTCGATCTGGTCATCGATTACCTGACCTATGTATTCATCCCGGCATTGTTTATCTACCGCTACATTCCCCTGCCCGATTACACCCTGCTGCTGACGGTGTCGGTGATTCTGGTGTCGTCGCTGTTCTGCTTCTGCAACGTCAACATGAAGAGCAAGGACAACTACTTTGTCGGCTTCCCGGCAGCCTGGAACGTGGTTGCGTTGTGTCTGTACATCATCGGCCCGGGGCCGTGGATTACCTTTCTCACCGTGATCGGTCTGGCATTGCTGACGGTGACGCGGATGAAGTTCCTGCACCCGTTCCGCGTGCGCCGCTTCATGCCGATCAATATTGCGGTGACGGCGATCTGGCTGTTGTGCAGCTTGTCGCTGGTGCTCAATCACCCGGTGATCAATCCGTTGGTGATGGGTTTGTGGCTGCTGATGTCGGCTTACTTTTTGGGGATCTGCATCTGGCGCACGGCGCTGGAGTGGTTTGACCGGCCTCAGATGAAATAGGAATCCGGACTGAAATGCAGGTCCTGTGGGAGCGGGCTTGCCCGCGAATGCGGTGTGTCAGTCAACACACACCGCCTGATGCACCGCATTCGCGAGCAAGCCCACTTGCACATTCGATTGTCATACTGACGAATCGAACATCAGCGCTTGGTAATCACCACCTCCAGATACTCACTCGGCACCACCAGCGATTGCTCTCCCGCCCGATTCGATCGGTTGAGCAACTCTGTCAAATCATTCTCCAGCGCCTGCCCGGCCTCGGGCGACAACACCGCAAATGCCTTGTGCACAGGCCCATACCAGTGCCGAAAGATGTCAATGAAATGCGCCGCCGACCGGTAGCGGAAGTTGAAATGGCTGCGCGTCACGCGCACGACAAAATCGCGATCATCGAAATGTTTGTGCAGCCACGCATCCGAGCCCCAGTTCGATGGAGGTTGAGCAACTGCGGGCGGGGGCAGATGCTGGCCGAGAATTTTGAACATCTGGCCGACAAAGCCCTCCGGCGTCCAGTTGGCCATACCGATCCGTCCGCCACGACGACAGACTCGCCCCAACTCAGTCGCTGCGGTCACCTGATCGGGTGCAAACATCACGCCGAAAGTGGACAGTACGGCGTCGTAGCTTTCATCGGGAAAAGGCAGTGCCTCGGCATCGGCCACCTGAAAAATCACCTCCAGATGCTCGGCCCGGGCGCGGTCCTGGCCACGCTCCAGCAAAGCCGCCACATAATCGGTCGAGGTCACCACACAACCGCGCCGCGCCGCCGCCAGAGTTGCGTTGCCGTTACCGGCGGCGACATCCAGCACTTCCTCATCGCAGCGCAGATCGCAAGCCTCGGCGAGGCTTTCGCCGACGATTTGCAACGTGGTGCCGATCACGGCGTAGTCGCCACTGGCCCAAGCGACTTTCTGACGTTCCTTCAGGGCAGTGAGATCAATCGGGGTACTCATGACAGCGAGCTCCGTGGCAGAGAGAATGCACAGGCGTCGACGCGGCCCGTGCTTGCTCACTATCGCGCCGGGGCTGCCCGGCGTCCCTGTCAATCGTCCGGCAACCCCGTAAACCGGGCACTTTGCCGATGAGCGGCGGGGATCTGTCAAGCGCCTGATACACCTTGCGCATTGCCACCGCCGCTGGATTGGTTTCTGATGCCGGCTCGCCTCAGGAAAGGACTCGACCGATGTCACTTCAACTCGACTGGCTCGCCGCACACATGCAGCACAGCGATCGCTACGCGGCATGGATTCATCATCAATTTCATTACGAGTATGTCGACCAACCCTTGGCTCAATGGCAGCGGGAATTTGCCGAAGGCCAAAGCAATGGCGACTGGTCGTGCCTGATTGCCATCGACGGTGAACGGCTGCTCGGCGGCGCAGCACTGGCGCGCGATGACCTCGCTGATCGAGCCGATCTCGGCCCTTGGCTGGCCTGCGTATTCGTTGATCCCCAGGCGCGTGGTCAAGGCCTGGCCGAGCGGTTGATTGAAGGGATATGCGAAGAGGCGAAAAAACGAGGAGTGGCGCGCCTGTATCTGCACACGCAGGACAAACACGACTACTACAACAGACGCGGCTGGCAGGTTCTGCAGCATTTTCAAGCGTGGGACAAAACGCAATGGCTCATGGTCCGCGACCTTTGAGCCATTGCGTTGTTTTGATCAGGCGGCCGGTGCCTTGGCCTCTTCCAGCAACTGCTTGATCATGTGTTCCTGCGCCTCATAGCGACCTTCGCCGAAGTGGCTGTAGCGCACCTGGCCCTTGGCGTCGATCAGGTAATGCGCCGGCCAGTATTGGTTGTCGAAGTTGCGCCAGATCGCGTAGTCGTTGTCGATGGCCACCGGGTAGGTGATGCCGAGTTTTTTCACCTGATCCGTGACGTTGTCGATGATGCGCTCATAGCCGTATTCGGGGGTGTGTACGCCGATGACCACCAGTCCATCCTTCGCGTATTTCTTCGCCCACGCTTTGACGTACGGCAGGGTGTGCTGGCAGTTGATGCAGTCGTAGGTCCAGAAGTCCACCAACACCACTTTGCCGCGCAGGGATTCGGCGCTCAGCTCTGGTGAATTGAGCCATTGCACAGCGCCGGCCAGCGACGGCATCGGGCCCTGAGCTTCGTCCATCATCGAGTCGGCGCGGACTTTGCTGACAAAGTAGTCGACCACTTTCGGCACGTTTTCCAGGACGTTTTTCTCCACGCTGGCCACGCCTTCGGACGAGGTATTGGCGAGCAGGGATTTGTCCGCGCCCGTCGCAATCACCGCGACCGTAGCGAGCACCGCAACCCCGGCACCACGGCGCAACCAGCCGCTGAACGGGATCGACGGTTTCAGCCGATTGACCAACCCGCGCCCGGCGAAAATCAGCGTACCCAAGGACAAGGCGCTGCCGGCGCCGTAAGCCAGCAGCAACAGGCTGGTCTGGGCATTTGCGCCTTGCAGCATCGCGCCGGTGAGAATCACGCCGAGGATCGGCCCGGCACACGGCGCCCACAGCAGACCGGTGGCGACACCGAGCATGATCGAGCCCATCGGTCCTGCACGTTTACGTGTGTCCTGATCGAGACGGTTGCCCAGCGCGACAAAAGGGCGGGTCAGCCAGTCGCCGACGCGGGCCGAGATCAGTGACAGGGCGAACAGCGCCATCACCAACAGAGCAATGTGGCGGCTGGTGTTGCTGGCCTGAATCACCCACTCGCTGCTGACCACGGCGAGGCTTGCGATCAGCGCGAAGGTGAGCGCCATGCCGCCGAGGGTCAGCAGGATTGAGGAGCGTGTGCGGTTGGCGCCAGCGAACAGAAACGGCACCACCGGCAAGATGCAGGGACTGAGGATGGTCAGCAGACCGCCGAGAAATGCGATGAGGTACATAAGTGGTCACCTTGAAATGGGGGCTGGACACGCAACCGGACAGCGAGGAGAAACACCCCCCTCGCTAGCCTGTTTTGTTAACGCCGTGGCTCATGCGCTCTGGCCATCCAGCCATTGCCCCTGGGGCGTGCGACTGGCACCGTTTTCCGCGACCAGTTGGCCCTGAGGTGTACGGCTGGAACCATCAGCAGCAACCATCTGGCCCTGCGGCGTGCGGCTCGACCCATCAGCAGCAACCATCTGACCTTGCGGCGTGCGGCTGAAGCCGTCAGCGGCGATCAGTGCATCACTGCCCTCCTTCGCCACTGTGGTCAGCTGGAAGCAGGTGCTGCTGGCGCAACTGCTCTGCTCTACGGCACTGTTGGCGTGGGCGACGGCGCCGGTGAAAGCGAAGGCTGCGGCAGTCAAAAAGCGCGAGACGTTGTTCATGGCAAAACTCCTTGCAGAAAAAGTAGGGATGGCTCAGTTCTGGTTGTTGCAGCCTTCAGCGAATTTGCTGTAATCGAGCTCGTGGGTTTTGCCGGCAGAATCGAGGTAGGTCATGCGCGCCTCGGTGATGCCACAAGTCACCGAGGTGTCCTCAGTCATCGACAGCACTTTCTTGATATCCAGATGGGTGCCGTAGGTGTAGGTTTGCCGGCTGACGTCAGCTTCGGCGTGGGCCGACAGGGTGCAGATGTTCAGCGCGGCGAACAGGCAAGCGGCGACTACGGATTTGTTGATCATGGTGGTGTCCTCAAGGCTTCAGTGGGTTTGAGCCGAGGCGGTCTGTGTGTGCCTCGATGGAGCCTATTTGAGGCCCTCGAGGTATCGCGTCTGTGTCAGGAAAGGACGAGAATCACTCGTTGTGTATCCACGCCGCGTGTAGATACACAGCGATACAAAACCCGCAGAAAATCGCGTTTTTGCGTCGGCGTGTATCCGCCGTTGCGGCAGATACACTGCAATACAAAGGCAGGCAGGCGTGCAGTTCACGGCGCTATAGACTGCACGGCATTCCCCCTTTGACAGAGGCTTGAACCGATGGAACATGTCGATCACATTCTCATCGTCGACGACGACCGCGAGATCCGTGAGCTGGTAGGCAACTACCTGAAGAAAAACGGCCTGCGCACGACAGTGGTCGCCGATGGCCGGCAGATGCGCAGCTTCCTTGATGCCAACACCGTCGACCTGATCGTGCTCGACATCATGATGCCCGGCGACGATGGCCTGCAGCTGTGCCGCGAATTGCGAGTCGGCAAACACAAGGCGACGCCGGTGCTGATGCTCACCGCGCGCAACGATGAAACCGACCGCATCATCGGCCTGGAAATGGGCGCCGACGATTACCTGACCAAACCCTTCGCTGCCCGCGAATTGCTGGCGCGGATCAACGCCGTGTTGCGCCGCACGCGTATGTTGCCGCCGAATCTGGTGGTCACCGAAGCCGGACGCCTGCTGGCATTCGGTCGTTGGCAGCTGGATACCTCGGCCCGGCACTTGCTCGACAGCGACGGCACCATGGTGGCCCTCAGTGGCGCCGAATACCGCCTGCTGCGGGTATTTCTCGACCATCCGCAACGGGTGCTCAGCCGTGACCAATTGCTCAACCTGACCCAGGGACGCGAAGCCGATCTGTTCGACCGTTCCATCGATCTGCTGGTCAGCCGCCTGCGTCAGCGTCTGCTCGACGATGCCCGCGAGCCGGCTTACATCAAGACCGTGCGCAGTGAAGGTTACGTGTTTTCACTGCCGGTCGAACTGCTCGGGGCGTCGGCATGAAACTCAAGCTGCAATGGCCGCGCACACTCGCCTCGCGCCTGTCGCTGATTTTCCTGATCGGGCTGATTCTGGCGCAGGGCCTGTCGTTCGGCGCGCAGTATTACGAGCGTTACCAGAGTGCGAAAAGCACCATGCTCG
Organism: Pseudomonas sp. TSRC2-2; assembly: GCF_049897785.1. Lineage (NCBI taxonomy): Bacteria > Pseudomonadati > Pseudomonadota > Gammaproteobacteria > Pseudomonadales > Pseudomonadaceae > Pseudomonas > Pseudomonas sp. TSRC2-2. The sequence continues at coordinate 416,933 of NZ_JAFCWZ010000004.1, forward strand.
GCAACCTCGAAACCGACGTCTCGACGTCGATGGCGATCCTCGATCGCCTGCCCGCCGCCGAACGCGAGGCCTGGTTGCCGCGTCTGGCGCGGCGCAATTATGGCTACCTGCTCAATGAGGGCGAACCGGGCATGCCGGTGACCTCGGCTGAAGAGTCCGTTGCCATTGCCTCGATTACCGCGGCCATCGGCGATACTTATCCAATCGTGTTTACCGAGGTTCCCGGTGGGCAGAGACGACATTTCCAGGGCCATCTGCGCCTGAGCGACGGCAGCCCCGTGACCATCGATATCCGTCCGGCGATGGTGCCTTTGTCACCGTGGTTGCCGGTGGTGCTGCTCGGCCAACTGGCGTTGCTGATCCTCTGCACCTGGCTGGCCGTGCGCATCGCCATTCGTCCCCTCACCCGCCTCGCCAACGCCGTGGAAACCCTCGACCCCAACGCACACCCGGTCAAACTCGACGAGCAAGGCCCGACTGAAGTGGTTCACGCGGCGCGGGCGTTTAACGCCATGCAAACGCGCATTGCCGCCTACTTGAAAGAACGCATGCAACTGCTGGCGGCGATCTCCCACGATCTGCAAACGCCGATCACGCGGATGAAACTGCGCGCGGAGTTCATGGACGACTCGGTCGAGAAAGACAAACTGAGCAGCGACCTCGGCGAGATCGAACATCTGGTGCGCGAAGGCGTGGCCTATGCCCGCAGCATTCATGGTGCCACCGAAGAAAGTCGCCGCACCGATCTCGACTCGTTCCTCGACAGCCTGGTGTTCGACTATCAGGACATGGGCAAGGACGTGCAGCTCGGCGGCAAGAGCAAAGCGGTGATCGAAACCCGCCCGCAAGCGCTGCGCCGCGTCCTCGTCAACCTGACCGACAACGCCCTGAAATTCGCCGGCGCCGCGCAGCTGCAGGTTGAAACGCAGGGCAACAGCCTGTCGGTGAAAGTCCTTGATCGTGGCCCGGGCATCGCCGAGGCCGAACTCGCGCAGGTGCTGGAACCGTTCTACCGCGTCGAAAACTCGCGCAATCGTGACACCGGAGGCACCGGGCTCGGGCTGGCGATTGCCCAGCAATTGGCAATGGCGCTGGGCGGTTCGCTGATGTTGAGCAATCGTGATGGTGGCGGGTTGTGCGCGGAACTGAAATTGCCGCTGCCACGCTGAGAAAAACACCGACTAGACTCATTCTTACCCAGTCGAGGGGGCCGCAGGACGTCTGCTGTGCCCTGCCCTATCCGTGACCACCGCCCGGTGGCGCCTGCCTCGACATTCAACGCCGCCGGACGGTGATCCTGTTTCAGGAGCACACGTGATGAATGAGGCGAAACTCAACGAATTCATGGGCAAACTGGTCAACGACATGGGCGGCGCGGCGATGCTGGCCAATGTCATTGTCGGCGAAGAGCTTGGCCTGTACCGCGCGATGGCCGACAGCCAACCGCTCAGCCCCGAAGCCCTCGCGGCAAAAACCGACTGCAACCCGCGCCTGGTGCGCGAATGGCTGAGCGCCCACGCCGCGTCCGGTTACATGGAGCACCTTGACGGTCAGTTTCGCTTGCCGCAAGAACAGGCAATGGCGCTGGCCGTAGAGGATTCGCCGGTGTACGTCGCTGGCGGACTCGGCGTGGTCGCGTCGTTTTTCCATGACAAGGACAAACTGGTCAAGGCCATGCGCGGCAACGGCGCTCTGTCCTGGGGCGATCACCACCCGTGCATGTTCAGCGGCACCGAACGCTTCTTCCGCCCCGGCTACAAAGGTCATCTGATCGCGGAATGGCTGCCGGCACTCGACGGTGTGGTGGCCAAACTCGAACGCGGCGCCAAAGTCGCCGACATCGGCTGCGGCCACGGAGCGTCGACGGTGATCATGGCCCAGGCGTTTCCCAAGTCGCAGTTTGTCGGTTTTGACTTTCACGCGCCGTCGATCACGGTTGCCACGCAACGCGCCGAAGAAGGTGGCGTGGGCAACCGCGCCAGATTCTTCGAGGGCACGGCGAAAAACTATCCTGGCGGCGACTATGACCTGGTCTGCTTTTTTGATTGCCTGCACGACATGGGCGACCCGGTCGGTGCCGCCCGTCATGCGTATGAGTCACTCAAAGACGACGGAACAGTGTTGCTGGTCGAACCGTTCGCCAACGATAAACTGGACGACAATCTCAACGCGGTCGGGCGCCTGTTCTACGCCGCCTCGACGTTTATCTGCACGCCCAACTCACTGTCTCAGGAAGTCGGTCTCGGGCTCGGTGCGCAGGCAGGTGAATTGCGCTTGCGCAAAGTCTTTGCCGAAGCCGGGTTCAAACAGTTCCGCCGTGCCACGCAAACGCCGTTCAACCTGATTCTGGAGGCGCGCAAGTAACCCATGCGGATCGCGTGCTAACCTGCGAGCACTGTCCAATCTGGAGTGCTGAGCATGCTCGACAGCCCGATCCGTGAACATTTCGACACGCTGCTGCAGGCCATGGCCGAAGACAAGTTTCTAGTGCTGACCGGCGCCGGCATCAGCACACCTTCGGGCATTCCGGACTACCGCGACAGCGACGGCGTGCGTCGCGGACGGCAGCCGATGATGTATCAGGAATTCCTTGCCGCCCCGCAATCACGTCGTCGCTATTGGGCACGGGCCATGCTCGGCTGGCCACGCGTGCGCCAGGCCCGACCGAACGCCGCGCATGAAGCGTTGGCGACGCTGCAACAGCGTGGCCGAATCAGCGCTTTGATCACGCAGAACGTCGACACCTTGCACGATCAGGCCGGCAGCCATGATGTGATCGAACTGCACGGCAGCTTGCATCGGGTGCTGTGCCTGGACTGCGGCCAGCGCAGCCAGCGCGACGAGATTCAGCAGCAGATGGAAGCACACAATCCCTATCTGAGAGGCGTTGACGCGGTGCAGGCGCCGGATGGCGATACCCTGCTTGATCCGGCGTTCGAGGCGCGCTTTCAGGTGCCACAGTGTCCGCATTGTGCGGGTGAGCGGATGAAGCCGGATGTGGTTTTTTTCGGCGAAAACGTGGCGCCGCCGACGGCGGCACGGGCAATGGCGGCTGCCGAGAATGCGGCGGGGTTGCTGGTGGTGGGGTCGTCGTTGATGGCGTATTCGGCGTTTCGCCTGTGCCGGGTCATCGCCGAGCGCGGCAAGCCGCTGATTGCGATCAACCTGGGCAAGACCCGGGCCGACGATTTGCTCGATTTGAAGATTGAAGGGTCGTGCGAAGCGCTACTGCCGCTGCTGGCACAGCGTCTGCAATTCTGAAGCCCACTTCGCAGGTGCTCAGGGCAGCAGACGTTCGCTCAGGTTTTCCTGCTGGAGAATATCGAACAATGCCTGGGCCGCCGCCGAGAGCTCATTGCCCGGCTCGGTCAACACGCCAATTGCCCGCTCGACCGAATCATTCAAGGTCAGACACTGCGCGCCCAGCTCGCGCATTTGCCCCGCACACAACGCCGGCACCGCGCTGACCCCGAGCCCACTGGCCACCATCCGGCCGACCGTCGCCAATTGATGGCTTTCGAATTCCACGGGTAACTTCATCCCGCGCGCCTGCAGATGCTCTTCAAGCATGACCCGCACTGTCGAGGGCCGCTGCAGGGTGATGAACGGTTCTTGCAGCAAGGTCTGCCAATCAATGTCGGCGCGTTTGGCCAGCACTGAATCCGCCGGCACCACTGCGACAAAGCGGTCGACATAAAGCGGCGTGAACGTCATCGAAGTGCTCTGCATTGGCGCGAACGCCACGCCGAGTTCAACCTGACGATCGCGGACCATTTCCAGCACTTGCTCGTTGATCACGTCATTGACCGTCACGTTGACGTTCGGATATCGCGCGCGAAAACTCTTGAGGATCGGCGGCAGCAGATTGCCAGCAAACGACGGCATCGCCGCCAGCGTTACGCGCCCGCGCTGCAGGCTGAAGCGCTGACGCATTTCGTCCTCGGCGTTGTCCCAGTCGGCGATCAAGCGGCGCGCCAAAGGCAGCAGCGATTCCCCTTCCGCGGTCAGCGCGACATTACGGGTGTTGCGGCTGAACAGGCGCCCGCCCAAGCCTTCTTCCAGCGCCTTGATGGTCAGGCTGAGCGCCGACTGCGACAGGTGCAGACGCTCGCAGGCCACCGCGAAACTCAGACTATGGGCCACGGCGAGAAAGGCACGGATCTGTTTGATGGTCATAATAAATGCTCTGAGCATGAAGCACGGTCATATAGGAGCCGCCGAAGGCTGCGAGCTTTTGACGTTGATTTTTAAGATCGAAAGATCGCAGCCTTCGGCAGCTCCTACAGGGAATCACCCATTTCAGTAATTTCGGCGATTGTTGAACTTTATCAATCAATCAACCGCAAAAATCAACTTAACAAATATATTTCACGGAGAGACACTCCAGTCATTCGGCTAGCCAGCCGCCCGCAAATAATAAAAGAGGTGCCTATGGCAGGTTTCGACAAGCGTGTGTATTCCTACGAGGAAGCGATGGCCGGGCTGGAAGACGGCATGACCGTTATCGCCGGCGGCTTTGGGCTATGCGGCATTCCGGAAAATCTGATCGCCGAGATCAAGCGCAAGGGCACCCGTGACCTCACCGTGGTTTCCAACAACTGCGGCGTCGACGGTTTCGGCCTCGGCGTGCTGCTCACCGATCGCCAGATCAGCAAAGTCATCGCCTCTTACGTCGGCGAAAACAAGCTGTTCGAGGAGCAACTGCTCAAGGGCGACATCGAAGTTATCCTCACCCCGCAAGGCACCCTCGCCGAGAAAATGCGCGCTGGCGGTGCCGGCATTCCGGCGTTCTTCACTGCCACCGGCGTCGGCACCCCGGTGGCTGAAGGCAAGGAAGTGCGTGAGTTCAAGGGTCGCAAGTACCTGATGGAAGAGTCCATCACCGGCGACTTTGCCATCGTCAAAGGCTGGAAGGCTGACCATTTCGGTAACGTCGTTTACCGCCACACCGCCCAGAACTTCAACCCGCTGGCGGCCACTGCCGGCAAGATCACCGTGGTCGAAGTCGAAGAAATCGTCGAGCCCGGCGAACTCGACCCCACGCAGATCCACACCCCGGGCATCTACGTCGATCGAGTCATTTGCGGCACGTTCGAAAAACGCATCGAACAGCGCACCATCCGCAAATAATTCAGGCCTACGGAGAACAACAACATGGCACTTACCCGCGAACAAATGGCTCAGCGCGTCGCCCGCGAAATGCAGGACGGCTACTACGTAAACCTCGGTATCGGCATTCCGACCCTGGTCGCCAACTACATCCCCGAAGGCATGGAAGTCATGCTGCAATCGGAAAACGGCCTGCTCGGCATGGGACCGTTTCCGACCGAAGAAACCATTGATGCCGACATGATCAACGCCGGCAAACAAACCGTGACCGCACGGACCGGCGCGTCGATCTTCAATTCCGCCGAATCCTTTGCGATGATCCGCGGCGGCCATGTCGACCTGACCGTACTCGGCGCGTTCGAAGTCGACGTCGAAGGCAACATCGCTTCGTGGATGATCCCCGGCAAACTCGTCAAGGGCATGGGCGGCGCGATGGATCTGGTGGCCGGTGCCGACAACATCATTGTCATCATGACCCACGCGTCCAAGGACGGTGAATCCAAGCTGCTGGCCAAATGCGGTCTGCCGCTGACCGGAGCCGGTTGCATCAAGCGCGTGCTGACTGACCTCGCCTATCTGGAAATCGAAAATGGCGCTTTTGTCCTCAAGGAACGCGCACCTGGCGTCAGCGTCGAGGAAATCGTCGCCAAAACCGCTGGTAAACTGATCGTCCCGGATCACGTACCGCAAATGCAGTTCGCTGCCGAGTGAGGAATTCGAAAATGCAAGACGTCGTCATTATTGCCGCCACGCGTACCGCGATCGGCAGTTTTCAGGGCTCCCTGGCCAGCGTGTCCGCCGTAGATCTGGGCGCGGCGGTGATCCGCCAGTTGCTCGAGCAGACCGGTCTGGACGCTGCGCAGGTCGATGAAGTGATCATGGGTCAGGTGCTGACCGCCGGTGCCGGGCAGAACCCGGCGCGTCAGGCCGCAATCAAGGCCGGCCTGCCCCACGCGGTGCCGGCCATGACGCTGAACAAAGTCTGCGGTTCGGGCCTGAAAGCCTTGCATCTCGGGGCACAGGCAATCCGTTGCGGCGACGCTGAAGTGATCATCGCCGGCGGTCAGGAGAACATGAGCCTGTCCAACTACATCATGCCGGGCGCGCGCACTGGTCTGCGCATGGGCCACGCACAAATCGTCGACACCATGATCAGCGACGGCCTGTGGGATGCGTTCAACGATTACCACATGGGCATTACCGCCGAGAATCTGGTGGACAAGTATGAAATCAGCCGCGAACAGCAGGACGCCTTTGCTGCCGCTTCCCAGCAGAAAGCTGCCGCTGCGATTGAGGCGGGCCGCTTCGTTGAGGAAATCACGCCGATCCTGATTCCGCAGCGTAAAGGTGATCCTGTCGCGTTCAAGGTCGACGAGCAGCCACGCGGCGACACCAGCGCCGAATCCCTGGCGAAATTGCGCCCGGCGTTCAAAAAGGACGGCAGCGTCACCGCTGGCAACGCCTCGTCGCTGAACGATGGCGCTGCGGCCGTGATACTGATGAGTGCCGAGAAAGCCAAGTCGCTGGGCCTGCCGGTGCTGGCCAAAATCGCTGCCTACGCCAACGCTGGCGTCGATCCGGCGATCATGGGCATCGGCCCGGTATCGGCCACCCGCCGCTGCCTGGACAAGGCCGGCTGGAGCATCGATCAGCTCGACCTGATCGAAGCCAACGAAGCGTTCGCCGCACAATCGCTGGCCGTGGCCAAAGACCTGCAATGGGATCTGGCCAAGGTCAACGTCAACGGCGGCGCCATCGCCCTCGGCCATCCGATCGGTGCATCGGGCTGCCGCGTGCTGGTGACATTGCTGCATGAAATGCTCAAGCGCGACGCGAAAAAAGGCTTGGCGACTTTGTGCATCGGCGGCGGCCAGGGTGTGGCTTTGGCGCTGGAACGCGTCTGATACGAAGTTCAAGGCCAGCGGCGGATCCACGACATCCGCTGTTGGCTGGCAACAAAAAACCCGGTGCGACTTGCGTTGCACCGGGTTTCTTTTTGCCGTCGAGAATCGTAGGGATGGTCTGGCCCCTTCGCGAGCAGGCTCTCTCCCATTTGCGATGCATTCCACTGTGGGCGCGGGCTTGCTCGCGAAGGGGCCAGGTCAGCCACCCAATCTATGGCTTGCGCAGCAAATAGGTATCCATGATCCACCCATGCTTCGCCCGTGCCGCTTTGCGCACCCACTCAATCTCATCGGCGACATCCGCCAGCGTGCCGCTAAGCAGAACCTCGTCCGGCGTGCCCAGGTAAGCCCCCCAGAAAATCTCGGTCTGCCGGTCCGCCACCCGCTGATACGAATCTTCGGCATCAAGCATCACCACAACACTGTCCGCCTCACTCACCTGCCCCGCCGCCAACTGCCGGCCCGTGGTGATTTCCACCGAACGGCCGATCGTATTCAGCGGTATCTTGTGCTGCGCAGCCAGAGCCTGGACGCTGGTAATCCCGGGGATCACCTCGTACTCGAACGCGCAGCGGCCTGATGCCCGAATCGCTTGAAGGATCCGCACTGTGCTGTCGTATAACGCCGGGTCGCCCCAGACCAGGAAACCGCCGCACTGGCCGTCGGACAATTGTTCATCGATCAGCCGTCCGAAGGTCTGTTGTTTGGTGCGGTTCAGTGCATCGACGCTTGCCGTGTAATCGACATCACCCCGGTCGCGCTCCGGACTGCTGGCTTCGACAAAGCGATAAGCGTGATCGGTGATGTAGCGCTCGCAAATCTCGCGGCGCAGATCGATCAGCTTCTGCTTGCCCTCGCCTTTATCCAGCAGAAAGATCACATCGACCCGGTTCAGCGCTTTCACCGCCTGCATCGTGATGTAGTCCGGATTGCCGGCGCCAATGCCGATGACCAGCAGTTGTTTCATCACAATTCCTCTCCGAGAGCCGTGCCCGGCAAGCGTAGTCGCCAGATGCCGTTGAAGCGCAGCTCGATCATCGACAGCGGTTCGACGTCGATCGCGTTAAACGTTACGCCTTGCAGCACCTGCATCAACGCCGCGCGCATGACGAACGGATGGGTGACCGCCATCACGGGCCCCGGCGTTGCGGCGATGCTGTCGAGCCATCTTGAGACCCGTTCCGTCAGTTGCCTGAGCGACTCGCCGCCGTGGGGTGCCGCGTCTGGATCGGCCAGCCAAACCCGCAACGCGTTGGCGTGATTGGCCTGCAAACCCTTGATCGACTGGCCGTGCCAGCCTCCCCAATCGCAATCGCGCAGGGCTGAGTCAATGTGCGCATCGACGCCCAGCCACGCCGCCGTCTGCCGAGTCCGCAACTCTGGCCCGCAAATCAGTCGCGATGGCGGAGCGAATCGCGCCTTGAAGGCGTCAGACGCTGCAGGCAAATCTTCAACAGGCTCGTCCGTAGGAAAACGCGCCAGTTTTTGTGCGACGGTTCGCGCATGGCAAATCAATGTCAAACGGCTACTTGGCACAAGCAGGTTCTCGGTTGAAAGTTAATACAAGTGACGGCACAGCCAATCCGCGAGCCATTGTGCCGTAAAACCGTGGGTATCGGGATTGCCGTCCTGCCAGCCGCAGAAGCTTGGATAGGCAATGTCTCACACCAACCAAGGCAATGGACTACAACGCCGAGCTACTTCGGTGTAGCCCTTGTTAAACGGGAACCTTGCACGCTTTGGGTGCTCGCTGCACGTGTACAAAAATTCGCTAGACATGTAGCACTCATTACATAAATACTCTTTTTAACGGATTGTGAAACGAATTCGACACCCCATCCAGCAGGAGCACGGATGCCCCCTCTCAGAGACCTGATCACGGATCCCGGCCTGGACCTGACGCCGTCAGAGCGCAAAGTCGTCCGCGCCCTGCTCGATCAGTATCCGCGTAATGGTCTCGGACCGATGGCGCGGCTGGCCGAACATGCCGGTGTCAGCGATCCGACCATAGTCCGCCTGGTGAAAAAGCTCGGTTTCGGCGGTTATGCCGAGTTTCAGGAAGCCTTGCTCAGTGACATGGACCATCGCTTGCGTTCGCCACGCACACTTTTGCAGCCACGCTCGCAGCAGAACAAGGACGATGCCTGGGCCCATTACCTGGCCGACAGCCACCGTTTGCTGGTCGACACCCAAGCCCTGACCCAACCCGAAGATGTGCGAATCCTCGTCGAATGGCTGCTCGACAGCCGTCATCAGGTCTATTGCTTCGGTGGCCGCTTCAGCATTCTCATGGCCCATTACCTGCTCAACCACTTGCGCCTGCTGCGTCCCGGCTGCTTTGCCCTGGAAGACAACGCCCTGTTGCCTGACCGCTTGTTCGATCTGCAACGCCAGGACGTGGTGCTGGTGTTCGACTACCGGCGCTACCAGACCCAAGCCCTGCGTGTAGCCACTGCGGCGAAAAACAATAATGCGCGAGTGGTGCTGTTCACCGATGTCTACGCCTCGCCGTTGCGCGAAATGGCTGATCTGATCATCAGCGCACCGGTGGAGTCGGCATCGCCGTTCGATACCATGGTGCCAGCGCTGGCGCAGGTCGAGGCGTTGATTGCCTGCCTGACCTTGCGCGTGCCGGATCCGGCCGATCGCCTGGAAGGCATCGATGCCCTGCGCAACGACTTTGCGACTCATCTGCTGGAGGAAAAATAAGGATGTTCAGCCTTCCCCACCGCTCGCCTCGGGATCTGCCGTTTGCGTTCGACCACACGGCTTTGTTGCTGGTGGACATGCAGCGCGCCTGGCTCGAACCGCAATTCGACCCGCACCTGAGCAGGCCCGATGCCGAGTATTTCCTCCGGCGCACGCGCAGCCAGGTGGTGCCTAACCAGCAACGACTGCTCAGCGCCGTTCGCCAAGCGCAGCAGGACGTGCTGCACACGATTATCGAAAGCCTGACCGCCGATGGTCGCGACCGCTCGCTGGATCACAAACTGTCGGACATGCACCTGCCCAAAGGCAGCTTGCAAGCGCAGATCATCGCTGAACTGACCCCGACGGAAAATGAAATCGTGCTGCCGAAGACCTCATCCGGGGTGTTCAACTCGACCACTATCGATTACGTGCTGCGCAACCTGCAAACCCGCCATCTGATCATTGCCGGCATCGTTACCGACCAGTGCGTCGACATGGCCGTGCGCGACGCCGCCGACCGTGGCTACCTGGTGACACTGGTGGAGGACGCCTGCGCCACTTACAGCGCTGAACGCCATCACGCCTGCCTCAACGCCATCAAGGGTTACTGCTGGATCACCAATACTCAGACTGTGCTCGGCCGTATACAGGAGATGCAGCCATGAGCGCACGCCTGACGCCGCTGCCGATGACCACGCTGGTCACCACTGACCTGATCGGCATCACCCGTGGCCGTTCGTTTCCAACCGATGAGCTGGAGCATTACCAGGCAGCCGGTTGCGGCTGGGTTCCGGCCAACAGCGCATTGACGCCGCAAGACATCATCGCTTCGAGCAATCCGTGGGGCGCGTATGGCGACCTGCGGCTGGTACCCGATCTGGACAGCCGCGTCACTGTTGGCAGCGGCCCGGATGCCAATGCACCGGTGCTCGATTTCATCCACGCCGATATTCGCGAGACCGACGGCCAAGCCTGGGGCGCTTGCCCACGCACATTGCTGCGCGATGAGATCGAGCGCTATCGCGATGAACTGGGCTTGCAGGTCAACGCGGCGTTCGAACATGAATTCAATCTGCATGCAGGCTTCGCCGAACACGCAGCGTTCTCCCTGGAAGCTCAGCGCCAGGGCGCCGAATTCGGCGGCTGGCTACTCAGCGCCCTGCGCGCCGGTGGCGTCGAGCCGGAAATGTTTCTGCCGGAATACGGCAAGCACCAATACGAAATCACCTGCCGTCCGACCCTTGGCGTGGCGGCGGCGGATCGCGCGGTCAATGTGCGCGAAATCAGCCGGGAAATCGCCCGGCAGATGGGCCTCGAACTGAGCTTCGCGCCCAAGGCTGCCGCCGAAGCCGTGTGCAACGGTGTGCATCTGCACGTCAGCCTGCACGACCTGGCCGGCCAGCCGATGCTGTACGACGCCGGCACCAGCAATGGCCTGTCGAGCATCGGCCAGCACTGGGCTGCCGGGATCCTGCATTTTCTGCCGGCGCTGTGCGCGTTCACTGCGCCGACGCCGCTGTCGTACGAGCGCTTGCAGCCGCACCACTGGAGCGCGTCGTACGCCTGCCTGGGGCAGCAGAACCGTGAAGCAGCGCTGCGCATCTGCCCGACCGTGACGTTGGGTGGCAAGTCCGCCGCGCAACAGTTCAACCTGGAATTCCGCGCCATGGACGCCACTGCCTCGCCGCACCTGGCCATGGCCGCGCTGCTGATTGCCGGGCGGCTGGGCATCGAGCAGCGCTTAGCGCTGAATGCGATCACCGATGAAATCCCCGATTCACTCAACGATGAGCAACGCAAGGCCCGGGGTATCGTCGCCCTGCCCGCCTCGCTGTCCCAGGCGCTGGATTGCCTGCGCGACAGTGCAGCTTTCAATGAATGGCTGCCAAAGCCGCTGCTCGACACGTATTACGCCCTGAAAACCGAGGAACTGGCGCTGACGGAACAGCTCTCGCCCGCTGACTTGTGTGAGCACTATGCACGCCTGTACTGAATCGGCCGAGCTGGGGTTGTTCACTCGCCCGGTCTACGACCTGAGCCGCGAGGACTCGACGAACCCGTTGATCCTGGTGTGCGAGCACGCCAGTCGTTATATCCCCGAGGCTCTGAACAATCTGGGCCTGGACGAGGCGGCCGCACGCGAACATATCGCCTGGGACATCGGCGCGCTGCAACTGGCAGAACAGTTGTCGCAACAGCTCGGTGCTACCCTGCTCAGTGCCAACTATTCACGGCTGTTGATCGACCTCAACCGCCCGCGCCATGCGCCGGACAGCATTCCACTGCAAAGCGAGATCTATCAGATCCCGGGCAATCGCGATCTGGATGAAGCAGCCCGCGAATACCGCCGGCAGACCCTGTTCAAACCGTTTCATGCGCGTTTGCAGACATTGATCGACGAGCGCATTGCCAAAGGCCAAGCGGTGCGGGTGGTCGGCATTCATAGTTTCACTCCGGTGTATTACGGTCAGCCGCGACCGCTGGAAGTCGGCGTGTTGTTCGGTCAGGCGAAAGCCTACGCCCAGCGCCTGCTCGACGGGCTGCAAGCGCATCCGTTGAAAGTCGCGGGCAACCAGCCGTACAGAATCGATCCTTTGGGCGATATGACCGTGCCGGTGCACGGCGATGCCCGCGGCCTTGAAGCGGTGCTGATCGAGGTGCGCAATGACTTGCTGCGCAGCCCCGCAGAGGTATCGCGCTGGGCCGCCTATCTCGCACCGTTGCTGTAGCAATCGCAGTAAATGATGAACCGACGGAACAACTGAAACGACCGATGGCTGACAAGGAGTTGCGCTTCATGGAAATTGAAGAATTCGGCTACAAGCAAGAGTTGAAACGTAGCCTGACGCTGACCGATCTGGTGGTGTACGGGATGATTTTCATGATCCCCATCGCACCGTTCGGGGTGTACGGCTACGTCAACGCCGAAGCTCCAGGGATGGTGCCGCTGGCCTACATCATCGGCATGGTCGCGATGCTGTTCACCGCGCTCAGTTACGGCAGCATGGCCAAGGCCTTTCCGATTGCCGGCTCGGTATATTCCTACGCGCAACGCGGCCTTAATCAGCATGTCGGGTTCATCGCTGGCTGGCTGATGCTGCTCGACTATCTGCTGATTCCGCCGTTGCTGTACCTGTATGCGGCGATGGCGCTCAACCATCTGTACCCGGACATTCCCAAGGTTGGCTTCATCCTGGCGTTTCTGGTCAGTGCGACATTCGTCAACCTGCGCGGCATCACTTTTACCGCGCGAATGAACATCCTGTTCCTGCTGGCGCAACTGGTGGTGTTGGGCATCTTCCTGTTCTACGCCTGGAACGCGTTGCACAACGGCGCGGGAAATGGCGAGCTGACCATGGCGCCGCTGTATCACCCGGAAACCTTCAACTTCGCCCTGCTGATGCAAGCGGTGTCGATCGCCGTGCTGTCGTTCCTGGGCTTCGACGCGATCTCGACCCTTGCCGAAGAAATCAAGGGAGACCCGGGCCGCAGCGTGGGTAGAGCGGCGCTGATTACCCTCGCGGTCATGGGCACGATTTTCGTCGTACAGACGTGGATTGCCACCGATCTGGCGGCGGGCATGGGCTTCAAGTCCCCAGACACCGCATTCTATGAAATTGCTGAAATCGCCGCCGGCAGCTGGCTGGCGACCCTGACTGCGGTGGCGACGGCGCTGGCCTGGGGCGTGGCCGTGGCGATCACCTCGCAGGCCGCCGTCTCTCGTCTGCTGTTCGGCATGGCCCGCGACGGCAAGCTGCCGAAGGTGCTTGCCAGGGTTCACCCGAAACACAACACGCCGTACCTGAGCATCTATCTGGTGGCGGTATTGTCGTTGCTTATCTGCTACCTGTTCATCAATGCGGTGGACATTCTCACTTCGCTGATCAACTTCGGCGCCCTCAGCGGTTTCATGCTGCTGCATCTGACGGTAATCAACCACTACTGGCGTCGGCAGAAGTCGGGGCAGGTTGTACGCCATCTGCTCTGCCCGGTGATCGGCTTCATCATCGTCGCCGCCATCATGTACAACATGGGCGTCGATGCGCAGAAGCTCGGCCTGATCTGGATTGCCCTGGGTCTGGTTTACCTGTTCTTCCTCAACAAGCTCGGCGCCAGCACCGCGCTGCCCGATCCGAGTAAAGGCTGACAAGAAAAAGAGCGGCGTCTGACAACAAATCAGGTAACCGCCGATTTATCGCGTGGAAATCGACAGTGATAGTCAGGTTCGGCGAACGGGCCGAACCTTTTGATACAGGAGTACATCCATGCTGGTCTTACGCCCAGTCGAGCAGAACGATCTGCCCCAGCTACAGCGCCTGGCCCGCGAGAGCATGATCGGCGTCACCTCGCTGCCGGATGACAGCGAACACCTGCGCGAAAAAATCGCCGCCTCGTGCGCCTCCTTCGACAGCGCCGCCACAGCGCAGGGGCCGGAGAACTATTTCTTTGTGCTCGAAGACCTCGAACGCCAGCAACTGCTCGGCTGCTCGGAGATCCTTGCCACCGCCGGCTTCAAGGAGCCGTTCTACAGCCTGCGCAATCGCCACTTCACCAGCGCTTCGCGGGAATTGAACATTGAGCACGGCGTGCCGGCGTTGTCGCTGTGCCATGACCTCAGCGGGCACACCTTGCTGCGCGGTTTCCACATCGATGCCGCGCTGGTGCGCACACCCTTTTGCGAACTGCTGTCGCGGGCGCGCCTGCTGTTCATTGCCGCGCATGCACAGCGGTTCTCTGAGGCGGTAATCACCGAGATCGTCGGCTACAGCGACGAGCACGGTCACTCGCCATTCTGGGATGCCCTGGGCAAACACTTCTTCGATCTGCCCTACGCGGAAGCCGAGCGTCTGTGCGGGTTGCAGAGCCGCACGTTCCTCGCCGAACTGATGCCGCAATACCCGATCTATGTGCCGATGCTGCCGCAAGCGGCGCAGGATTGCATCGGTCGCGTGCACCCGGACGGCCAGGAAGCGTTCGACATTCTCGAGCGCGAAGGCTTCGAAACCAACAGCTACATCGACCTGTTCGACGCCGGCCCGACGCTGTATGCGCGAACTGCGAACATTCGCTCGATCGCTGACAGCCAGACCGCCATCGTTCGCCAACAAGCATCGACCGACGCCCGCGGCCGTTATCTGCTGAGCAACGACGGCCTGCATGATTACCGCGCGATTGTCACCGAACTCGACTATCACACCGACCAGCTGCTGCCCCTGTCGCCCGCGATCTGCGCGGCGCTGAAAGTCAGTGATGGCGGTTCGATACGACTGGTCGCGCTGTGAGCCGCGTTTGCCGTGGGTGCCTGAATCGGTACGCAGAAGGAGTTGGAGCATGATAGTTCGTCCGGTAAAAGTCAGCGACCTGCCTGCCTTGATGACCCTCGTCGAACAGGCCGGACCGGGGTTCACCACACTTCCGGCCAACGAAGACCGCCTGGCGCATCGGGTGCGCTGGGCGCAACGGGCTTTTGCCGAACAGGTGGAGCGGGCCGATGCCGATTACCTGTTCGTGCTTGAAGACGACGAACAGCGCGTCGTCGGTGTCAGCGCGATGGCCGGCGCCGTTGGCTTGCGCGAGCCCTGGTACAACTACCGGCTCGGCATGACGGTCAGTTCGGCACCTGACCTGGGCATTCAGCGGCAGATCCCGACGTTGTTCCTCAACAATGAACTGACCGGTCAATCGGAGCTGTGCTCGCTGTTCCTGCGCCATGACCAGCGCAGCGGCAGCAATGGCCGCCTGTTGTCGCTGGGTCGTTTGCTGTTCGTCGCCGAATTCCCGCATCTGTTTGGCGAGAAAATGATCGCCGAGCTGCGAGGCAGTGCCGATGAAAATGGTTGTTCGCCGTTCTGGGACAGCCTCGGCCGGCACTTCTTCCAGATGGATTTCACCTACGCTGATCACTTGTCGGGCCTGGGCAACAAACCCTTTATCGCCGAACTGATGCCTCGCCAGCCGTTGTACACCTGTCTGCTGACCGAGCAGGCGCAGGCCGCGATCGGCCAGACTCATCCAAATACCCAGCCGGCATTGAAAATCCTTCAGGCGGAGGGTTTTGCGCACCAGGGCTACATCGACATTTTTGACGGTGGTCCGGTCATCGAAGCGCCGATCCGCAGCATCCGCACGGTACGCGACAGCCTCGAACTGGCCCTGAGCCTTGGCACCCCGGACGAGCAGGCACCGCTGTGGCTGATTCATAACCGCCGGTTGGAAAACTGCCGCATCACCGTGGCGCCCGGTCGAATGGTCGGAAACAGCCTGATGGTCGATCGCCTCACTGCCAAACGCCTGCAGCTTCAGCCGGGCAATTCGGTACGCGCGGTGCGCCTGCCCCATCAACAACCACACGCCGTGGCAGCCTGATATTCCCGGCGCGAGAGGTTAAACCTTTCAGCCGCCAGTCCTGCCGCGCAAATTCGTCATGATTCCTGACCCATTCGCGTGATAGCCTTTTCATTCTTCGGCGTTGACACCTTTGCTCAAGCCTTTCCATTTCTTATGTATTGGTGGAACTCGTATGACCAGGCTTTCCCATCAAGATTTGCGCCGTAATTTCCGTCAGCTGCTGGCCTCCGACACCTGCTACCACACGGCTTCGGTGTTTGACCCGATGTCCGCCCGCATCGCCGCTGACCTGGGTTTTGAAGTGGGTATTCTTGGCGGTTCCGTGGCCTCCCTGCAGGTGCTCGGCGCACCGGACTTCGCCCTGATCACCCTCAGCGAATTCGCCGAACAGGCCACGCGCATCGGTCGCGTCGCCCAACTCCCCGTGATTGCCGACGCCGATCACGGCTATGGCAACGCCCTCAACGTGATGCGCACCATTGTCGAACTGGAACGCGCCGGTGTTGCGGCACTGACCATCGAAGACACCTTGCTGCCAGCGCAATTCGGGCGCAAATCCACTGATCTGATTACGGTGGCAGAAGGCGTCGGCAAGATCCGCGCGGCGCTGGAAGCCCGGGTCGACACCGAAATGGCCATCGTCGCCCGCACCAACGCCGGCATTCTGCCGATCCAGGAAATCATCAGCCGCACCCGCCAATATCAAGCGGCCGGCGCTGACGGTATCTGCATGGTCGGCGTGCAGGACTTCGACCAACTGGAACAAATCGCCGAGCACCTGACCGTGCCGCTGATGCTGGTCACCTACGGTAACCCGGCCCTGCGCGATGACAAACGTCTGGCAGAACTCGGGGTGCGCGTGACCATCGACGGCCACGGCGCCTACTTCGCTGCGATCAAAGCGACTTACGACAGCCTGCGCGAACAGCGGCAGATCTTCACCCAAGCCGCCGATCTGAGCGCGACCGAATTGACGCACACCTATACCCAACCCGAGGAATACATTCTCTGGGCCAAGGAGTACATGAGCGTCAAGGAGTAAACGTTGGCTGGGCCAGCGCCATCGCTGGCAAGCCAGCTCCCACAAAGTTTGCGTTGAACCATCAATTGATGTTCAACGCGCAACCTGTGGAGCCTGGCTTGCCAGAGATGGGGCAGCCGTCACAGCGCTGAACCGGCGTAAGTAACTGAGCAACGTCTCGGCTAATCGATCAATACCGATAAACCGCTGCCGCCCCCGTCTCGGTCGGCATCGAGCGTTCCGGCGGTACAACCACCACCTCACCGCCCTGGCGGATCACCGCCAGAATCAGTTCGTCGAGTACGTCCTTCGAATGAATTTTGCGGCTATCGGCAGCCTCGCGGTTCAGCGCATTGGCCGCAATGGTTCCGGCAATTTCACGTTCGGCCTCAACCAGCAACAAAGCCACCCTGCCCTCTACCGCTGCCTGGGCAATCTCCGACAAATGTTGCCCCACCGCTCCCTGACCGAGCGCCACGCCATAGCGATCGAATGCTTTGTTCAGCCCATCGTCATGACGCTTGCGCAACACAACCGCGCAGGCTGCCGCCAGTTGCGCGGGCTGAAGCGTCGCCGGATCCCGCTCGATGCCGTCGGGTAACAGAAACGGGTTATGGCTCACCGTACGGAAGACCGCCTGGTTCTGCGGCAGCGCAACGAGCACCAGCGGCAGGCTGGACTGGCGCGAGCAATGCTCGGTGACAGCTTTATCGACCGCGCGGAAAAACCGCTCTCGGTCGAGGTTGATTTCATCCTGCTTACCGCCACCGCCCGACTCGTGCATCATCGGATCACCACGCTCCCCCCCACCGCTGAAGCCATCAGGGTGGCCCTGCTGATCGCGTGGCGTGAGCTCGTTACCGAGCGCATCCGCCAGTCGGGTGGGCACCGCTTCGGGCAGCTCGACCTCCTGCATCTGCTGCCCCGTCCCTTGATAAATCTGCACGCTGTCACGGGACAGGCACAGCACCTGGCAACGATCAATCACCGGCGCCAGGCGCAGCAACGGCTTGAGATACGGATGGCTGTTGACGATGACCGCTTCGCGAACCGCCTGATGCAGGCCGACCAGGATGAAATGGTCCTCGCCGCCGAAAACTGCGATGGACTCGGGGCAGGTGTTCCAGAAGGACTGATCGTCCAGCAGCTCATGAAATGGCGCGAACACGCTGTCCCTGGGCGACTCGGGAGAATGGTGTTCGAGCAAACCTTCCAGCTGCCTGACCAGATTCTTGAAACGGATCGGGTCTTGCGAGCGTTCCGGAAAGGTTCGATGCGCCGGCATGTACAGGCTGAGGTTGAGACGGTCATTCAGGGCCAGCAGTGTGCTCAGCGTTTCGTGGGTAAAGGGTTGAATCCGGGCCATGACGACACTCCTTACTCTTTCTCCAGGTCAGCTTGTCTGGCGAGAAACTCGTCTTCGAGCATGGCGTCGATTTCCGCTGGCGAGTCCTCCCGGACCGGCGGTGCCGTCAGGCGTCCGGTCGATTCGACGCGCGGCGACAGGCGCCCCACCAGATGCTCCAGCGCATGGGCAATCTTTTTTGCCGCTCCGGCGACGGCCAGCTCCAGACTTTCGGCATGATGGCTGGCCGACAGCGAGGTGTGCCCCTTGGGATGCGCCTCGATCTGGCAGCGCTTGTCTTGCGCACCGGATTTCTGTGCGTTGACGTCGCCAACGTGAATTTCCAATCGGGTCAGAAAAGACGAATAGCGGTCCAGTTCATCAACCACCGTACTGCCCACCCAGTCCTGCAGTTCGGCGCTGCCTTCGATATGGTTGCTGTCTACTTGTACTTGCATGGTGAAATACTCCGCGTGCTCTGGGCTTGAGGGGCAATCAGCAGCTTCCCGGCGGGATGCCGTCCTTGTTGAAGTCCTTCAAGCGCTCGCGCTCCTGTTCGGTGGAATGCGCAGGCATGGTGTCGTTCGGCTGATTGTTCGGCGGGTTGCTTGGTTGATCTTTCTTCTCATCAGTCATGATGACGCTCCCGTTGGTTGATACACATGCGGCGCCTTGCGGTCGCTGAGGCTGTTCGTCTTCCTGGCCTGTCGATAGTCGAAGCGACGGGATTTTCAGGCAATCGCGCTGCTCACGCGCGAGGCTCTGGAGAGTAAAATCACGCGCGTCATCCGCCGCGTTTATCAGCAACTGCCAATCGTCACGGGTGATCCATTCGTGCAGCAGCAATTCGTCGGCACGCTGGATCAGGGTGCGGTGATAATCGTCGGGGAAATCCAGGCGATAGGCGTCGTCCTCCAGCAACAGACGCCACGCTTTCAGTTCCATTTCAAGATCGGTTTCACTCACGGCGGTGTCCTTCTCGGCTCGATGGTTGCACGTTGTCCTCGGTACAGAACCAGGCGTTGCGCACGGCTCAGCTCACCTGCTTCAGCGCATGTTTGAGCGCTTGGCAATCAGCGGATGGCCACTCACCGTGCAAAGTCGACTGCGCCTATCGTGCGCTCATTCCTCTGCGTCGACGGACGGTGTGATACAGCGAAACGGCCGCATTGAAAGGGCTGCGGTCTCATGGAGATGACAAGCAAGCAATCAGGAAGCTTCGGTTTTTTTGCATTGAAAACCGATGAGCGGATGTGGCTTCAATGGGATTGAAGCGCAGCGAGGTTGGCAGAACCGGCACAATCTCAGCGCTTGTGGCGGCTCTTGCAGTGCGCAAGGAACTGTTTCAGGCACAGGCGCAGCTCACTCGAGGAGCCGCGCTCTGGTCTTTTACCGACTGGTGTTCTGGTCGTGCCCACCATCAAGACACCCCTTGCTTCATCGCGGTTTGGCCAGTTCCATGATCATCCGCGACAACAGATAAATCCGCGGCGCCACGCTCGCCACTTCGGCATATTCTTCCGGGGTGTGAATATTGCCGCCGACAATCCCGAATCCATCCAGCGTCGGCGTCCCCACCCCGGCAGACAGGCTGGCATCCGCCGCGCCACCGCTGCCCTCTTCCGTCAACTGGCGGCCGATCTCGCCGTAAATCCCCTGCGCCATGGCCATCAAGCGATCCGACTCGGCTGTCTGCGGCATCGGCGGCAAACCGCGCTGCAAGGAAGTCTTCACTTCGGTTTCAGCTATGAGCTTGTCCTGCGAGACCCGCGCCAGATCCTTCTCGATGCGATCGAACTCTTCCGGCACCGCCGCGCGCACATCCGCCTTGGCCGTGGCCTGATCAGGAATCACGTTGGTGCGATCGCCGGCCTTGAGCACGGTGAAGTTGATGGTGGTTTTCTTCGCCTCATCGCCGAGCTTGCCCAGTTGCAGAATCTGATGCGCCGCTTCCATCGCCGCGTTCCGTCCAAGCTCTGGCGCGACGCCGGCGTGGGCGGCCTTGCCTTTGACTTCGACCAGCGCCGTCGCACTGCCCTTGCGCCACACCACCAGGCCATCGGCCGGGCGGCCCGGTTCGAGGTTGAGGGTCACATCGTGCTGTTTGGCGGTTTTCTTGAGCAGGTCGGTAGCAACGTCCGAGCCGGTTTCTTCGCTGGCGTCGAGCAGGAAAGTGATCTGCGCGTAATCCTTGAAGTCGAGGTTTTTCAGCACTTTCAGCGCGTAGATACCGGCGACGATCCCGCCCTTGTCGTCCATCACCCCCGGCCCGTAGGCACGGCCGTCCTTGATGTGAAATGGCCGCTCGGCAGCGGAGCCTTCCTTGAACACCGTATCCATGTGCGCCATCAGAAGGATTTTTGCCTTGCCGGTGCCTTTGAACGTGGCCAGCACGTGGTTGGATTTTTCCGGCGTGTTCGGCACCAATTCAATGGTTGCGCCAAGTTTTTTGAGCTCATCGATGGCGATGTCGCTGACCTGTTTCAGGCCCGGTTCATAGCCGGATCCGGAGTCGATATTGACCAGTCGTTCCAATAACTTCAGCGCTTCGGGCTGGTACTGCTCGGCATCGGCGAGCACTTGCTTATGCGGTTCAGCGGCGTTTGCGGCCGAGAACGCGAGGGACAGACCGAGGCTGGCGGCCAGCAGGGAGCGGGGAAATGAGAACGTCATGAAGCAGTCCTTGTTTCGTGTCGGAGGGATTCAACCGTAACCGACATCGGCGCGAGGCTCTATAGCGGATGCGACACTTGCCCGACCGCCACCGAACAAATTGCAGGAACTGCCGACATCCATCAGACCGAATCCAGCAGCGCCTGCCTCGGTTTGTTATCGCTGTTGCAGATAACTCGATTGCGCCCACTGGCCTTGGCTTCGTACAAGGCCTGATCGGCATCATCCAGCCACCGCGTGGCGTCGGCATGGCTCGGGTCGTACGCGGCCAGGCCAATGCTCAGACTGACCTTCAGCGCCGGGTTCTGCTCATAGCCCAGAATCGCGAAGCGCTCGCGCAGGGCTTCCATGGCTTGGGCGGCATTGAATAGCGGCAGGTCCGGCAGGATCACGCAGAACTCATCCCCGCCATATCGCCCGGCCACATCGCTGGCGCGCAGGTTGTACTTGAGCAGTTTGCTCAACTGGCGAAGGACGATATCGCCAGCGACGTGGCCATAGGTGTCATTGATTGCCTTGAAATGATCGATGTCGATCAGCGCAATCGCCGCGCCCTGCTGCTGGCGTGTGCAACGCTGGAACGCAAGGTTCAGTTGATCTTTCCATGCGCCGTGATTGAGCAAACCGGTCAGGCTGTCAGTGCGACTCAACGCCAGCAGCTCACGCTTGTGTCGACCGAGGGTGGAGGCCTGGCGAAAGCAGATCCAGCCCAGCGCCAGCGGATACAGCAACAGCAACGGCAAACAGGCGTAAAGCTGGAGCGGCGTTGTCTGCGGGATGAACGTCGGCGCAAACACCACCAGCCCCACGCCCATACCGAGCAGCTGTGCCGCCGTGCCCGCCAGCAGAAACCGGCCGCCACCGATGGCGACGTTGTTCATGGCCATCATTGAAACCGTGGTTGCACTGGGCAGCGGATTGAACTGCATGGCAGCGACCCAGAAACCGCCCATGAACGCGTCGATCAGTAAATTGCGGTGTTCGGCGCGGAACGGCACGCTCGAGCGGCGCGCCCATTGGAAAGCCAGATGCGGCCAGACCAGGCCGTTGAACAGCATCAGGCCCCACACCCACAGCGGCGGATCGAGGGAATACATTGCGGCGCTGATGCATATGAGCCCGAGCAGCAGCCCGAACACCCGCGACGTATACAGCCTCCTGGCCAGTGAAAGTCCCTTTCCTCGCGTATTTCCCATAAGGGCCTCGACCGCGCGATGCATGGTTACACCCCGACACGGTGTGTTCGGAGTCTATCAGGGCACCGTTAAATAGCCATCACCGGCCAGCGGCCTGAATAGAGCGCTATCAGCGCCGCACACGCGGCCCAGAGTTGGCTATAAATGAAAGAGGGAAAAGCAACGACAATTATAAGAAGGGGGCCCATGCACACCTACCATGTGTTGATCATCGGCAGCGGTTTCGGCGGCCAGTGCGCAGCGGTCAACCTGCTCAAGGCCGGGATCGATGACTTTCGCATATTGGAACGACGCGAATTTTTCGGCGGCACCTGGTGCCAGAACACCTACCCCGGTGCCGCAGTGGACGTGCCGTCGCCGCTGTATTCTCTGTCGTTCGCGCCCTACCGCTGGTCGCAGATGTTTGCCGAACAGGCGGAACTGCAGCGCTACACCGAACAGGTGATCGAGCAATTCGGTTTGCGCGACCGGGTCGAGTTGCAAGCCGATGTCGAGCGCGTCGAATGGGACGAAGCGGAAAAACACTGGACGGTGCACACCCGCGCCAAGGGCATCTTCCATACGCAATTCCTGATCAATGCTTCCGGGCCGTTGAGTCAGCCGGTCATTCCACACTTCCCAGGGAGTGATCGCTTTCAAGGCAAGACTTTTCATACAAATCATTGGGATCACAGCTACGACTATCGCGGTAAACGCGTGGCGATCGTCGGCAGCGGTGCCAGCGCTGCGCAGGTGATTCCGGCGATCGCAACCCAGGTCGAACATCTGCATGTGTTCCAGCGCACGCCGCATTGGGTGCTGCCGCGTGCCGATCGTAAATTCGGCCGGTTCCAGCGCTGGCTGCTCGGCTTGAAGCCGGCGTACAAGCTGTTGCGCTGGCTGATCTACTGGCAATTCGAAACCCGGGTCATCGCCTTCAAATACTCGAAACCGGCGATTCACCTGGTCCAGCGACATGCGCTGCGGTTCCTCAAGCGTCAGGTTCCAGACCCGCTGCTGCGGCAGCAACTCACCCCGGATTTCACCATCGGCTGCAAACGCGTGCTGGTGTCGAGCACGTACTACCCGGCGCTGAGCCGCGCCAACGTCACGCTGCACAGTCGCGACCACGGCATCGCTTCGATCGACGAAAGCGGGATCAACACCGTAGACGGCGAGCATGTCAATGTTGATCTGATCGTCTGGTCGACCGGTTACGACGCCACGGACGGGGTGATTTCCTACCCGGTCAGCGGCAAAAACGCCGTGCAACTCAGAGATGTCTGGGCCGAATATCCGCGCGCTTACCTCGGCACCAGCCTGCCAGACTTCCCCAATCTGTTTATCGTCACCGGGCCGAACACCGGCATTGGCCACACCTCGGCGCTGTTCATCATCGAATCGCAGATGAATTACATCCTCGACTGCATCCGTACCGTGCAGGCCAAAGGCCTGCGCAGCATCGAAGTGCGCCCTGACGCGGAACGTACCTACACTGCAATGATCCACCGGGAAATGCAGCGCACGGTATGGAAGTCCGGTGGCTGCCACAGTTGGTACCAGAGCAAGAGCGGCCATGTAATCGCCATGTTTCCCGGCTTCAGTTTCAGCTATCACCTGCTGACCCGGGCGCTGAAACCGGCCGACCATATTTTGTCCTGAACACGTATAAGGAAGACGTCGATGCTTTTGCTGTTTGTCGCACTCGCGGTGTTCGTGGCCTGGAGCTGGTTGAGTTACCCAGCGGTGGGCCATTGGCTGTACGACCTGGCCATGGCCATCGAGGCCAAGCTGTACAAACTGCACAAGATCGAAGTGCCGATCGCCGAAATGACCGTGTCGACCTGGCAAGGCGGGCCGTACGAGGCGTCCAGTGCGATTCTGATGCTGCACGGCTTCAGCGCCGACAAAAATCTCTGGCTGCGCTGCGCCCGGCATTTCGTGCGCCAGTACCGGGTGATCATCCCGGATCTGGCCGGTCACGGTGAAACCGGCTTCAAGGCTGGCGGCGGTTATGACATCGCGGTGCAGGCCAAACGCATGATTCAACTGCTCGATGTGTGCGGCGTGGAAAAAGTCCACGTCATCGGCAACTCCATGGGCGGCTACATTGCCGCGTGGCTGGCGGCGACCTATCCGGAGCGGATCGCCTCGCTGGCCTTGATCGACCCGGCGGGCGTCACCGCACCGCAGCCGAGCGACATGGAGCGTCACCTGGCGCGCGGGCACAATCCGTTTCTGATCAATTCCCGCGAAGAGTTTCAGCGCTTCTATGCGATGACCATGGAGTCGCCGCCGTGGGTGCCGAAACTGGTGCTCGATGCCGTCGCCCAGCGTTATGAGCAGCAACGTGACGAACTCGAAGAAATATTCCGCGAATTCCATGCCAGTGCGCCGATGGAGCCAAAACTGGCCACCATCAAATGCCCGGCGCTGCTGCTATGGGGGCGCAAGGATCGCCTGATCGACGTCAGCAGCGTGCCGGTGTGGAGCAAGGGCATCGCCAATCTCCAAGTGGATGTATGGGATCACGTCGGGCACATGCCGATGGTCGAACAGCCAGGAAATACCGCACGGCTGTACGAGGATTTTCTGGAACGACAGCGATGAACATGGATATTCGCAATGCCCCAGGTTGCGAAACTGATCGTTCCCATGCTCTGCATGGGAATGCCTCAGGGGACGCTCTGCGTCCAGTGACGCGGAGCGTCACGGGCTACATTCCCACGCTGAGCGTGGGAACGATCAGCGGAGACAGAAGGTTGGCGTTCCCATGAACATCCTTTACGACGAACGCCTCGACGGTCCCTTGCCCGAGGTGAACAAGGCCGAACTGCTAAAGGCCTTGCAACAAGCCCTGCCGGACCTGGACATCCTCTGGCGCGAGGATGAGCTCAAACCCTACGAATGCGACGGCCTCTGCGCCTACCGCACCACGCCGATGCTGGTGGCCCTGCCCCGGCGTCTGGAGCAAGTGCAAACCCTGCTCAAACTCTGCCATCAGAACAATGTGCCCGTAGTCGCGCGGGGTGCCGGCACTGGATTGTCCGGCGGCGCCCTGCCACTGGAAAAAGGCCTGCTGCTGGTGATGGCGCGGTTCAACAACATCCTGCACATCGACCCCGCTGCTCGCATCGCGCGGGTTCAGCCTGGCGTGCGCAACCTCGCCATCTCCCAGGCCGCCGCTCCGTTCGGCCTGTACTACGCGCCGGATCCGTCCTCGCAGATCGCCTGTTCAATCGGCGGCAACGTTGCGGAAAACGCCGGTGGCGTGCATTGCCTCAAGTACGGTCTGACAGTGCATAACGTGTTGAAAATCGAAGTGCTGACCATCGAGGGCGAACGCCTGACGTTGGGCTGCGAGGCGCTCGACTCGGCGGGTTTCGATTTGCTCGCACTGTTCACCGGTTCCGAAGGCCTGCTGGGGATCATCACCGAAGTCACGGTGAAACTGCTGCCCAAACCGCAAGTCGCCAAGGTGCTGCTGGGCAGTTTCGACTCGGTCGAAAAGGCCGGCCGCGCGGTCGCCGAAATCATCGCCGCCGGGATCATTCCGGGTGGTCTGGAAATGATGGACAACCTGGCCATTCGCGCCGCCGAAGATTTTATCCACGCCGGGTATCCGGTCGACGCCGAGGCGATTCTGCTCTGCGAACTCGACGGCGTTGAAGCCGACGTGCACGACGATTGCCAGCGGGTGCGCGAAGTCATGACAGCGGCCGGCGCGACTGAAGTGCGTCAGGCTCAGGACGAGGCCGAGCGCGTGCGTTTCTGGGCAGGGCGCAAAAATGCCTTCCCGGCGATCGGTCGATTGTCGCCCGATTATTACTGCATGGACGGCACTATCCCGCGCCGCGAATTGCCCGCTGTGCTGCAAGGCATCTCGCGTCTTGGCGAAGAATATGGCTTGCGCGTGGCCAATGTGTTCCATGCCGGCGACGGCAACATGCATCCGCTGATCCTGTTCGATGCCAACCAGCCGGGGGAGCTGCATCGCGCCGAGGCACTGGGCGGCAAGATCCTCGAATTGTGCGTGAAAGTCGGCGGCAGCATCACCGGCGAGCACGGGGTCGGTCGCGAGAAAATCAATCAGATGTGCGCACAGTTCAACAGCGATGAGTTGCTGCTGTTTCATGCGGTGAAAGCCGCGTTTGATCCGCAAGGCCTGCTCAACCCCGGCAAGAACATCCCGACCCTGCACCGCTGCGCCGAATTCGGCGCGATGCACATCCACGCCGGGCAACTGCCCTTCCCCGAGCTGGAGCGATTCTGATGGCTGATTTCGACGCCGCCAACGCCCTGCTCAATCAGGTCAACGCCGCGCGGGCCAATGCCACGCCGCTGAAGATTCAGGGCGGCAACAGCAAGGCGTTTCTCGGCCGCGAAGTGGCCGGCGAAGTGCTCGACATCCGCGCTCATCGCGGCATCGTTCAGTACGACCCGACCGAACTGGTGGTCACGGCGCGCGGCGGCACGCCGTTGTCCGAGCTGCTCGCGGCGCTAGATGACGCCGGGCAAATGTTGCCCTGCGAACCGCCATCCTTTGCCGACAGCGCCACGGTCGGCGGCATGGTCGCCACGGGACTGTCCGGACCTCGCCGACCATGGTCCGGCTCGGTGCGCGACTTCGTTCTCGGCACGCGGGTGATCACCGGCCTCGGTCAGCATCTGCGCTTCGGTGGCGAAGTGATGAAAAACGTCGCCGGTTATGACCTGTCGCGGCTGATGGCCGGCAGTTTCGGTTGCCTCGGCGTGCTCACCGAAGTGTCGCTGAAAGTCCTGCCGAAACCGCGCCAGTGCCTGAGCATTCGCCTCGATATCGACTGCGCTCGGGCGTTGAGCAAACTAGCCGAATGGGGCCAGCAACCGCTGCCGATCAGCGCCGCGTGTCACGATGGCCAGAGTCTGTATTTGCGTCTGGAAGGTGGCGAAGGTTCGGTGACGGCGGCGCATCAACGCCTCGGCGGCGAGCCGCTGGATTCTGGTTTCTGGCGCGACCTCAACGAACAGCGCCTGAGTTTTTTCGACGAAGGTTTGCCGCTGTGGCGCCTGTCATTGCCCAACAACCTCGGCCCGCTCGAGCTGCCCGGCGAGCAACTGATCGATTGGGCCGGGGCGCAACGCTGGCTTAAATCCGACAGCACCGAGATTCATGCACTCGCCCATTCCTTCGGCGGCCACGCGACGTGCTTTACCCACGGCGCCACCGATTCGCCGTTCCAACCCTTGGCGCCGACCCTGCTGCGCTACCATCGGCAACTCAAGGCGCAACTCGACCCGCAAGGGCTGTTCAACCCCGGACGAATGTACGCGGAGGTCTAGCCATGCAAACCACCCTCAGCGAGCAATCGCGGCAATTGCCCCGCGCTGGCGAAGCGGAAAAGATCCTGCGCACCTGCGTGCATTGCGGCTTTTGCAACGCGACGTGCCCGACGTATCAATTACTCGGCGATGAACTCGACGGGCCGCGCGGGCGCATTTATCTGATCAAGCAAGTGCTGGAAGGCGCACCGGCCACCGAGCAGACGCAACTGCATCTGGATCGTTGCCTGTCGTGTCGCAACTGCGAAACCACCTGCCCATCCGGCGTCGATTACCACAACCTGCTCGACATTGGCCGCGCGGTGGTTGATCGCCAAGTGGCGCGCCCGGCTGCCCAGCGTTTGCTGCGTGAAGGCCTGCGCGCGTTGGCGCCGAATCCGGGGTTGTTCAAAGGCTTGCTGCGCATGGGCGCGACCTTTCGGCCGCTGCTGCCGCGCCGGCTGGAAAGCAAACTGCCGCAGCACGTCGCGGTTATGGGGTCGCGCCCTGCTCCTCGGCATGCGCGCCGGGTGTTGTTGCTCGAAGGCTGCGTGCAGCCGGGCCTTTCACCGAACACCAATGACGCAACCGCGCGGGTGCTCGATCGCCTGGGCATCAGCGTCATACCTGTGAGCGAAGCCGGTTGCTGCGGCGCCCTCGATTATCACCTCGACGCTCAGGCCAAAGGCCTCGACCGTGCTCGGCAGAATATTGATGCCTGGTGGTCACATCTTGAAAACGGTGCCGAAGCTATCGTGCAGACGGCCAGTGGTTGTGGCGCGTTCATCAAGGATTACGGGCATTTGCTGGCGGATGATCCGGTCTATGCCGAGAAGGCTCGGCAGATCAGCGAAATGACTCGGGATCTGGTGCAAATCATCGCTGAGGAACCGCTGGAGCAAGTGTGCGCAGCCAGCGAACGACGCATCGCCGTGCATTGCCCGTGCACGTTGCAGCACGCACTGAAACTCGGCGGCGCCGTCGAGGCAGTTCTGACCCGACTCGGCTTCAACCTCACGCCAGTGCCGGACGGCCATTTGTGCTGCGGCTCGGCGGGCACTTACTCGCTGACGCAACCGGCGCTGGCGCGACAACTGCGCGATCAGCGCCTCAACGCTCTGGAAAGTGGCCGGCCCGAGTTGATCGTCACTGCCAATGTGGGCTGTCAGAGTCATCTGGCCAGCGCCGGGCGCACCCCCGTGAAGCATTGGATCGAGCTGGTGGATCAGTCGCTGGCAGAATGAAGTTCGTCGGATTCTTCGTTTGCCCGCGTGGGCGAAGGCTGCGATCTTTTCCAGCACTCATTCCGTGACCATGGCAGGAATTTTTTTCATGACTGTGCAGCCGTTCGTCAGCCCCGACCTGATCCGCCAACGCTTCTCCCGAGCGATGTCCGACATGTACCGCGAAGAGGTGCCACTGTACGGCGCGCTGATGGAACTGGTGGAAAACACCAACCGCGCGCTGCTATCGCAGCAGCCTGATGTCGCCGGACAGCTCAAGCGCAGCGGCGAAATCGAACGGCTGGACATGGAACGCCACGGCGCCATCCGCGTCGGCACCGCGAGCGAACTGGCCACCCTCGCCCGCCTGTTCGCGGTGATGGGCATGCAACCGGTGGGTTATTACGACCTGACCCCGGCAGGCGTGCCGGTGCATTCAACGGCGTTTCGTGCGGTGCATGAAGAGGCGCTGCAGGTCAGCCCGTTTCGCGTGTTCACCTCGTTGCTGCGGCTGGAGCTGATTGAAGACGCTGAGTTGCGTGAGTTTGCCGAATCGGTGCTGGCCGGTCGTTCGATTTTCACCGACTCCGCGTTGCGCCTGATTGAACAGGCGGAAACGGCGGGCGGGCTGAATGACGCCGAAGCCGCAGAATTCGTCCGACAAGCACTGGAGACTTTTCGCTGGCACCACAGCGCCACCGTCAGCGCCGCGCAATATCAGAAACTCAGCGCACAACACCGCTTGGTCGCGGACGTCGTTGCGTTCAAAGGCCCGCACATCAATCACCTGACGCCGCGCACGCTGGACATCGACACTGTGCAGCAACAGATGCCTGTTCATGGCATCACACCGAAAGCCGTGATCGAAGGGCCACCGCGCCGCAACTGCCCGATCCTGCTGCGCCAGACCAGCTTCAAGGCGCTCGACGAGCCGATCGCTTTCATCGATCAGCCCGAAACCCTTGGCAGCCACAGCGCGCGTTTCGGCGAAATCGAACAACGCGGCGCAGCCCTGACGCCAAAGGGTCGAGCGCTGTACGACCGCCTGTTGAATGCCGCACGGGATGAACTGGGCGACTTTCCCAGTGAAGCCAACGCCGTACGCTACAACGCGCTGATGAATCAGCACTTTGCGCAATTTCCTGACAGCGTCGAGGGCATGCGTGAACAGGGGCTGGCGTATTTTCGTTATTTCGCTACGGAAAAAGGATTGGCGGCGCACGGACTTGGCGAATCGTCCCTGCAGGACTTGCTGCGCGAAGGCTATGTAAAAGCGGAGCCGCTGGTGTACGAAGATTTCCTGCCGGTGAGCGCGGCGGGGATTTTTCAGTCGAACCTCGGCGATTCTGCACAGACGCACTACGCCGAACATTCCAATCGCTTGGCTTTCGAACAGGCGCTGGGGCGTTCGACTATCGATGAACTAGCGTTGTATGCCGAGACGCAACGGCGGTCGATTGAGGAGTGTTTGACCCGACTTGCGCGTTAAAACATCAAAAGATCGCAGGCTGCGGCAGCTCCTATAGTGCAAAGTGGCGGGGTTGCATGGATGAAATGTGAGCAACCCAGTTCGTCTGCTTCTTTCAATTTTCAACATCTGTTAAAACGTTAAGCCGATTTGTTTCGGTTTATCCGAGACCATAAGTCGACAATTTTCGAGTCTGAAAACCCAATGAAAACCCGTCACATAATTCTCGCCAACGGATGGACCGCGACCTTCGAAAACATCGGTGAGTTTCGCATGGGCGTCGAGGGCTGGAGCTTGCTTCTACAGGGCCCGGATGATCAGGCGATCAAATACTTTGCAGACCAGATTGTTCTGGCGAACGACGAGGACGGCAACCAAGCCAACACCTGCATCCTGCTCTCGGTCGATGGTGTTTACGGCTATTTGCGTACGGCCGTAGACGGCGACTGGGTGATCGATTTTGCGCGAGGGATGATTGCCCCTCATCGAGTAACGATTCGCCACCATCACGACGTTTACGACGAAAGCCTTGCGCTGTATGAACAGCCGGCCTTCAAACGTGTGCGCCAGTACCTCAGTGTTGCCGGGAAACACATCTATCTGACCTTTCCGCTAACCAGAGATGAGGATTTTCCTAAGTTGTGGGAGCAATACCTGGCAATCCGCAGGCGCCAACTGGATGAGCTTTACTTCGCAAGCTGATGAACGCATGAAGACATCCGGAACGCATCCGAACCGTTTTACGTCCTCTCATTCCCCCAGGTTCGACCCTGCCAAATTAAGTTTCACCTAAGCTTCCCCCGCTAGCATCCCGGCTCAACAACCTGTCGTCTTGAGCCGTGGATGAGTCCCTCCGACATGAAAGCCTTCGACCTGCCTGCCCCGCCGCATCCCAACTTCAGCCTCGTCCTGGTCAATTACAAAACCCCGGACATTACTCGCATGTGCCTTGAACTGCTTCGCGAGCATGTTCAGGCGCAGGGCATTCCGGTGTGGGTGGTGGACA
The DNA here is from genome assembly GCF_049897785.1 of Pseudomonas sp. TSRC2-2. Classification (NCBI taxonomy): domain Bacteria; kingdom Pseudomonadati; phylum Pseudomonadota; class Gammaproteobacteria; order Pseudomonadales; family Pseudomonadaceae; genus Pseudomonas; species Pseudomonas sp. TSRC2-2. The sequence goes on from NZ_JAFCWZ010000004.1 coordinate 448,197, forward strand.
ACGATTCGGCGGATGCCAGCCTTGATTATTTGCGTTCGCTGGACTGGATCAATCTCATCGAGCGACCGTCGCCGGGCAAGGAAATGGGGCATATTGCCCATGGCAAGGCGCTGGATCTGGCGTTGGCGAAAGTTGAGACGGACTACTTGTTTCTGCTGCACACCGATACCTTTGTCTACGACATGGAAGTGTTCGCGATGATGATGCGCGAGTGCACGAAAAGTGCGGACATGGCGGCGGTCGGTTGTGTGGAGCAACTTGATCGCGGGTTACTTCGCGATACCTGGCGATTAACTTCGCGCTTCTGCAAACATCATGTCCGGCGGCTGAAAGTCCATCTTGGCCTGCGTTCGAAACCACCACGTCCGTATAAAGAAACGCATCTGAAAAGTTTCTGCACGCTATGGAATGCGCGCTTGATGAAGTCCCAGGGGTTGCACTTCTGCATGGATGAGGAGGTGCCGGGATACGCCCTGCAGGATCGAATGGTCGAGTTGGGTTATGGCGTCAGGTTCCTCTCGCCGCGGACGATTTTCCGTTACCTCGATCATATCCAGGCCGGGACCGTCGCGGCGGCAGGCACGTATGGCAAGGATCATCGCCGTACGAAGATGTATCAGGCGACGCTCAAACGCTTTCAGGGGCAGCAAGGCAAGACTGGCGTGCAAGCTTCGGCTTAATCCACGACAACAAAAAAGGGCGACTTCGAAGTCGCCCTTTTTTGTTGTTGAATTTTGTATACATCTGCTGTCGTGGTGGAGTTCGCCCAGTGTTATGGCCTGGCAATCCATGCACCGGTAAAGAGCCGCGACACTGGGCGAACGCCGAGGATTTTAATTCAAACGAGTGCACATGTCCTCATGCACAAAGATGAAATTTTTGAACTGAAAAGTTAAAAACCGTGTTTTACCGATTTTCCTCCAGAATTGTCTTACAAAATATTTAATATAATTGCTCTCACACGCAAAGTTGTACAAGAGCAATAAACTTGTAGAGCTAATACTCAACTATCGTGCTGGCTGGTCACTTTCAGGATATCGGTGTAAGTGACAATAACGCTCTGCCCTACTTTGAGATCTTTCAACTTGGCTTGAATCTCCGGCTTCTTCACCTCGAGCGTCTTCGATTGTCCGGAAGGATTTTCCAGAGTGACCTGATGGGTCTTCAAATCAATTTTGCTGATTTTCAGCTGCACCTGAACCTGACGATAGGCCTCACCCCCAGGGTTGTCGCTGCCCGGTGCTTTACGGAGTTCGCCGGTGCGTTCGGTGGTGCCTGGCAGACCTTTATCCACTTCGGTGTCGAGATAGGCGGCGACAGACCGCTGCACCTCGATCTTCACCAGGTCGCCCACTTTAAGATTGGCGAGGTTTTTCGCTTTGTCGCTGAGCTGGACGTGGACCTGACGACCTTCGGGACCTTCCAGCACCACCTGATGGTTGGCCGGGTCAACGGCGAGCACTTTGGTGGTAACGGAATCAGCCTCAACGACGGCGGATAATGGAATGTCGGCAGCCAAAGCGCCGAGACTCACGGCAGAAAGCAGTGTTGCGAGGGTCATGGCCTTGGCCAGTGCGTTGAGCTTCATATGCATTACTTTCCCTGTGATGAAATGGCGAAGCCCGCCGCCGAAGCGACTTCAGCGGCGGGCGTGCCAGTGAGCATAGACGCTGTTCAGGGCTTGACCTGGGTTTGTGGCCCGCGGGTGTGTGGCTCGGCGGTCTCCTGGGCGGTGGACTCGCCACTCGCTGTGCCTTTGCCGCTGTCCTGCCGCTGTTTGGGGTCGGTCGGGCGCAAGGCGTCGTTGTCGCGTTCGGTTTCGCCGGCCGGGCGTGGTTCATCGGGGTTATCGTTTGGCTTGCTGGATTTATTCACGGCGCTAGTCCTCAGGCTTCGGGATCGTCGAGTTCGCGGGCGACGTTGACCTCGGGTGAGTGCCGGTGCAGATCGTCTGCTTTGGCACGCAACAACTGCCATTGCTCAAGATCGATCGCGCCTTGGCCGAGCAGGTCGTCGGCGATGCGCTGCAGATCGAGGTAGTGAGCGTCAGGGGAGTCCTGCCAATAGGCCTGATCGTCGAACAGCCGCTGCCAGGTATCGAGGTCTGGGGATTGCAGGTCGTCGCTCATGGATGGGTCCGAAAATAGCGGGTTTCCAGGTAGAGCGATGGGCGCTGGTGAGAGTTCAGTCAGTTCGCTCAACGGTCACGGCGCTGGCGCCTTCGCGAGCAGGCTCGCCGCCGGCGGGAGAGCGGTTCCCGCCGCTAATATCCGGTCATTTCCAGATAACCCTGGCCAGGATGGCTGCCATCGATCTTCACCGGGCCTTCCCAATAGGGAATTCGCAAATCCATCCACGCATTGCGGTTGATCGCGTCGACGCGGATATCGAGTTTCTTGTCTGGAATGCGGATCGACCACGTCACTGGCATCGGTCGACCGGCAACCTTGGCCGTATCCTGCGGCACAAGACTGATCTGCTCGCGGTGCAACGTCTGGATCTGGCCATCTGCGGCGATCCAGGTGCCGGTGAGATAAGGCGCGCCGTCCTTTTGTCGCATGCGATAAAGCATCACGTGTTCGCCGCTGTCCAGGTGCAGCGAGAACCAGTCCCAGCCAGTCTGATTGGCGGTCAGCGGCTGGCTGCTCCATTCGCGATCGAGCCACGCCGGGCCGCTGACGGTGTAAGTCTGGCCGTCGATTTGCAACGTACCGTTGGCCTGGAAAAACGGCTGACTGTAATAGTACGAGGCCTGGCCTTCTTCAGATTTCTGGCTGAAGCCGTTGTTGCCCTGCAGCACCGGCGGGCGACTGGAGGTGAGTCGCAGTTGATACGCGAAATGCTTGTCACGGGCACTGAGTTGCATATCGCGCAACGGATCCTGCGCCTGGCTGGCAAACATCCAGTCATCGATCCACGCCTCGAACGGCGCCAAACGCACGCCCGCCTGGCCCACGCCGCCACGCGCGTAGCGCTCGGCGGCGTGATGCACCGAGCGCGAGGTGACCGTCGCATGGCCGAGCCAGATCGTCTGATTGCCCCACCCGGCCTGCTCGGCAACCGGTTTCAGGGCGCTGCGAAACAGCGTCCATTGCACGCCGAAATCGTTGCCCTGCTGATCCTTGAGATTGGCGGTGACGTACCACCACTCGATGCGAAAACCATCATGCGCGCCGTGATCGGCCGGGAAGCTGAATACCCGATCGGGCACCACCGGCGTGAACGATTGCGCTTGATCACCCATGCCGGCAAAGCCCTTTTCCTCGGGTGCAGGCTGATCGCAGCCACCGAGCAGCAACGCCAGCATCAGCACGCGCCATTTAATCCTCATGGGCAAACGTCCTCAGCAAATCCGCCGGTTGCGTGCGGTACAGAGAATACAGCGGCCATGCCGACGCCATTAATGTCGCCAGCAAGGCCAGCCCCATCAGTTGCAACAACTGCCACGGGAACACCCGCAACGGCAGTCGCCAGCCGAACGCCTGCACGTTGATCACCGCATCCAGGCACCATGCCAAAGCGATGCCCAACGGCAGCGCCAAGAGCAGGGTCAGCACTGCCAGCAGCCAGGTCTGGCCGAGGTTGAGCAACATCAATTGTTTGCGCGTCACGCCCAGCGCCCACAGCGGTGCGAGTTGACCGAGTCGGCTCTGGCTCTGGGTCAGCAGACTGATGAACAGCGCCACGCCAGCCACGGCCAAGGTCAGGCTGTTCAATGCTGCCGTCGCGGCAAAGGTGCGTTCGAAGACTTGCACCGACCAGCCTTTGAGCCGCGCCTGATCGACGATGTGGTTGTCATCCAGCTCAAAGCGCGCCTGCAAGGTCTTGAGCAGCGCCGGAATCTGTGGCGGATCGATGCGCAGATTAAAACGGTTCGGCGTCAGCTGCGGCCAGCCCTGCAACAAGTGCTCACTGCTGATCAGCACGTGCCCTTTCGGATTGCCGTAGTCAGCGTAGATGCCGACGATGCGCGGCGACCACGTGCCGTTCGGTGTGGGAATGGGCAGATGGTCGCCAGCTTTGAGTTTCAGGCGTCGCGCCAGTTGTTCGCTGAGCATCACCGCATCATCCGTCGCCAGCTTCCCCCATGGTTCGCTGCCGCTGCTGTCGAGCAACGGCCAGTGCTGGCGATAGTGCGGGTGGTCGATAATGCCGTAGACATCGGCCGGCCAGCCTTTCAACGTTACCGAGACTTGCCAGTTAGGCAGCACTGCGGCCACGTTGGGCTGCTGCTTGAGCCAGCTGTGCATCTCGCGGGCCTGCGCCGGGTTGGCCGGGTTGATGTACAACTCGGCGCTCAGGCGTTGTTCGAGCCAGTCATTGAAGGTCTGGCGAAAACCGGCGGTCATGCTGCCGGCGCCGATGTTGGCGGCGAGTGCCAGCAGCAGCGCCATCAGCGCCAGACTCAGGGCTGGCAATTGCTGGCGACAGTCGGCGAGAAACCACTGGCCGAGCACCGAACGACTGCGCCCGAGCAACGGATTCAACAACGCACTGAGCAGCACCGGCAAGGCCAGCGCGGCACCGAGCAACAAACCGGCCATGAGCACGAAGCCGCTGCTCAGGCTGTCACCCCAGATCAGCGCCGCCAGCGCAATCGCCAGCAGCACCGTCGCCAGCCAACCCTGCCGGCGCAACCAACGCGAATACTGTTGATGCCAGGCCTGCGGATCGGCGACCGCCAGCAACGGCAGGCGCGCCGCCCGCAGCAGGCTGTTGGCCCCGGCCAGCAACGCGCCGAGCAGACTCAGACCGATACCGCTGAGCCACCACCAGGGACTCAAACGCAACTGCCCCGCCACTTCCGCGCCATACAACCCGCGCAAGCTGGCGGCGACGTCCGGCAGCAGAACGCTGGCCAGCCAATAGCCGCTGATCACGCCGAACAATCCGCCGATCAGCGCCAGTACACCCAGTTCAACCACCAGACACGCGATCAGCATTCGCGCATTGACGCCACAGGCGCGCAACGTGCGCAGCAAGCCTCGGCGCTGTTCCAGAGCGAGGCCAATGGCGGCGTGGACGATGAACAAACCGACCAGAAACGATAGAAATCCAAGGGCATCGAGATTGAGGTGAAAGCTCTCGGTCAGCCGCGCCAGATTGTTTTCTTCACCGCTGCTTTTGAGCTGCAAGCGATCCTTGAAACTGGCTGGCAAATCCTGATGAAAATCCTTGGGCAACAGAAGCCGCGACAACTGCTCGGGTTGTTCCAGCAAGCTTTGTGCTACGCCGATGTCGACCAGTAACAGGCCCGGCGCCATGTCCTTCTGCGCGAGCAGCGGCGGCAGAGTCTGGCCTGCCGCGGTTTGCGGTGTGTCACCTTCGCGCAAGCCGAGCAACTGCAAGGTTTCCGGGGAAATCCAGGTACTGCCCGGCGGGCTGAAAAATTCGACGATTCCCTCAATCGGCATCGCCTGCCCGGCCACTGGGGAGTCCGCCGGCAGCGACACCGGCTCGATGCCCATCACCTGAATGCGTTGGTCTTCGTGGCCCTTGAGCGTCAGCCGGCCCTGCAACACCGGCGACACCGGCCAGCCCTGACGGCGCAGCTCGATGAACCAGCCTTGGGGAAACGGTGCGCCATTCGGGGTGCTCAGGCTGGCTTGCGGTTCGCCGCCGATCATCTGGCTGGCCCGCGCATAGCTGTCGCGGGCCTGGCTGTTCAGCGCCTCGACGCCGGTGAGCAGACTGGTAGCCAGCCACAACCCGGTCAGCACACTGAAAAACTGCACGGGATGGCGCCGCCAGTGGCTGAGCAGCGCGCGCAGGGTTTGCCGCCAGATCATCAGGCGACCCGCCCGTTCGATAACACCACGCGCTGGGCCAATCGTGCCGCGACGCGTTGGCTGTGGGTGACCATCAATAAGGTCGTCGATGTGTCATCAAGTAGTTCGAGCAGCAGCCGTAATACTTCATCGCTGGTGGCTTCATCGAGGCTGCCGGTGGGTTCATCGGCCAGGAGCAATTTCGGCTGCGAGGCCAGCGCACGGCCCAGCGCGACCCGTTGCTGCTGGCCACCAGAGAGTTGCTCTGGATACCGCGAGAGCAGATCCCCTAGCCCCAGACGCTGCACCAGATGCGCCTGCCAACGCGGCTCATGGCGCCCGGCCAGGCGCGCTTGAAAGGCCAGATTGTCTTCTACGCGCAGGCTACCGATCAGGTTGAACTGCTGAAACACCAGACCGATTTCCGTGCGCCGCCAATTCGCCAACTGCGCTTCGCTCATCGACTCCAGGCGATGCTCGCCGCTGCGGATGCTGCCGCTATCGACCTTGTCCAGCCCGGCCACCAGATGCAGCAGCGTGCTTTTGCCACTGCCCGATTCGCCCATCAGCGCCAGGCTGCCACCGGCCTTGAGCGTCAGATCGACGCCTTGCAGTACCGGCAACAATCCCTGGGGCGTGGCATAGCTTTTGAAAACGTCGCGAACCTCAAGCATGAGCAAACCCGATCAGTGAACCTGGGCCTAGGATAGCGGCCCTGAAGGGTTTTTGTCCGCTGATGATCGGTCCCGGTTGCTCAAGAGCTAAGCGTTTCGCTGCCTGTCCGGGCCCCTTCGCGAGCAAGCCCGCTCCCACAGAAGAGCGACGGCTGGCCGGCCATCGGCGGCGCGGCGCATTTGAGTGTGGGAGCGGGCTTGCTCGCGAAAGCGTCCTGTCAGTTGCCGCTGCATCGACTGACACAACCTCTTCGCGAGCAAGCCCGCTCTCACAGAAGAGCGACGGCTGGCCGGCCATCGGCGGCGCGATGAATTTGAGTGTGGGAGCGGGCTTGCTCGCGAAAGTGCCCTGTCAGTTGCCGCTGCATTGACTGACCCAACCTCTTCGCGAGCAAGCCCGCTCCCACAGAAGAGCGACGGCTAGCCGGCCATCGGCGGCGGCGTATTTGAATGTGGGAGCGGGCTTGCTCGCGAAAGTGCCCTGTCAGTTGCCGCTGCATTGACTGACCCAACCTCTTCGCGAGCAAGCCCGCTCTCACAGAAGAGCGACGGCTGGCCGGCCATCGGCGGCGCGATGAATTTGAGTGTGGGAGCGGGCTTGCTCGCGAAAGCGTCCTGGCAGTTGCCGCTGCATTGACTGACCCAGCCTCTTCGCGAGCAAGCCCGCTCTCACAGAAGAGCGACGGCTGACCGGCCATTGGCGGCGGCGTATTTGAGTGTGGGAGCGGGCTTGCTCGCGAATGTGCCCTGTCAGTTGCCGCTGCATCGACTGACCCAGCCTCTTCGCGAGCAAGCCCGCTCCCACAGAAGAGCGACGGCTGGCCGGCCATCGGCGGCGCGACGTTTTCAGTGTGGGAGCGGGCTTGCTCGCGAAAGCGCCCTGTCAGTTGCCGCTGCATCGACTGACCCAGCCTCTTCGCGAGCAAGCCCGCTCTCACAGAAGAGCGACGGCTGACCGGCCATTGGCGGCGCGACGTTTTCAGTGTGGGAGCGGGCTTGCTCGCGAAAGCGTCCTGGCAGTTGCCGCTGCATTGACCGACCCAACCTCTTCGCGAGCAAGCCCGCTCCCACAGAAGAGCGACGGCTGGCCGGCCATCGGCGGCGCGACGTATTTCAGTGTGGGAGCGGGCTTGCTCGCGAAAGCGTCCTGGCAGTTGCCGCTGCATTGACTGACCCAACCTCTTCGCGAGCCCGCTCCCACAGAAGAGCGGTGGCTGGCCGGCCATCGGCGGCGGCGTATTTGAGTGTGGGAGCGGGCTTGCTCGCGAAAGCGTCCTGGCAGTTGCCGCTGCATCGACTGACCCAACCTCTTCGCGAGCAAGCCCGCTCCCACAGAAGAGCAACGGCTGGCCGGCCATCGGCGGCGCGGCGTATTTCAGTGTGGGAGCGGGCTTGCTCGCGAAGAGGGCCCGCCGGGTTTATGCCAGACTCACTGCCCCGAAGCCACACTCGCCGGCGCCCGCTCCGGGGTGACGATGCGGCTCAGATCGATATGCTTCCATTCAGGCTTGGCCCCCAACCGCGCATTGAAACGGTAGTTGAAGGTGAAGTCATCAGCCGTCGGCACGCTCAACGGTTTGCCATACACCGCTTCAACGGCAGCCAGGTCGTAACCCATCACCTGCAACAGCGTCGGGAAGATGTTGTAGTGACTCGAGCGGTTCTTGTTTGCCGGCAGATTCGCCGCCCAGTCCGGCGCCTGCAATCCACGGCCCTGAATCACCACCAGCGGCACCAGTCCCTCCTCCTCCACCGGGTTGCCGCCGCAATGGGTATTCAAGCCCGGGTTGCCGCGTTCATGCAGATCCTGGCCATGATCGGAGGTGTAGATCAGCAGGGCGTTGTTCAGATTGGCCTGGGCGAACACCCGTGCGAAGAACTCGCCGACGTTCCACAACAGCGTGTTCTTGTAGGCGTTGCGATACAGCAACCAGTCATCCGGCTGGCCGTTGAAACCGGCGCGTTCGCCCGTGTCGGCAACTTCGGTGAACCGCCCGCGTGGCAGCGTCGGCCGGTAGGCCATGAACGCATCGGGGTATTTGTCGTGCACCGGAAAATGCGCGCCAACCTTGTTGATCACGATCAGTTCCGGACGATCGTCATTGAGCAGTTCGATCAGCTTCGCCGCTGCGGCCATATCGCGGTCGCGCACGCTGGTCTGGTCGAATTGCACGAAACTGTCGATGTCGTGTTTCTCGGCGACGGTCATCAGGTTCTGCAGGTTGCCGGCGGTGCGCTGGGCGTCGATGTAGACCGTGCCGAGCCCGGCCTTTTTCGCGTACTGCCAGATCGACGGCAACGTGCTGTTGATGCGTCTGTAGTCGGCGCGGGTGCCGCCGTAGCGCAAGGTGACGTTGGTGTCGGCGCTGCAATTGGCAATGGACGCGGCATAACCAAAATTGAAGACATCGACCCCTGGCGGCGCTTGCTTGAGGTTGCTGTGCACGCCGAACGGCGCGTTGATGTCGAGGTAGTTGCCGGAAATGCTTTCGTCGATGATCAGCACGATGTCGTGGCCGACAGCAGGCGCGGCGCGAGCCAGCGTCACCGGTTCGCGAGGGCCAACGGTGTCGTGCAGTGCCTCATAGGCAAACAGGTTGAGGTAGGCCAAAGGCGTGTACATGATCGGCAGGCCCCGGGCGCCCTCGCCCGCGCGTAAAAAAAGCACTCCACTGAGCATCAACACACTGACGATAGGCGCCGCGACCCGCAGCGTGTTCGGTATGACCAGCGGATGACGCGGCTTGAGCCCGATGCCGAACAACAGCAGCAAGCCAATGAGCACCGCGCGCAGGATCGCGTCGCGGTACTGATACGCCGCTTCCTGGATGAAGCCGCCGGAATACACAAGAGAAACAAAATCGCTGTACCTCAGGTAATCCGCAGTGACCCGGGTGTAGACATCAAAAAAAACTGCGGCGGCAAACATCGCCAATGCGAATGTCTGTCGAACGAGAGCCTGACGTATATAGGCAGTTAGATATAACGCCACCGTTAGCGCCAAAAACATCGCGCCAAAAACAAGTGCATTGAAACTCCACCCGATAGCATTTAACCGCTCCAGGTAATAGTCGGAATACGACAACATAAAGACAACTAAGAGCAGTTCTTTGGCATATCTGAACATGGCGCTACCAGGTGGGCAAAAAAAACATGATGTCAAAGGTTTGTCGGTCAGAACCTGACACTAGCACCCGCCCCTGAAAGCGCAAGAAATGATTGATAGCCGAATCAAGCGTCAAAAAAACGGTGCCTCAAATCTGACACACCAGCCACTAAATTCCTTTAAAACCAATACCTTCTACCGCTTGTCGCTTATTTTAAATCTGAACAAATCTGCAAAAAACGAACAATTTCAATCGCAGCAATGACTTGATGGCCAATCGCCAAAAAAGACTCAAGTGTTATACCCGTGCAACATGTCATTTTGCTGACACGCTTTTCCAACCCTGCGCTATACCCCTTTAACAATCTTATTCCGTAGTTAACTTTTCCGGTTTTATCGAGGTGCGCAGATGGACGTAAGCGTATTTGGCACTGGCTATGTCGGGCTTATACAAGCCGCCGCACTTGCTGATGTCGGCCATCGGGTCTTATGCATTGATATTGATCCGAGCAAGATCAGACAACTGCAACAAGCGGTACCGCCGATCAGTGAGCCAGGCCTGTCCGCAACACTTGAAGAAAACATCAAGGCCGGGCGCCTCTCGTTCAGTACTCAGGCCAGCGATGCGGTGACTCACGCCGAGCTGATCTTCATCGCCGTCGGCACACCGGCGGACGAAGATGGATCCGCCGACCTCAGTCATGTGCTTAACGTCGCCCGACAGATTGCCGGCCTGATGGAAGGCGATCGCACGCTGATCATCAAATCCACCGTGCCAGTCGGCACCGCCGACCAGGTTCTGGCCACGGCCACCAGCGAATTGCTGTTGCGCGGCAAAACCGAGCTGCAGGTGCGCGTGGTATCCAACCCGGAATTTCTCAAGGAAGGCAGCGCGCTCGCCGACTGCATGCGTCCGGACCGGATCATCATCGGCACCCGCGACGATGCTGCCCGCGAGCAGATGAGCGAGCTGTACGCGCCGTTCTGCCGCAACCACGAAAAGCTGATGTTCATGGACAACCGCAGTGCCGAACTGACCAAGTACGCGGCCAATGCGATGCTCGCCACCCGCATCAGCTTCATGAACGAATTGGCCAACCTCACCGAATTACTCGGCGCCGACATTGAAGCGGTACGCAAAGGCATCGGCTCCGATCCGCGCATCGGTTACCACTTCATTTATCCGGGCTGCGGATTCGGTGGCTCGTGCTTTCCCAAGGATCTGCGCGCCCTGCTCCACACTGCCGAACACAACGGCATGCCGCTGAAACTGCTGCGCAGCGTCACCGACGTCAATGACAGCCAGCGGCATATCCTGTTCAGCAAATTGCGCGCGCAGTTTCCGCAAGGCCTGGCCGGCAAATCCATTGCAATCTGGGGTCTGGCGTTCAAACCCAACACCGATGACATGCGCGAAGCCCCCAGCCGTTATCTGATGGACGCGTTGTGGGCCGAAGGCGCCACCGTGCAGGCCTACGATCCGGAAGCCATGTCCGAGTGCCGGCGCATCTACGGCTACCGCAACGACCTGCACCTGTGCGCCACCCGCGATGACACCCTCGAAGACGCCGACGCGCTGGTGATCTGCACCGAATGGAAAAACTTTCGCGTGGTTGATTTCGATCTGCTCGCCGAGAAGCTGCGTTCGAAGGTGATCATTGACGGCCGCAACCTGTACAACCCCGAACAAGTCGCCGCCGCCGGTCTGCATTACAGCGGCATCGGCCTGCGCCACATCGCCCCCGAAGGGCTGCGACCATGAAGATTCTGGTGACCGGTGCCGCCGGTTTCATTGGTGCCCATTGCGTCCTGCGCTTGCTGCGCGACGGGCATTCGGTGGTCGGCCTGGACAATTTCAACCACTACTACGACCCGCAGCTCAAGCACGACCGCGTGCAGTGGGTGCGCGAGCAGGTTGGCGATTTTCCGCTGGCCACAGTGGATCTGGCCCACGCTTCAGCCATCGACGCATTGTTTGCTCGCGAGCTGCCGCAAGTGGTGATCCATCTGGCCGCGCAGGCCGGGGTGCGTTATTCGCTGGACAATCCACGAGCGTATCTGGACAGCAACCTCAATGGGTTCCTGAACATTCTCGAAAGCTGCCGGCATCACCCGGTCGAGCATCTGATCTATGCCTCGTCGAGTTCGGTGTACGGCGCCAACCAACACACGCCCTACTCAGTGAAGGATGGTGTCAACCATCCGCTGTCGCTGTACGCCGCGACCAAGAAAGCCAACGAACTGATGGCACACAGCTACAGCCACCTGTTCGGCATTCCCTGCACCGGCCTGCGCTTTTTCACCGTTTACGGGCCCTGGGGCCGGCCAGACATGTCGCCGATTCAGTTCGCCCGGGCGATCAGCGAAGGCGAACCGCTGAAGCTGTTCAATTACGGCGAGCATCAGCGCGACTTCACCTACATCGACGACATCGTCGAAAGCATCGCCCGCCTGATCGATCAGCCACCGCAAGCCAACCCGCAGTGGGACCGCGAGCAGCCCGACCCGGCCAGCAGCATGGCGCCGTGGCGCTTGTTCAACATCGGCGGGCAACAACCCGTCGCGCTGAAAACCTACCTTGCGTTGATGGAAAAACACCTCGATCGCAAAGCCATTGTCGAGCTGCTGCCACTGCAACCGGGCGACGTGCTCAACACCTGCGCCGAGGCCAGCGATCTGGCCCAGGCCACCGGATTCCAGCCCCGGATAGAACTGGATGAAGGGCTGGGCCGCTTCATTGCCTGGTTCCGTAACTACTACCCCACTGCCCGTGCGCCGCTTGCGGCTGAATGAATGCGGAGGACGCCATGACTGGACATGAAAGAAGTGTGTCGATTGCACAAATGCGCCCTGACAAGCGCGTCGACCCGGAACATCGAATGCGCCTCGACGCGGCGATCCACCGTCAGGGTCGCGGCTGGCTCAGCGGCCGCGATGGTGGCCGCCCATGGCAGCTGTCGCGGACCAACCGGGTGGTCGCCTGCCTGGGCGCGCTGACGATTCTGCTGCTGATCTCGCCCGTGCTGCTGGGTCTGGCGCTGGCGATCAAATTCACCAGCCCGGGGCCGGTGCTGTTCGTGCAGAAACGCACCGGTTATCGCGGCCGCAAGTTCGGCATGTTCAAGTTCCGCACGATGGTCAGCAACGCCGAAGACCTCAAGGAGTCGCTGCGCCACCTGAACAAACACGGGGCCGACGCCATCGACTTCAAGATCGACAAGGACCCGCGCGTCACCGGCATCGGCAGCTTTCTGCGCCGTACCAGCCTCGACGAATTACCCAACCTGATCAACGTAGTGACCGGCGACATGCGCCTGGTCGGCCCTCGCCCGACCTCGTTCAACGCTTACCGCTACAAGGACAATCACCTCGCGCGTCTGGCGATCTACCCAGGCATGACCGGCCTGTGGCAGATCTCCGGACGCAGCAATATCGACTTCGACCAGCGCGTTGAGTTGGACCTCAGCTACATCGCCGAGCAGAGCCTTCTGCTTGATCTGAAGATTCTGTTGAAAACCCCCTTCAAAGTATTCAGCGGCCACGGAGCAAGCTAATGGACGGTTCAACCAATACAAGCCTGAGCATCGCCAGCCCCAGCGAATCGAATCTGACGTCGACCGTGCTGGATCTCGATCTGCGGATCCTGTTGCTGACCGCCGCCAACCCCGGCGCGGGCACCACCACCAGTGCCATGGCACTGGCCAGCCAACTGGCGCAAATGAGCAGCGGCCAGGTGCTGCTGGTCGATGCCAGCCAGTCGGCGAGCAACCTCACCCAGCAGTTGAACCTGAGCAAGGAACGCGGCCTGCGCGACTTGCTGTTCAGCTCTGGCAACCCGCCACTGTTGCAGGACTGTGTGGTGCACACCTCCAGCCTGCCGTTCCATGTGCTGCCCAACGGCCGGCCGATCCGTACGCTGGAGCACCTGACCGCCGAACGCCTGAGCCCGTTGCTCGACCAATTGGGCAGCCAGTACCGCTTTGTGGTGATCGATGGCGACGCGGTGTATTCCGACGCCGACACGCTGGTCATCAGCACGCAAGTGGACGGTGTGGTGTTTGTCGTCCGCGCCGAAGACACCCGCTGGGAAGTTGCCCAGGCCGCTGTGCAACGCCTGACCCAGGCCGGGGCAAAAGTGGTCGGCAGCGTGTTCAACCGGCGCAAGTACTACATGCCCAAATGGCTTTACAAAAACCTGTAAGCGAACGCAAAGGATGACGCCATGAACGCCAGAATGCTTGTCCTGCTGTTGCTGCCGCTTGCGGGCTGCTCCAGCACTTCCGACACCCAGAACATGCCGGTGAATATTCTCACCGCCACACCGGCCAACGCCCAGGCGACCGATATGCCGAAGATCGAGCAGACCCTGCGCCCGCAGGATGTGCTGGATGTGATCTTCCATATCAGCACCAGCGGCTCGGACGCTTACCGCGTGCAATCGGGCGACCAGATCGGCCTGAATTTCACCGCCGCCAGCCAGCTCAACGGCAATCAACTGGTGCTGCCGGACGGCACCATCGAGTTGCCGGGCGCCAACACCTCGGTGAAAATCGCCGGGTTGACCAGCGAAGAAGCGCGCCAGGAAATCCAGCGCGTCTATCAGCGCAAACAACTGTTCCAGCCCAACCGCAACCAGCTCACCGTGCAGATCATCAGCCCGCTGAGCAATGAGCAGAACCTGAAAAGCGCGTTGAACCACCCGGCCACCGGCATGAGCCGAGAGATCACCGTCGGCACTGACGGCTACGCGAGTTTTCCGGAAATCGGCGCCGTGCCGCTGCAAGGCATGACCGTCAATCAACTGGAAACCTTCCTCAACAAAAAGTATGCGCAACTGCCGGGCCGCATGACCGTGGACGTGCTGCTCAAGTCCACCGCCGGCAACGAGATCTACGTGCTGGGTGAAGTCGCACAACCGGGCTCGTATCCGATCCGCCGGCCAGTGTCGGTGCTCGAGGCGCTGACCCTGGCGCGCGGTACCAACGTCAAGGCGCGGCTGGATTCGGTGGTGATCATGCGGCGCAACGGCAATCAGGTGAAAGCGGTGCGCTACGACGTCGAAAAAGCGCTGTCCGGTGATGCTCCGCAAATTGCTTACCTGCAACCGGACGACATGCTCTACGTGCCAAAAACCAAATTGGCCAGCGCCGGCGAACTCGCCCGCCAACTGGCTGATGTGGTGTTGTTCCAGGGCGTCGGTTTCAGCTTCGGCTACCGCGTCGACAACAAAGACAGTGACAACTAACTCACAGGTGACCGACATGAACCCAAAGGAAAACTACCTGCATGAGTTCTTCAGGATTTTCTTCGCCAACAAGCAACTGGTGAAGCGCGTCTTCCTGACCTTTGCAGTGATCGCCCTGCTCCTGCCGCTGCTGCTCAAACAGAGCTTCGATATCACCGCGCAGGTCATCGTGCAGTCGAAAAAGCTGTCTCAGGGCGACGCCACCACGTCGCTCACGGTGGACAACGCGACCTTCATTCCACCGTCACTGGCGGACATGGAAACCGAGAGCAACATCCTCCGCTCGCCAGCGCTGATCCGCCAGACCATCAGCGAACTGCACGACAACGGTGAGTACAGCCCGCCACCCGGGGTGTTCGCCAAGTTGCTCGGAGAACCGTTCAAGCGCTACGTCTCGACACCGCTGCGCGAGTACGTGATCAACCCGCTGCGCAACGGGCTCGGCATGGAAACCGATCCGGTGCGTGACACCACCCTCGACGCCCTGACCCAGCAAGCCGTCGACAGCCTGAAAATCGAGACCCTGCCCGGCTCTAACGTGATCTCGATCACCTACAGCTTTCCGGATCCGCGCCAAGGCACGATGTTTGTCAGCGCGCTGTTGCAGAACTACCTGGTCAGCCGTCAGGCACTGCAATCGATCGACTTGCCGCAGTCCTTCTACGAGACCAAAAAGCACCAGTATCAAGTGCGCCTCGATGGCCTGGAAGGTAACCGCCAGGCACTGCTGGAAAACGTCGGCGCGGCGGATCCAAAGGAGGAAATCACCTTTCGCCTCAACGCCATCAACACTGAAGAACAGGCGCTGAACCTGTATCAGGATCGCCTGCTGCAAAGCGAACGCTGGCTCGAATATCTGAAAACCGCGCTCGCCGCCGCCAGCAGTAGCAAGCTCAACGACTACACCTTCCCCTACACCTTCACCACCACTGTCGACAACGTGGCGTTCGAGGATCGGGAAATCAAACAGATGGGCGAGCAACTGACCAGCCAGGTCAGCCGTTACATGAACGATCTGGCGGTGTTCCAGGCCGGTAGCGAACCGATGCTGCTGACTCGCGAACAGATCGCCCGCACCCGTCAGCAGTTTCTCAAAGTGGTGAGCAACCGCATCCAGGAACGCACCGCCGACCTGGCCGTGGTCAAGCAGGTGATCGAGCAAAAAACCGCGCGCATCGCCGAGTTCAAGAACCGTATCCGCGACTTGCAGCAGACCCAGAGCAAACTGCGCCAGATGGACACCGAGATCGATGCGCTGCACGCAGCGTTCTCGACCTATGCCCAGCGTTTTGCCGAAAGCAGCACCACGCGCTCGCTCAACGATGACCTGTCCAACGCCCGGGTGCTCAGCCCGCCGTTCGAACCCACCGAGCCTGCGTTTCCGAAACCGCTGCTGATCATTCCGTTCGGGCTGTTCACCGGTCTGTTGCTGGCAATCGCGTTCGTCTACGTACGTGAGTTCTTCGATCATCGCTTCAAGCATCCGGCGCAAATCAGCCATGAGCTCGGTCTGCCGGTCTTGCTGGTGCTCAACGAAGAAACCTCGCAGGCGGGCAATCCGCACAAGAACTGGACCATGCCGAGCCTGGTTCACTGGGTGCGCAATTGAACGCGGTGTCCACCCCAATCGTCGCCCTGCCGATCATTCATGTGCTCAGCAGCGGCGGCTTCTATGGGGCCGAGCGGATGTTGCTGGATCATTGTCTGGCCACGCCGGGGCAGCACCAAGTGCTGTTTCTCGACGCGCCGCCAGAACTGATCGCGCGCTTTCGTGAAGCCGGGGTGGACGCTCGCGCTTGTTCAGGGCTGGGCGAGCTGCTGCGGCACTTGCGTCAGCGCCGGGGCGACAAACCGTTGCTCAACACCCACAACTTCAAGGGGCTGCTGTTCGGCTGGCTCGGCGCAACATTGTTGCGCCTGCCGCTGGTGATCACTCAGCACGGCTTCACACCGCGCAGTCGCAAGCAGAAGTTCTACACCTGGCTGAGCCTGCAACTGTGCCGCACCGCGTCGGTGAAACGGGTGGTCTGCGTGGCGCAAAGCATCGCCACGCTGCACCTGAAGGCCAGCGTGCGCGCGGAGAAGTTGCAGGTGATTCCCAACGGTTTGCCAGCAGCACCGGCGATGGCGCCGGTGGCAGACCGGCAACGCTGGCTGGCCGGATACGTCGGCCGCTTGAGCAGCGAGAAAGGTCCGGATCTGTTTCTCGATGCGCTGATTGCCTTGTGTCACCAGCATCCGCAACTGGACGCGGTGATGCTCGGTGACGGCCCGGAACGCGAAGCCTTGCAGGCGCGCATCGACGCTGCCGGTTTGCAGCAGCGGATTCGCTTGCCGGGCTATCAGACGGCGATGCAAGGCTGGTGGCAGCAACTCGATGCGCTGGTGATCAGCTCGCGCACCGAGGGCACGCCGATGATTCTGCTTGAAGCGATGCAGGCCGGCGTGCCGGTGGTGGCGTTCGCGGTCGGCGGTATTCCCGATGTCCTGCAGCACGGCGTGAACGGGCTACTCGCCCCGCCAACCGATACCGCCGCCCTCGCCCGCCAGCTCGACACCTTGCTGGCCGAACCGAAGCTGGCCGCGCAATTGCGCGACAACGCCAGACGCACCCAACAGGAACGCTACGACCTCAAGGCTTTGGCCGAACGCTGGTCGCAGCTGTACATCCAAACGGCACGGGAGGCACGCGCATGATTTTCCCGCTCTCGATCGTCAGTCTGTTCGCCCTGGTCAGCCTCGGTTTGCTGGCCAGTCCCTGGCCCTATCTGGCGCCGGGGGCGGTGATTGGCCTGGTCGGTTTTACCGTCCTGTATCGCAAACCGGCCTGGGGTCTGCTCGGCATTGCCGCGCTGGTGCCGTTCGAAGGTTTCTTCAAGGACAGCTCGGTGTCAGGGAGCAAGCTGCTCGGTGCCTCGCTGGCGGTGATCGTGATGCTGCAACTGGCGCTGCATCAGATTCCGTCGCAGCGCCTGCGCAGTAATCTGTGGCACTGCCTGATCGGCTTCATGGTTCTGTATTTTCTCAGCCTGCTCAATACCGATGACATGGGCATGTCGCTGGGGCACCTGCGCGAACTCAGCGTCGGTCTGGTGCTGTTTGTCATTACGTTGTTGATTGGCCGCGAACTGAACCTCGACCTGTTCGCCCGGCTGGTAACCCTCGCCGTCACCGCGACCTGCGCCATGGCGATGTTCTCGGCGAAGTTTCAGGATCAGGGCCGCGCCGCCGGCCTGCTCGAAGACCCCAACGCCTTCGCCATGCTGATCGCCTTCGCCATTCCTCTCGGACTGCTGCTGGTGATCCGCAGCCCGAACCTGCTGCACCGCTTGTTCTGGGGCGCATGCTGCCTGCTGTTGCTGGGTGGCATGACCAAGACCGAATCGCGTTCCGGTCTGGTGGTATTGGCGTTGAGCCTGCTCATCGGCATCTGGCACTACCGCGCGCAACTGACCCACATCCGCCCACGGCACCTGGGTTTCGTCATGCTCGGTGCGGCCATCGTGATTCCGCTGGCGATCTACGCCATGCCGGCCGGTTACATGGCGCGGATCCAGTCATTGAGCATCCTCAGCGCCGGCTCCAAGGCGCAGGACGAATCCCTCGGGCGCCGTGCTTCCTACATCGTCGTCGGCAGCCAGATGATCCGCGAGCACCCGGTGCTTGGCTC
This sequence comes from Pseudomonas sp. TSRC2-2, assembly GCF_049897785.1. NCBI lineage: Bacteria > Pseudomonadati > Pseudomonadota > Gammaproteobacteria > Pseudomonadales > Pseudomonadaceae > Pseudomonas > Pseudomonas sp. TSRC2-2. Next base: position 466,660 of record NZ_JAFCWZ010000004.1, read on the forward strand.
CGGCCCCGGCACCTTCCCGCTGCATTACGCGACCACCGGTTACGCCAAGGCGTTTTCCGCCAACCGCAAGATCGGCGACCTGTACCGCCGCGCCCACAACACCTATCTGGAAATCTTCAGCGAACTGGGGGTGCCTGCCGGGCTGTTCTTCGTCGGCATGCTCGGGCTCGGTCTGTACAACCTGATCCGCGCGCGGTCGGCGTGGATGCTCCGCGGTGATGGGCATCGGGCAGACATGATGACCCATTTGGGTGTGAGCTTTCTGTCGCTGACCCTGTTCCTGATGTTCCTCAGCGCGCCGAACCAGAAGTACGTGTGGATCATGCTGGCACTGACCAGCGTGCTGCGCGTCAAGGCCGAGCAGGCGCCACTGACCCCGGAGACGCAGGCATGAAGCGGATCAGCATCGTCATTCCGATGTACAACGAGGCGCGGCACATTGGCCGAACCCTGCTCGCCGCACAAAAGGCCGCACACGCGGCCAATGTCGAGTGCGAGCTGATCGTGGTCGACAACGGCTCGAACGACCAGGGACCGCACATTGCCCGGCAGTTCGGCGCAACCGTGCTCAGTTTGCCGGGGTTGTTGATCGGTGCGCTGCGTAATCGCGGCACGGCGATCGCCAGCGGCGAATGGCTGGCCTTTATCGACGCCGACGTAGAAATGCCGGAAACCTGGTTGCAGCCGTTATTCGACATCGAGGCCAGTGGCCAGGCCGATGTGTTCGGCCTGGATCTGCACACGCCGGCCGAAGCGCCATGGTTCGCCACGGCCTGGCAGCGCCGCACTTCGCAGCCGGCGCACCGCGCCAGCCACAGCGTCGATTGGCTGCCCAGTTCCAACCTGCTGATGCGTCGCGCATGGTTCGACAAGGTCGGCGGTTTCAACGAGGCCCTGCGCACTGGCGAAGACAAGGAATTCACCCTGCGCTTGCACAAACAGGGCGCTCGCCTGCTGTCGGTCAACGACCTCGTCGCCCTGCACTGGGGTTACGAAATGAACTGGCGCGAATGGATGGGCAAAGAAATGTGGCGTCAGGGCAGCCACCTGCAACTGCTGCGCACCCACGGCATGAGCCTGCGCCTGCTGCGCTTCCCGATGCTGTCGCTGTTGGTCTGGCTGCTTGATTTCCTGGCGATTTCCGCGTTGTTCGACGGTTTTCCTCATCACGCGGCGGTGATGGTCGCGCTGACCATGCTTCCCGGTCTGATCCTCAGCGTTCGCCAGAGCCTCAAGCACCGTGATCCGATCCTGACCCTGCAACTGTGGGGCCTGCACTGGCTGCGCCTGCACCTGGCCGGCGCCGCTTTCATCCTGAGTCTGTGTCAGTGGAACGCAAGGAGGCCTGCCCGTGGCTGAGTTCATTTTCTGGATGTGCCTGTTGCTGCCGGTCTACGCCTACGTCGGCTACCCGCTTTTGTTGACGATCCTCGCGCCGCTGTTTCCGGCGTGGCGACACACGCCGGCACCGCCGCTGAACGTCAGCATCGTCATCGCTGCGCACAACGAGGCGCGGCATATCGAGCATAAGTTGCGCACGCTGCTGGCCCAGGATTATCAACCGGCGACGTTGCAGATCATTCTCGCCAGCGACGGCTCGACCGACGACACCGTGGCCTGCGCGCACAAAGTGATTGATCCGCGCGTCACCGTGCTCGACCTGCCGCGTCAGGGCAAGGCCGCCACGCTGAATGCCGGCGCGGCCCTGAGCACCGGCGACATTCTGGTGTTCACCGATGCCGATAACCAATGGTCGCGCGACACTCTCGGCCACTTGCTCGCGCCGCTGAGCAACCCGCAGGTCGGTGCCTGTGCCGGGCACATGGTGATCCCGGTCACCGGTGGCGGCCTGAGCGTCGGCGACAGCCTCTATCGGCATTACGAAGGCTGGTTGCGCCGGGTCGAGAACCGTACCGGCTGCATGGTCTCGGCCGACGGCGCCCTGCTCGCCCTGCGCCGCGAGTTGTTCCAGAACGTACCGGCCGAAGTCAACGACGACTTCTTTATCAGCACCTGCGCACCGGTGGCCGGCAAGCGCATCGTCTACGTGCCCGAAGCGCAAGTGATCGACCATGGCGTCGACGAGGCGGACAAACAGTTCCGCCGCCGGCAGCGCGTCACCGTCGGTGGCCTGCAAAGCCTGGCTCAGCGCCGCGAGCTGCTCAATCCGCTCAAGCATGGCCTGTATTCCCTGGCGTTGATCAGCCACAAACTGATCCGCCGCCTCGCGCCGGTGCTGCTGCTGCCGTTGCTGTTGAGCAACTGCTGGCTGTGGGAAGAACACGGCTTCTATCGCCTGAGCCTGATCGCGCAACTGTTCGGCTACAGCGTGGCGATTGCCGGGCTGCTGGATGGGCAACACCGCTTGCCGAAACCGTTCCGCCTCGCCGCGTTTCTGCTGGTCACCCTCGCCGGGATGAGTCTTGGCCTGTGGCAGTTCCTGCGCGGCCAGCGGTATGCCCAGTGGAATCCGGAACAGAACCGTTAAGAGGACCGAAGCCATGGCGATCAAACAACTGATAAAAAGCACCAGTGGCTGGCTCTATCTCAACTCGCCCGTGGGCCGCCAGCAGTTGCAGGGCGCGGGGGTGATTCTGATGCTGCATCGCGTGCTGTCCAACGACCGCGCCGCCGATCTGCCGCATCGCAATGAATTGTGCGTCGGGCCGAAAGCGTTCGAGCATTTGCTGGTGTGGCTACGCAAGCATTTCGACTGCGTGCCGCTGATGGAAATTCTCCAGCCCAACGCCCTGCGCAGCGAGCGCCCACGCGTGGCGCTGACCTTTGACGATGGCTGGCGTGACAACGCAGTCAACGCCTTCCCGTTGCTGCAGAAACACCAGGTGCCGGCGAGCATCTTTCTCTCCACCGATTTCATCGGCAGCCGCCAGCGATTCTGGTGGGAAAGCCTTGGCGAAACCCTCTGGGGAAGCCACGGCGAAAAAGCGCGCATGCACCTGATCGAATGCCTGCATGCGCGCAAACATCCGCTGCCGGTGCTGCTTGATGACATCGATGTCGAGCGCCGCAGTCTGGCACTGCTGCATTACCTGCAAGGGCTGAAAAGCCTGGCCCCGCAGGAACTGGAAGAGCTCACCGACGAATGCCCGAAGGACTCGCTGCCACAGGCACTGGACTGGCATCAGGTGCGTGCGATGGAAGCCTCCGGTCTGGTGCGGTTCGGCCCGCACGGCGCCAGCCACGCGATTCTTACCGGCCTCGACGACGTGCGCCTGAGCGAAGAAATCCGCCGCAGCCGCGAAGCCTTGAGTAACGGCTGCAATCGGCCTCTACCGGTCTATTGCTACCCCAACGGCGACAACGATGAGCGGGTGCGCCAGCAGGTCGCCGATCACGATTACCCGTTTGCGCTGGGCACCGGCACCGGAATTTATCGCGGCGACGGCGACCCGTTGAACCTGCCGCGTTTTGGCGTCAGCCAGCGCACTGCGCGCCATCCGCAATTGCTGTCGTGGCGGATTTACCGGGGAGCGCGGCCATGAGCCGAGGCAGCTACCTCAAGCATCTCGCGTTGAGCATGGGCACCAAGCTGGCGATGATCGCCTTGCGTTTGCTGCGCAACGTCCTGCTCGCACGGATTCTCGGCCCCAGCGAACGCGGCCTGTTCGCCCTGCTCAGCACCCTGCCTGATCTGATCAGCGCGGCCACCAGCGGCGGTCTGAATTCGGCGGTCGGCTATCAGGCGGCGAAGCAGCGGCCGATGGGTTTGCTGCTGAGCCAGGTGCTGGTGTTCGGTTGTCTGCTGGCCGGTTTGCTGACTTTGCTGGTGGTGGCGCTGGTGCGCGAATTCGGCACGCAACTGGACATGACCATGCAACTGGGCCTGCTCGCCTGGCTGTTGCTGCTGGCGGTGCCGTTGACCGTGTTGAAAAGCGGCCTGCTGACGCTGCACAACGCCTCAGGTGGCGTGGTCGCGTTCAACGTCTTGCGCCTGATCGAATCGCTGGCGCCGCTGTTGCTGTTCGTCGCACTGTTCTGGATGTGGCAGAGCGCGGCGCTGGAGGCAGCGCTGATCAGTTGGCTGGCGGGGATCAGTCTGGTGGTGCTCGCCGGTTGGGTCTGGCTGAAGCGCGCGCAGCCGTTGCAGCTGCAATGGGACCGCGCCAGCCAGAACGAACTGTTGCGCTACAGCGCGCGCAGCCATCCTGATCTGTTGTTTCAGCAAGTGATCCTGCGCTCCGATTACCTGTTCATCGGCGCCCTGCTCGGCAGTACCGCGCTGGGCCATTACGCCATGGCCAGCGCTGCTGCGGAACTGCTGCTGATCGTTCCGGAAGCGGTGACCACACCGCTGATGAAGCGCCTGCTGCAACAGGATGAAGGCATGGACAAGGTCACTCCGCTGGCGCTGCGCCTGACCGCGACGGTGATGCTCGGCGCCTGCCTGAGTATGGCCGTGATCGGCGAGTGGTTGATCGTCACCCTGTTTGGCGCTGCCTACCAACCGGCGTATCCGGCGCTGCTGGCGTTGCTGCCTGGCCTGTTGGGCCTGTGCTACGCGAGCATTCTGCGCCTGGACTTGCTGGGCAAGAATCGCCCCGGCTCGGTGTCGTTGTTGATGGGCTTGGGCGCGCTGCTCAATCTGGCGTTGAATCTGATACTGATTCCGGCCTACGGCATCGTCGGCGCCGCCGCCGCATCATCGATTGCCTATCTGGCGGTGACCGTGGCCATGCTTGTGCTGTATTGCCGTTTGAGCGCTGTGCCGTTCTGGCAAACCTTGGTCATCCTGCCCCGCGACGTGCTGCCGATGTGGTCGATGCTGCAGAGGAAGCCGGCATGAAAGGCCTGTACGTGCTGTTCGGTCTCGGCCTGTCGCTGGACGCTTTGGCGGCGTCGATGCGCTGGGGCGAGATTCGTGACGGCAGTCTGTTTCTGCAAACCGATCAGCCCGACAGCGTAACCGTGCGCTGGACCCCCGCGTGGCAAGCGGATGCCAACGAAGAGCAGTTGTACCTGCTCGACGGTCGCGGCAAATTGCTCGGCGAACGCCTGATCAAGGCCAGCGAAACCCGTGGCAGTCAGAGCTGGTCGCTGCTGCCCGGCGCGGCGAGTTATCGGCTGGAAATTCCTGGCTACAGCTTCCGCCACTACCGCATCGAACACGATGCGCGCACCGTTGCCCTGTTTGCCCCGGCCAAAGTGCACTTCAGTGCTGAAAGCAAAAATGGTGACGTGCTGTATTTCAAAGTCGCGGCCGGTGAGCATGCAGTGCTCGCCGGCAAATTCCATGGCGGCGTCACCGCATTGCAGGCGCAGCGGATCGGCGACCACGAGGTGCTGACCCTCGCATTGAAACCCTATCGTGCCTATTGGCAGTTCGATCAGGTGGCGTTGCCGGTCAGCCCGCGCGAGCAGGTCTGGCGTCTGCAGCTGCAAGGCAGCGGCAAAGCGGCGTTCTGGCTCGATGGCACGGCCAATCTGTTTGCGCAGAATCCACAGCAACTGCAGCCGCTGCGCGAAGAGGTCGGAGATGTGCGGCTGGTGCTGCATGACAAAGTCCTTGGACGCACGCCGGATCTGGGCATTGCCCTGCCGTACGTGATGCCGCCCGCAGCCAGCCACGCGCTGCTCGATGCGCTGAAGCCGACGGCGGCGAGCTATTACAGTTTCGTCGACGTCACCGCGCAGAAACCGCAGTTCGAAGACGCGTTTCGCCGGGTCTATCAGCAGCGCTTCGGCATCCGCAACGACATCACCCTGCTGGCCGGCAGTCAGCGTCAGGCCAATCTGCGCGCCGATCTGCAAAGCAACAGCGGCCTCGACGCCTGGCTGGCGGGCACCCGCGCCCTCGGCGGCAACGGCACGCATTACATCGGCTTTGCCGACGAGCCCAATCTCAACTATTCCAGCTATGAGCAATATCAGACGATTTTCGCCAGCATGGCCCGTCAGGTGCGCAGCGACCCGGCGAATGCCCGCGCCGGTGTACGCATCGCCATGCCGGCCAGTTCGCGACTGATCAACGGCCCGTTCGCCGATAACGCGGCGGACAAGCGCGGGATCGATTGGGCGCGGCGCCTGCTCAGCGAGTCGGCCGATCAAGTCGATGCACTGGCCTGGCATGAATGGATGATTCGCGATCTGCTCGCTACTCGCGTCTACCGCGACAGCGTGCGCCGCGCCGCCGCACTGGTCGGCCTCGACGCCAACGGTCAGCCGCGCAAGGCCCTGCTCCTCGATCAGACCAACCTGTCGAGCGGCTCCAGCCTCAGCCCCTACGATCAGGAAACCCATTACACCTCGCTGTGGTGGGCCTCGGTGGTGATCAACGCCTCGCAGGACGGTTTGCTGAGCATGCTCAACTGGTTCCAGGCCGCTGACGAACCGCAATACCCCAAAGGCATGTTGCGCGTGTTGGGCGAGGATCGCTTCGAACTCAAACCCGTCGGCCTGGCCCAGCAATTCATCGCCCGCCACTGGCTGCGCCAAGTGCTGCAACTGGACAACGACGCCTTTGAGGTGGATGTGCTGGCGATGGCCGGCGAAGAGCAGCGCGCGTTGCTTGGAGTGAACAAAGGCACGCGCCTGCAACGCGTCGATCTGAGCGGCGCCAGGTGCCCGTTGAACCATGGCGCCCTGCGTTACTTCGGCGCCGACAATCGCAGCCGCGACGCACCGTTTGCCTGCGACAACGGGCGCGTGCGTTTCGAACTGCCGGGACAAACCCTGTTTGCCCTGAGCTGGAACGCTTCATGAGCCGCCCTTCGATGTTCTGCCGCGCGGGGTTGATGCCGCGCAGGGCACCCTCATCAGGAGAAGAGACCATGGATGTTTTGCAAAAACTCAGCGGACATATTCGTCGTAAAGGCCTGCGAGCGACCTTGGGCAAGATCCGCAAAATGTACATTTTTTCCCATCAGCAATTGCTATGGATGGAGCGCGACCTGGTCAGCCCGGTGCCGCCGCACCGCCTCAAACCCTATCCGCCACTGCGCGTGGTCAGGATTACCGCGGACAACGCCAGCGCTTTCGCGCGTTATTTTGGCGACCGTGTCGGCACGATGGCCGAGCTGGCCAAAGAGGGCCACACCGGGCACATGCATGTCGATGAGCAGGGTGATGCCGTGGCGTTTATTTGGGGCACGCCGCGCGATTATTTCGACCGGCACTACTACGGCTGCCGGTTCCCGGTGAAACCCGGCGAGTTCTTCGAGTTCGGTGGCGAACTGGCCCGGGCCTACTGGGGGACGGAGCTCTCGGTGGACCTGCAATTGCGCCTGTGGGAAGCGATGGCCGCCCAGGGCTGCCGCAAAGTGGTCGATGTCTGTGAGTCGACCAACATACCGGCGCTCAAGCTGCATCTGCGCATGAGCTATACCGAACAACGGCGGATCACAAATATCTACACACTGTTCGGTCGCTGGCGCTTCTATCGCCAAACCCGCTACAGCGGTTCGCGCCTGGCGGCGCTGGGTAAAACTTCCCGTCCACCTGTCAACGCAACGGCGGCCTGAACCTATGGTGATGCGATTCGAATGGCGCACGTCCCTATGCGCCGCCGACTTCCCGGCAACCGCTTATGAAACGCTGCGCCTGGGCGTAACCGACCATACACCGTTCAACAATCTCGGCTGGTTGTGCGCGGCGGAACAGGCCCTGGGCGAGGATCAGCGCTTGCACATTCTGCTCGGTTGGGAGGCCGCAGAACTGCGTCTGTGCCTGCCGCTGGTGGCCAGCCGCGAGCGCTTCGCCGGGGTGCCGTTTCGGGTCTTGCATCACTTGGGTTATCCGCTGGCCGATCGTCTGGCTTTGCTGTCGCTGCTCGGCGGCGAAGACATGCACGAGGCGCTGGTGCTGATTCGCCAGCGCCTGCCCCATGCGCTGCTGCAACTCAATGAGTTGTCGGAGCCGGCGGGTGAAGAAAGTGCCGTCACCGCATGGATGGCGCGCAGCTCCACCGCCGAGCGACGCCTGAGTTGCCGGGTGCCGGTGCATCTGATCAGCGAAGCCGACCATCAGGAAGTCTCCGGCGATCCACGCTACAAACTGCGACGGGCACGCAAACGGATTGCCGCGTGCGGTGCGCAGATCCGCCGGATCACCCCGGATGCACTGAGCATGGGTGCCTTGTTGCAGACCCTCAGCGAAGTCGAAACGGTGAGTTGGAAAGGCGATGAAGGCGTCGGAATTTTCGCCACGCCGCGCAGTCGCCAATGGATCGAACGCGCCTTCACCGCCCTCGCCGGCCAAGGCTTGGTACGCGTGGTGATGCTCGAGCTGAACGGCCGCTGCATCAGCTATCGCCTCGGCCTGCTCGAACAGGGCCGGCTCTACGATTACAACCTTGCATTCCTGCCGCAATACGCCGACCTGGGCAGTGGCCGGGTGTTACTGGAGGAATGGATTCGCTGGGGCCTGGATGAACACTGGCGCTGGATCGACGCGTCACGGGTCAGCCTGGAAAATTCCAGCCATCAACTGCACGAACGCATGACCGGGCAACTGGAACACTGGCGCTGGAGTTTCTATTCGTGGCGCCCAAGTGGGCTGGCATTGGGTCTGGCGCTGCGCATCTGGTATCGCTGCAAGCCCGCCGTGCAACAGTGGCGGGCCCGCCGTGCAAACAAAAAACCTGCAGCGCTGGTGCAACCTGTCGCAATCACTCCGGAGGGCGGCCATGCCTCGCCAAGTCATAGTCAACGCTGATGACTTCGGTCTCAGTGCCAATGAAAACGCGGTGATCTTCGCAGCCTTTCAGGCCGGCCTGATCAGCTCGGCCACGGCCATGGCCAACATGCCGGCGTTCGAAGCCGCATGCGCCATGGCTCGGCATCCGGCACTGGAAGGTCGGATCGGCCTGCACTTCAACCTGACCTACGGGCGCCCGTTGAGCCAGGCGATCCTGGGGCGGCGAACGTTCTGCGATGGCAACGGCGTGTTCGACCTCAACCTGCCCCGCCACAGCCTGTGGCTGGGTCGCGCAGACCGTGACGCGGTGCGCGCCGAATTGCAGGCGCAATGGCAACGCTGCGTCGATCACGGCATGCGCCCGAGTCACATCGACTCGCACCAGCACGTACACAACATCTGGCCGATCGGCGAAGTCGTCGCGAAGTTTGCCGCTGAGCAAGGCGTACCGATCCGGCTGGCGCGCAATCTTGGGCACAACCTCACGCTGCCCAAACGCTTATTCAAAGGTTTGCTCAATGGTCGTTTGCAGCGTCTGGCGCGGGTTTGCGCTGATTACGTCTGCACCCCGGTGGACCTGCGCAATGCCAGCGTGCCCAGCGACGGCGTGCTGGAAATCGTTGCCCACCCGACCCGCCTCGGCGTCGATTTCGGCGATGCCTATCTCGACTCCGGCGAGTCATTGAGCGAGATACTCGAACAGGGTTTGAGAGGCGTCGCGCGAGTCTCGTATGCCGACCTCAATCGAGAAGAAACACAGGGTGCCACGGCGCTCGAATGAATCACCGCTGTAACGCAAGCCGACACGACACTCACCACAACATCCGGGCCAAGACCCTGGAGGGGCACCATGAGCATCATCACCAAAGTGCAAGATCGCATCAGACAGAAAGGCCTGGGCCGCACCGTCGGGACGTTGTGGAAACGCTACGTGTTCTTCCACTGGGAACTGCTGTGGATGGAGCGCGACCTGGTCAGCCCGGTGCCACCGCACAAACTGCGCCCATATGAAGGCCTGCGCAAAGCCGACATCACCGCGCAGAATGCCGTGGCGTTCAGCAAACACTTTGGCGACCGCGTCGGCACCATGGCCGAACTGGCTGCCGAGGGCCACACCGGGCACATGTACCTCGACGCCGATGGCCATGCCGTGGGTTTCATCTGGGGCAGCATTCGCGACTACCACGACCGCCACTATTACGGCTGCACCTTCCCGGTCAAACCCGGCGAGTTCTTCGAATTCGGCGGCGAAATGATCCGCGCCTACTTCGGCAGCAGCCTGTCGGTGGACGTGCAGGTTGCGCTGTGGCAGGCGATGGCGGCGCAGGGTTGCACCAAGGTCGTCGACGTCTGTGAAACCCATAACATCCCGGCGCTGAAACTGCATATCCGCATGGGCTATCAGGAACAAGGCCGGGTGACCCACGTTTACTGCCTGTTCGGCCACTGGAAGTTCTTCCGCGAAACCCGCTACGAAGGGTCACGCCTGGACCCGCTGCGCAAACCGGGACGGCCGGTGGTGAGTGCAGCGGCGCAGGCTTGACTGGCTCTCGAAAAATGTGGCGGTCACATGGCCGCCATCGCGAGCAGGCTCGCTCCACACTGGATTCGTGTACGGCGAAAATTCGGTGTATGAGCGAGCCTGCTGGCGAAAAGGCCAGCCGTCGCAATACAGCGTTTCAGGCCTTGCTCGCCACCAGGCTAAAGCACATCGGCAACTGCACCGTCTGATTCAGGTAGCAGTCATAAACCTCTTCCCGATTCGAATGCGCGTACTCCTGAAAGTCCACGATGTTCAGCCCCGCTCCAATGGCGCCGCTGAAGATCGCCCCCAGCGTATGCACGAACCAGTACGACTTTGCCGCCGGCTGCTCGACTTTACCTACGTAAACGATCGGTTCTTCCTGTACAAACGGCTTGGCACGGAAATACGAGCTGACGAGGCGCAACGGATCTTCAGCCTGGGGATCAACCATCTCCAGAAACGGATGGGTTTCGTAGATCACCAGTTGCCCGCCCGGCTTGAGCACCTGCGCGACATGACGAAAGCATTCGCCGATGTCGGGCATCCAGTTGAGTACCCCAATGGTGATCAGGGCGACGTCGAAGCGGTTATGCAGCGATGCGGGCAGATGGTGGATGTCGCTCTCGACGAATTCGGCAGTGTGCGGCGAGCGACTGTTCAGCTCGCGGGCCTGTGCGAGAAAGGCTGCCGATTGATCCACGCCGACGACACTGCGCGCACCCAGCGCAAACAGCGACAGGCTTTCCCGACCGTTGCAGCCCAGTTGGATTACGTCTTTGCCGTCGACGAAGATCAGCCTGGTCACTTCGGTTGTTGCAAACTTGTAAGCCAGTTCCTGCGTGAACTTTGTGCTCCTACAGTTTAATCAGCGTAAGGATCAAAGATTCACGTGGCTCTGATTAAGCTTCTCGCGCAAAAACTCCACCAGCGCCTGCACCGGCCGCGAAGCCTGGCGATGTTGCGGATACACCGCCGATAAGGTCAGTGGCTCGGGACGTAAATCATCCAGGACAGGCACCAGCCTCCCGTCCTTCAGCGCTGCACCGACGATGAAGGTCGGCAGATAGGTAACCCCCATCCCCTGCACCGCCGCGTCCCGCAGCAGTTCGCCGTTGTTCACCCGCATGCGTCCGGTGACGTTGACCAGCACCGGTTTGCCCGGCGCTTCGTTGAAGCGCCATTGCACCGAGCGCCCGTGGCCGTACGGCAGGCAGTCGTGGCTGTGCAGGTCTTCGGGTTTGAGTGGTGTGCCGCGTTCGGCAAGGTACGCGGGGCTGGCGCAGTAGACCCGTTCGATGCTGGCGATGCGCCGGGCGATCAGTGTCGAGTCTTCCAGCACGCCGATGCGCAGGGCGAGGTCGTAGCCCTCGCCCAGCAGGTCGACCGGGCGATCGCTCAAGTCGACCTCGACAGTCACCTCGCGATAACGCTGCAAAAACAACGGCAACAGACAACCCAGGTGCGCTACGGCGAACGACAGCGGTGCGCTCAGACGAATCGTGCCGCGCGGCTCGGCGGTTTCACCGGCGATGCCCTGCTCGACCTGCTCCACCTCGCCGAGCAAACGTAGCGCCGATTCGTAATAACTCTGCCCCAATGGGGTGACGTCGAGCCGCCGTGTCGAGCGGTTCAACAGACGCACACCGAGGCGCTCTTCGAGTTGCATCAAACGACGGCTGACGAACTGCTTGGACAGGCCCAACTGATCGGCCGCGGCGGTGAAGCTGCCGGAGTCCATGACCTGGCAAAAAATACGCATGTCTTCGAACGGGTTCATTGTCACTCTCTGGTGGACAGTTAAACGCTTTATAGCCGCTTTTTCGCTTTTCAGCAGCCCATTAATCTGTGCTCACGGTTTGAAAACAACCCTGAACAGGTAGGAACTGCCGCAGGCTGCGATCTTTTGATCTTCATCTGCAGTGACGCTGGAAATGGCAAAACAGGATCAAAAGATCGCAGCCTCCGGCAGCTCCTACACGAACGTATAAATACTCAAAAATGGAATTGAACATGAGCATCAAGAAAACCCTCGCCGCGTCCCTGCTTGCCCTGTCCGTCAGCAGCGCTTTCGCCGCTGGCAGTCCTGGCGTCGAACACAACACTCAGGCGTTTCTCGATGCGCTCGCCGCCGGCGGCGGTCGTCCGCTGGAGCAACTGAGCCCGAAAGACGCCCGTGCAGTGCTGACCGGTGCCCAGGCTTCGGTGAAGGTTGATCTGTCCGGCGTGGAAGTCAGCGACAAGGCGATCAAGGTCGATGGCCAGACCATCAACCTGAAAGTGGTGCGCCCGGCCAAGGTCAAAGGCGAGTTGCCGGTGTTCATGTTCTTCCACGGCGGCGGCTGGGTGCTGGGTGACTTCCCGACACACCAGCGTCTGATCCGTGATCTGGTGGTCGGCTCTGGCGCTGTGGCGGTGTATGTCGACTACACACCATCGCCGGAAGCGCAGTACCCGACCGCGATCAATCAGGCTTATGCCGCAACCAAATGGGTGGCCGAGCACGGCAAGGACATCGGCGTCGATGGCAAGCGTCTGGCGGTGGCCGGCAACAGCGTCGGCGGCAACATGGCGGCAGTCGTGGCGTTGATGGCCAAGGAACAGAAAGCCCCGGCCCTGCGCTTTCAGCTGTTGATGTGGCCGGTAACCAATGCGCAGTTCGATGACGGTTCGTACCAGCAATTTGCCGAGGGTCACTTTCTCACCAAAGGCATGATGCAGTGGTTCTGGGACAACTACACCACCAACCCGGCCGAGCGTGCGCAGATCCACGCATCGCCACTCAACGCCAGCGCCGAACAGCTCAGGGGCTTGCCCGCTGCGCTGGTGCAGACCGCCGAGTTCGACGTGCTGCGTGACGAAGGCGAAGGCTATGCGCGGCACTTGGATGCGGCTGGCGTGCCGGTGACTTCGGTGCGCTACAACGGGATGATTCATGACTTCGGCCTGCTCAATCCGCTGAGCCAGATTCCAGAAGTGAAGGCTGCGGTGCGTCAGGCTGCGGCTGAACTGAAGACTCATCTGAATCCATAAAAGCAAAAGATCGCAGCCTTCGGCAGCTCCTACCCTGGAATACGGTTCCCTGTAGGAGCCGCCGAAGGCTGCGATCTTTTTTCTCACCAGCGTCGCGGAGTACCGGTCATGACTCTTTTCTACGCCCACCTGCTCTCCTGGAGCGCCGTACTGTTGCTGCTCGACGCCGCACTCTGGCATTTCTCGCCCTTCAGCCATCGCGCACCGCGAGTCGGCGTACGTCTGGCATTGTTTCTGGCGTTCAGCGCGCTGGTGATCAACGCCGGTGTCAGCCCGTTGCAGGCGCCGCTGTTCGCCGATGATCGCGTGGCACAACTGGGTGCGACGGCGCTGGGGATTCTCTGGTGGTTGTACGCAGCACGGGTGCTGACCGAGGTGATCGGCCTGGCGTTGATGCGCCGCATCGGTCACAGCGGTCGCTTGCTGCAGGATGTCATCGGCGCGCTGGTGTTTCTGGTCGCGATTGTCGCAGCCGCCGGCTACGTGCTGGAGCTGCCGGTCAAAGGTCTGCTGGCCACTTCCGGGGTGGTCGCCATCGTCGTCGGTCTGGCGCTGCAAAGCACACTCGCCGACGTGTTCTCCGGCATCGTCCTCAACACCACCAAGCCCTATCAGGTGGATGATCTGGTGATGATCGACGGCGTTGAAGGCAAGGTGTTCGATATCGACTGGCGCGCCACGCACCTGCTGACCAGCGCCGGCACCATGGCCGTGGTACCGAACTCGGTGGCGGCCAAGGCAAAGATTGTCAACCTGAGCCGTCCGAGCAACATGCATGGGGTGTCGATCAGCATCCAAGTACCGAACCATATTCGTCCGCGTCGGGTGCTCGATGCCCTTGATCGGACCTTGCAGGGCAGCAGTTCGCTGCTGCTCAGTCCCGCGCCGAAAGCCGTGCTCAAAGAGGCCGGCGAAACCATGTCGGAATACGTCGCCAGCGGTTTCATCGCCGAGCTCGGCAAAAAAAGTGAAGTGCGCAATCAACTGTTCGACCTCGCCCACCGCCATCTCGAAGCGGCGGGAATTTCTCGGCATCCCGACGGCGTGATCGAACCGTCGAGCCGCGCCCGTGCCTTGCTGGATGAGGTGAAGATTTTCCGCTCGCTGAGCAGTGACGAACGCGATCGCCTGGCTGCGTCGATGGTCGCGCAACAGTACACGGCGGGTCAGGTAGTGCTGGACCTGGATGAAGTGCCGGACAGCCTGTTCGTGATCGCCACGGGTGTGGTCAGCGCGACGGTGCCGGATGGCAACGGCCAGACCGAGGCCGGGCGCATGGGGCCGAGCGAGGTCATGGGTGAGCAGAGCATTCTCGCCGATACGCCGTCGCAGGCGACGTTCACGGCGCTGACGTCGAGCATCATCTATCGTCTCGACAAACAGTTGACCCGTGAGTGCATGGACAAGCGCAGCGAAGTCGGCCGGGCCTTGAACAAATTGCAGGCGGTGCGTCAGCAGAACAGTCGCCTCGCATTGATGGCCAAACCGGTGGCGGTGAAGAAGGGAGGTTTTTTGGGTTGGTTGCAGAAGCGCTAACAGCAAAAGATCGCAGCCTGCAACAGGCTGCGATCTTTTGATTTTCTTACTTGGCAGTGAACTTGGTGTAGCTGTTGATCAGGTTGCGATAGTTAGGCAAACGCTCGGACAGCAGATGCGCCAGACCTTCCATATCGTTGCGCCAGTCACCTTGCAGCTCGCAAGCCACAGCGAACCAGTTCATCAGGTGGGCACCGGCGGCCGACATCCGCGCCCAGGCGGCTTGTTGCACGGTGGTGTTGAAGGTGCCCGACGAGTCAGTCACAACAAACACTTCGAAGCCTTCAGCAATCGCCGACAGCGTCGGGAAAGCTACGCAAACGTCGGTTACCACACCGGCGATGATCAGTTGCTTGCGGCCAGTAGCCTTGATCGCTTTGACGAAGTCTTCGTTGTCCCAGGCATTGATCTGGCCAGGACGCTGAATGAATGGCGCGTCGGGGAATTGCTCGAGCAGCTCAGGCACGATCGGGCCGTTGGGGCCTGCGTCGAAACTGGTGGTCAGAATGGTCGGCAGCTTGAAGAACTTGGCGATGTCGCCCAGTGCCAACACGTTGTTCTTGAACTCGTTCGGCGAGAAATCCTGCACCAGCGAGATCAGGCCGGTCTGGTGATCGACCAACAGGACGACGGCATCATCTTTGTTCAGACGCTTGTAAGGAACGCTCATGGCAAAACTCCTGGAGGGATGGTTGTTGCGTGAAGCGCCGGCCGTGATGACCGGCGCTTTTTTTCGAACTCAGAAGGCGAAGCAGGAACAGCCGAACGCGCCCCAGAAACCGGCGAAGTCGCTGACCGGCGCATTCGACATCCGCGCTTTTTCATGGCTGTGGGTGTGCACCGCGCACGGCCCGCTGCACTGGTGAACCTGCGCCTGCAGTGGCGAATTCGGGCGCCAATGGCCCGGAACCTTGACCACGGGCGACCAGTCCGGCAGCACCGGAATCGAACGCGGGCCGAGGTCTTCGAAGTCGCCGGCGGCGTAGACAATCTTGCCGCCGACCACGGTCATCACCGACTCGATCCACTTGATCGCTTCCTCTTCAACGCTGAAGAAGTCGGCGCTGAGGGCTGCCAGGTCCGCCAGTTGGCCGACGCGGATCTGGCCTTTCTTGCCCTGCTCCGAGGAGAACCAGGCGCTGCCGTGGGTGAACAGCTCCAGTGCGGTGCTGCGTGGCAAACCTTCTTCGTACAGCGCCAGACCGCCAACGGTGCGGCCGCTGACCATCCAGTACAGCGAGGTCCACGGGTTGTAGCTCGACACTCGGGTGGCGTCGGTGCCGGCGCCAACCGGCACACCTTCAGCGAGCATGCGCTTGATCGGCGGTGTGGCTTCGGCGGCTTGTTTGCCGTAGCGATCGACGAAGTATTCGCCCTGAAACGCCATGCGATCCTGAATCGCGATGCCGCCGCCCAACGCCTTCACGCGCTCAATGTTTTGCGGGGTGATGGTTTCCGCGTGGTCGAAGAACCACGGCAGACCGTTGAACGGAATGTCGCGGTTGACCTTCTCGAACACGTCGAGCATGCGGCTGATCGATTCGTTGTACGTGGCGTGCAGACGGAACGGCCAGCGCTGCTCGACCAGGTGGCGCACCACCGGCTCCAGCTCCTGTTCCATGGTCTGCGGCAGGTCCGGGCGCGGCTCGAGGAAGTCTTCGAAGTCGGCGGCGGAGAACACCAGCATCTCGCCGGCGCCGTTGTGGCGCAGGAAGTCATCGCCCTGATGCAACTTGACGCTGCCGGTCCAGTTCTGGAAATCGGTCAGTTCTTCTTTCGGCTTCTGGGTGAACAAGTTGTAGGCGATGCGCACGGTCAACTGGTCGTCTTTGGCCAGTTGCTCGATCACTTGGTAATCATCCGGATAGTTCTGGAAACCACCACCGGCGTCGATCGCACTGGTCAGGCCGAGGCGATTGAGCTCGCGCATGAACTGACGGGTCGAGTTGACCTGATATTCCAGCGGCAGCTTCGGCCCCTTCGCCAGTGTCGAGTAGAGAATCATCGCGTTCGGCCGCGCGACCAGCATGCCGGTCGGGTTGCCATTACTGTCACGGACGATCTCGCCACCCGGCGGGTTCGGCGTGTCGCGGGTGTAACCGGCGACGCGCAGGGCGGCGCGGTTGAGCAGTGCACGGTCGTAGAGGTGCAGGATGAACACCGGGGTGTCCGGCGCCGCCTGGTTGATTTCTTCCAGGGTCGGCATGCGTTTTTCGGCGAACTGGAATTCGTTCCAGCCACCGACCACGCGCACCCATTGCGGGGTTGGCGTGCGATCGGCCTGATCCTTGAGCATGCGCAGCGCGTCGGCGAGCGACGGCACGCCTTCCCAGCGCAGTTCGAGGTTGTAGTTCAAGCCGCCGCGAATCAGGTGCAAGTGCGAGTCGTTGAGGCCTGGGATGACGCAGCGGCCCTTCATGTCGACCACTTGCGTGGCGCTGCCCTTGAGGGCCATGGCCTCGGCATCGTTACCGACGGCGACGAAGCGGCCATCCTTGATCGCCACCGCACTGGCCAGTGGTTTTTCGCGGTCTACGGTATGAAATTGGCCATTGAATAAAATCAGATCGGCGCTCATCGCAGTTCCTCAAGCAAAAGTGAAAAGAAGCAACCCCGCGTTAACGCGGCGAGGTTTCTTGGGAATCGAGGTGTTCATGGGCCTGGCTGGCTTCCAGCCACGGGGTGAACAAACGGGTGACCGGCGGCATGACCACGTAGACCACCGAGAGAACGATGGTCAGGGTGATCAGAAACGTGGCAACCACGTAGTTGGAAAGAATCGGATGCAGCGCCAGCAGCGGGCCCCAGATCAGCGGCACCAGCAGGGTATGCGGCAGAATCACCAACAGGGTGACAACAGCCTGCTTCCAGCGCGGCGGCGGCGAGCCGGCTTCGGCCAGCGGTGTGAACCAGAACTCGTTGACCGGTGCGACCTCGGTCTGATCACCGTCAGCCAGCATCGGTGCGGCTTCGGCGATCAGCGCCTGACGCTCGAAGGATTCCAGCCAGCCTTGCATGGCCTCGGTGGAGCTGAAGCGCAGCACGCAGGTGTAAAAATCCAGACGCCCGCGCTTGCCGCGCACCACGTCCACACCCAGATGCCCTTCGCGTTGCCCGGCGACGCGCACGATGTTGCGCAGCCACGCTTCGTAGGCCAATTCGAAACCGGCCTTGACCGAGTGCTTGATGATCAACGTGACGGTCTCATCGGCCCCCAGTGCTTGTTGATTAAGGACTTCAGGCATAACGCAGCACTCCGGGCAAACGAACAGGAATCGCCAGCCGTCCCGGCCCGGCGATCAATACAGTGGTGAAAAGAATCAACAGCAACCAGCCAAACTGCCCTTCGGCCACACTCCATTGCGGATGCACGACCAGCAACGCAACGAGCAGCACAAAGAGAATAGGCAAGCAGGCCAATCGCGCCAGCACGCCGGCGATGATCAGCAACGGGCAAAGGACTTCAGCGAAAATCGCCAGGATGAGAGTGAGGTGGGCGCCGAGGTGGAACGGGTCTTCGATCAGTTGCAGTTGCGCAGTGAAGTCCAGCAGCTTGGGCAAGCCGTGCACCCACAACAGAAACAACCCGCCGCTGACCCGCAGAAACAGCAACCCGATGTTGCGCGCCTGTTCATCCCTCGACACCATCATGACCCGACCCCTTGAATGTCATTGACGGGAATCATGCCAAGACCAGGGCGGGAGAAATTGGATGGGTGTGCTTAGTTGTTTTTCAGACCACGGACAGTCCGCCTCCAACGACAGACAAGGTGAAGCTCCCACAGGATTTGATGGCATTCACTCAATTGGCGGGCCGCCCAAAACCATGTGGGAGTGAGCTTGCTCGCGGAGGCGTCAGGTCAGTCACATCCGCGACTGGCATACCGATTTCGCGAGCAAGCCCGCGCCCACAGGGGTTGGTGGCGTGCACTCAGTTGGCAGGCTGCCACGTGGTTGTGTGATCGCGATGGGTTAAAGCGCCGGAATATCCAGCGGCGCCGCCATGAACTGGCTGATGCGCGAGCGTAGCCATTTCTCCGCCGGATCGTTGTCGTGCACCCCGCTCCACGCCATCGACAATTGCGCGGCATCGATCGGGAACGGCGGGTCTTCGGCGCGCAGGGCGCAGCCTTCGACCAAGGCACAGGCAGCGTAATCCGGTACGGTGGCGATCATCTCGGTACCGGCGAGCAAGGCACGCAAGCCGCTGAATTGCGGCACACCGAGCACTACGCGGCGGCATCGGCCGATCTTGGCCAGATCCAGGTCGATATTGCCGCTCAGGTCACCAGAGAACGACACCATCGCATGCGGCCGCTCGCAATATTCATCCAGCGTCAGCGGCCCCGGACGGTCATCGCCGCGCAGCACTTTGCAAGGGATGTCGCGCAGCTTCTTGCGCTTGGCATTGGCCGGCAGATCCGTGGTGTAGCTGACGCCCACTGAGATTTCTCCCGAGGCCAACAGCGCCGGCATCAGTAGATAATTGGCACGGCGCACCACCACGACAATCCCCGGCGCCTCCAGCTGAAGCTGGCGCAACAGCGGCGGAAACAGACCGAACTCGGCGTCATCCGACAGACCGATGCGGAACACGTCGCAACTGCTCGCCGGTTCAAATTCCTTGGCGCGGCTGACCGCCCCGGAAATCACATCCATTGCCGGTTGCAGCTCCTTGAGAATCGCCAGCGCCCGCGCTGTCGGCTCCATGCCGCGACCGTTGCGCAGCAGCAACGGGTCGTCGAACAGATCACGCAAACGCCCCAGTGCAGCACTGACCGCCGGCTGGCCCATGAACAGTTTTTCCGCCACACGGGTCAGGTTCTTTTCGAACATCAGCGCTTCGAAAATCACCAGCAGGTTCATGTCGACGCGGCGCAGATCATTACGGTTCATGGGCGTGGTTTCCTTGTCGGTGTCAGGCACTTTTTGCCACAGGCGCTGGGCACTTTACTCGATCAACGGCACTTTCGCCGCGCGTTTGCAGGGGCCGTACTCCCGCTTGTCATTGCATTCCCCTTGTACCTGGCCGACGGCGGCCATGCTTTGTCGACATCGTCGCGCAAAACGCCGGGCGGTGACTTGCAAGGATGTGCTGAGTTCCAGCCTGAGCAGGGAAATTAACAACGATTAACTCGTCAGCCTCACGCCACGGCCCAACAATGAAGTCCTCTGCGCAGCGTTGCTGTTTTGACCTGAGGGAATGCGCCGACCATGCCTTCCCCACCGACACGGACCTTGGCCATGGCTTATCTACAGCGAACCGTCGCCCTCGCCCCTGCCTGCGAACCGCGTAAAAACGCGACTGGCGGACTCAGTCCACAGCGCGAACGCCACATCAAACAGTTGATCCTCGACCGCTTGGGCGAAAGCCTCGAAGTGGCTGAGCTGGCCCGTGCCTGCTCACTGTCCCGCAGTCATTTCTCCCGCGCCTTCAAATGCAGCACCGGCCTGTCGCCGCAGGACTGGATTCGCGCCCAGCGTCTGGCGCGGGCCAAGTTGCTGATCCAGCACACCGACCTCAGCCTGACGCAGATCAGCCTGGAGTGCGGCTTCTGCGATCAGGCGCACTTCTGCCACATGTTCACCCGCAGCGAGGGCATCAACCCCTTCGCCTGGCGCTGTCGAGCCATGGGCAAGCTGAAAAGCAGCGCCGCGCAGCCTGCGGTTTTTTGACTGCTGCCGTTACGCCACCCGTTGCACTGATGCTCAAACCTGAGGATTATGCCCGGACACCCCGGATCAGACGGCCTGCGCACGCGCCAGGCACTGATTCGCCCTGTCCGCCGCATCACCGCAGGAGCGCGCTGTTGAGTTTTCCCCCGAATCAGGCCATTGCGTTTGGCCCCTATCGGATTCATCCCGGGCAACGACTGCTACTTGAAGGCCAACAGCCTTTGCGCCTGGGACGGCGGGCGATGGACATCCTCCTGATTTTGCTGGCCCACGCCGGTGAAGTGGTGAGCAAGCAGCAACTGATGGCCGGGGTCTGGCCAGACAGTGTCGTTGAAGACATCAATCTACGCGTGCACATGGCGGCGCTACGCAAGGCGCTGGGCGACGGGCAGAACGGCCAGCGCTACATCGTCACGGTCGCGCAACGTGGCTACAGCTTTGTCGCTCCGATCCTGCTCGACAGCCTCGAACAAAAACCTGCGGTTGCCGTCGCCAGACACAATCTGCCGCTGCGCCGTACGCGGATGATTGGCCGCCAGCCGGTCGTCGATCATTTGATTGCGCAACTGCCACGCCGACGCTGCATCACCCTGGTCGGCCCCGGCGGCATCGGCAAGACCACCGTCGCCCTGCGTGTCGCCGAGCAATTGATCGGCCAGTATCGCGACGGCATCCGCCTGGTGGATCTGGCACCCATCGCCGAGCCCGCGCTGATCGGCACGCATCTGGCGGCGCTGCTCGATCTATCTGCGCCCGACGGCGATGCGCAGGGTTGTCTGGTCGATGGTTTGCGTGAGCGACAAATGTTGCTGGTGATTGATAACTGCGAGCACCTGATCGATGCGATCGCGTCGCTCAGCGAGCAGATTCTGCGCGGCGCGCCCAAGGTGCATATCCTCGCGACCAGCCGAGAAAGCCTGCGCGCCGAGGGCGAGTTCGTGCTGCGTCTGGAATCGCTCGAATGTCCGTCCATGTCGACGTCGATGGCGCCGAGCGAGGCGCTGAGTTTTGCTGCGCTGCAACTGTTTGTCGAGCGCGCCACTGCAGCCCGCGAAAGCTTTGAACTGAGCCCTGCGCAGTTGCCGCAAGCAATCGAGATCTGCCAGCGCCTGGACGGTATTCCGCTGGCGCTGGAACTGGCCGCCGCTCAGGTCAGCGAATTGGGTATGGACGGGTTGCTCAAACAATTGCGCAAAGGGCTGCCGCCATTGTCGGCCGGACAGCACAGCAGTGCCGAACGCCACTTGACCCTGCGCGCGACGATGGACTGGAGCTTCAACCTGCTCAACGCCTGCGAGCAAACATGCCTGCGGCGATTGGGTATTTTCCGCGGCAGCTTCACCCTCGCCTCGGCGGCGGCAGTGGTCATCGGCCAGCAGATCGATCCCGGCGCGGTGTTCAGCGCTGTCACGCAACTGGTGGCCAAATCCCTGCTTAGCGTCGAAGTCGGCGACGAAGATGTTTTCTACCGCTTGCTCGACACCACGCGCCACTACGCACTGGAAAAACTCGAACAGGCCGACGAGCTCAGTGCAACCCGCCAACGCCACGCCGAGCGCTGCCTGACATTGATGCAGCAGGCGCAAGCGGATTGGGACAATACCCCGACCGTATTATGGATGGAGCGCTATGCCCGGGGTCTGGAGGATCTGCGCGCGGCGCTGGATTGGAGCCTCAACGGGCCGGGACCAGATGAACTGGGTGTACAACTGACAGCCGCTTCAGCACCGTTGTGGCAAGAGCTGTCGCGGCTGCGCAATTACAGCCGT
This sequence comes from Pseudomonas sp. TSRC2-2, assembly GCF_049897785.1. Lineage (NCBI taxonomy): Bacteria > Pseudomonadati > Pseudomonadota > Gammaproteobacteria > Pseudomonadales > Pseudomonadaceae > Pseudomonas > Pseudomonas sp. TSRC2-2. The sequence continues at coordinate 488,848 of NZ_JAFCWZ010000004.1, forward strand.
TATGTGCGTCGGGCACTGAGTCTGCTCGAGGAAACCGCCGAGCCCTGCCCTCGTCTGCAAATCGCCTTGAAACTGGCGCTCGGCAGCGCCAGCTATCACACCTGGGGCGGCACGCCACAGACCATCCAGGCCTTCGTCGATGCCTGCCAATTGGCTGAGAAACACGGCGATCTGGCGGGACAACTGCGCGCGGTGTCCGGGCACATGGCGGTCAATCTGAGTTGCGGGCATTACCGCACGGCGCTGGCCCAGAGTGAGCAATTCGATCGCATCGGCCTGCACGGCGAGCCACTGCTGTCACTGAGCACACATCGCTTGCGGGTGCTGGCACTGCATTATGCCGGCGACCAACCGCAGGCACGCGTGCACGCCGAGCAGGTGCTGCAACGCATGGCCCACAGCGGTCATCTCAATCGCTTCACCCATGGTTTTGGCGTGCAATACGACCAGAGTGTTGCTTCGCTGACGGTGCTGGCTCGCGTGCTGTGGCTGCAGGGTCTGCCCGAGCAGGCATGGCGCACAGCACGACAGGCGCTGGACATTGCCGTGCAGATCAATCATGGAACGTCGATCTGCTACACCCTGGCGCTGGCCAGTTGTCTGATCGCCCATTACAACGGCGACCGCGCCAACGCCCGCGCTCTGCTGCAGTTGCTGCTGGAGCAATCGCAGAAGCATTCGGTATTGCTGTTCAATAACTGGGGCCGGCACTACGCGCAGGTGATCGATCCGGACAATGCCGCGCCTGTGTCAGCGCAGAGCAGCGGTTTGATCCGGGAAGTGATGGTTACGCTCGATGAACGCTTTGTCGACGAAACACTGGTGGAGCGGGCGCGCAATGGCGATGCGGGGTGGAGCGCGGCGGAGATATTGCGCGCGCACGCGGCGGCATTATTGAAGGAATCCGAGAAGCCGATTCTCGAACCTGCTCGCGAATCGGCCCGCGCAGGCGCCACCAAAATCCTGCAAGCCGAACAAACGCTGCAACAAGCCTTGATCATCGCCAGAAGCCAAGGCGCGCTGGCCTGGGAGTTGCGCAGCGCCACGGATCTCGCTGAACTGTGGCAAAGCCAGTCCCGACAGCGCGAAGCCCTGGATCTGCTCACCCCGATCTACCAGCGCTTCACCGAAGGCTACGCCACTGCGGACGTGCGCAAAGTGCGCCGGCTACTCGACCGTCTGCGCGACCAGTGCCCGGCCTGACGCGTTGCGCGTTCGGCTGAGATAGCGCGCATGGCGCTGCTCCAGCTCGAGCCTCTCGTCGGTTCGCTCGAGTTGATCACGCGCATAGCGGCGCACGGTATTAAGCATCCAATAGCGGAGCGTTGCTTGAACGGGTTGCTGAATCAGCAACGATTTGCGCGCCAGACCTTCGATTATCGCGACGAGCCTGGAGCCAGCCAGATCCGCGCTGCTGATCACACTCAGTGCGGCCTCGAGGGTAAAGCCCATGCTGAACACCGACAGACGCAGCAGCACAAGCTGTTCCATTGCAGTCAGGCGCTGAACGCTCCAATCGATGGCAGCACCCATCGACTGATGGCGCGGCACCGCGGTGCGCCGGCCTTGGCCAAGCAACTGCAGACCGTTTTCAACCTGGGCCTGCAAACCGATCAAGCCCAGCGCGTCGATCTGCGCCGCTGCGAGCTCGAGCGCTAGTGGCAAACCGTCCAGTTGACGGCAGATCTCGCGCACGCCTGGCAAATCCTGTTGACGTAAGCTGAAGCCATGCTGCCGCGCCCGCGCGCGATTGACGAACAACTGCACCGCCGGATAGCTCATGGCCTCTTCAACGGTATTCAATGTCGAGCGCTTGGGAATCGCCAACAGCGGCACGTATTGGATGGTCTCCTGCGCGACTTGCAGGGCTTCTCGGCAGGTCACCAGAATCGACAGGCGAGGCGCAGCCTGCAACAGGGTTTCGACCAAAGCCGCGCAGCTCTCGCGCTGGTGATCGCCGTTATCCAGTAGCAACAAGGCGTGGCGACCCGTCAGTGTTGAAAAATCTGTCTTCAGGGCGTGCAACAGCTGCTCAAGCAGCGGCAGGTCATCTTCAAGGCTGGCAAGGTCGACCCACCAGGCGCCATCGCGAAAATATTGCAGCAGCAGTTCTGCCACGCGCAGCGCCACCGTGGTTTTGCCGACACCTGGCGCACCGGTAATCGTCATCAGGCGGCACACCGGCATTTGGCGAACCAGACTACCGACCAAGGCATCGCGCCCACTGACTGGGGTCAGTCGTGCCGGAAGATTGTGCAGTGGCCTGAGCGCGGCGGCGGGCATGGGCGGCACGTCACGTGGGTTCTGCTCCACCGGGGCGACAAAACTGTAGCCGCAATGCGCCACGTGAATGATGTAACGCTGCCCATTGGTGCCGTCGCCCAGTGCGCGGCGCAACGCTGCGATGTGCACCCGCAGGTTGATCTCTTCAACGATCGATGTCGGCCACACACGAGCAATCAACTGCTCTTTACTGACTACCTCGCCCGCGTGCTCAAGCAGCACCAGAAGAATATCCATGGCGCGCCCGCCCATGCGCAGCGGCTGCTCTCCTTGAAGAACCAGACGCTGGCGCACGTGAAAGACGTAAGGGCCAAATCGCAGCACCGAGCCGGGGTGGGTGTCGTTGTGATTATTCATGCCAGACATCTTGGCACTCTTGCGTGACGATACAACCGCCACAGCCGACGCAGTACGGACATCCAGCTGCGTCAGACGGACAGAACCGCTCTAGCTGAACTGTTCCCGGTATTGTATCGGCGTTAGGCCGAGCTTTTCGGCGAACAGCGAGCGCATGTGCCGGACGCTGCCGAAGCCACTTTTATACGCAATTGTCTTCAGCGGCAGATCACTGGTTTCCAAAAGGTTTCGCGCGCAGTCAATTCTGGCATTCTGCAAAAATTCCATCGGCGTCATGCTGATGTCGCGGGCGAACAGGCGAGCAAAGTGCCGTGCGCTCATATTCGCCAGTCCGGCCATTCGCTCGACGGTGAAGGCCTCGTCCAGGTGCTCAAGCACATAATTCTGTACGCGAGTGACTGGCGTCTCTTGCGGTGAGATTGCGGCCATCAAAGGACTGAACTGCGCCTGCCCGCCTTGGCGCTTCATGACCACCAACAAGACCTTGGCGACGTCCTGAGCGATCTTCTTGCCGTGATCTTTGGCAACTACGGCCAGCGCGAGATCGATGCCGGCGGTCACGCCACCCGAGGTGATGAGATTACGATCCTCGACGTAGATCTGATCGGTGGTCACCGTGGCTTTCGGAAAGGCTTTGATCAGGCGTTCGGTGTAATTCCAGTGCGTGGTGACGCGATAGCCATCAAGCAGGCAGGCATGGCCGAGGATGAAGGCGCCAGTGCAAATCGAACCGTAGCGTTCGGCGCGCGGTACGGCGTTGTTCAACCAGGCGAACAGCCCGGGAAATCTCTGGTTGTAGGCGCCAGGCCCGCCGGGCACCAATAACAGGTCATAGCGCTCGGCCGCTTCGTCGATGTGCAGATCAGCCTGCACCTGCACGCCATTGGAAGCTCTCAGCAGGCCGCGCTCGGTGCCTAACGTCGTCAATTGATAGTGCAAATCAGGTTTCAGATAACGGTTGGCGACTGAAAACACTTCCAGCGGCCCGGCCATGTCGAGCATCAGAAAGTCAGGAAACAGCACCATTGCCACGGTTTTCATGGGAGGCATCACACATTCGGGAATCAATACGCACGCTGAACCGGGGCATTATGGCTAACTCAGGCTTAATCAGCGCACACGAATGGGTGAACCATAGCGCAAAACTGTCAACCTGAGCCGGACAGTCTTTCAATTTCCATCTACTTATTGCCTTGTCTGGTAACCAGTAACCTTCTCCTCACTCGGACGAATTCACGTCCCGCCAGGAGATTTCATCATGCTGACACTTCGCAAAGCCTCCGATCGCGGCCTCGCCAATCACGGCTGGTTGAAGTCGTTTCACACCTTCTCTTTCGCCAATTACCGCAACCCGCGAGAACAAGGATTCTCCGATCTGCTGGTGATCAACGACGACCGTGTCGCTGCCGGCAAAGGCTTCGGCCAGCATCCGCACCGTGACATGGAGATCTTTTCCTATGTGCTCGAAGGCGCGCTGGAACACAAGGACACCCTCGGTACTGGCTCGGTGATCCGCCCCGGCGATGTGCAACTGATGAGCGCCGGCAGCGGCGTGGCACACAGTGAGTTCAACCACTCAGCCACCAAGCCCGTGCACTTTTTACAAATCTGGATCGTGCCGGACGTCAGCGGTGCCAAACCGCGCTATCAGCAGGAGCACTTCAGCGCGGCAAAAAAACGTGGTCGCCTGCAACTGATCATCTCGCCGGACGGGAGCAACGGTTCTCTGAAAGTCCGTCAGGATGCGCGCGTCTTTGCGGGGTTATTCGACGGCAAGGAAAGTGCCACGCTGAAATTGCCGGCCAATCGTTACGCCTATGTGCACGTTGCGCGCGGCAGCGTCGAGTTCAATGGCCAGGCGTTGCAGGAAGGCGACGGCGTGCGGGTTCGAGAAGAGCAGCTGCTGAGCTTGAGCAATGGGGTCGATGCCGAAGTACTGGTGTTCGACTTGCGGCCACAGGAGTTGCCAGAAATGCCATGACCTGGCGCGATTCGGAACGGCCTTCCAATGAAGGCCGTTTTTTATTGCGGCGACACCGGCGCAGATCGTTCGACAGGTTTGGGGACGGACACTTCTTTACCAATCTGAATCGCCGCCAGCGTGGTTTGTTTCGTAGTCAACACCGCCGCCTGATTGGCGAAATGCGCGCCAACCAGCAATGAAGCCACGCCGAGAAAATGCACAGTGGTAGCAGCCCAGTAATTGGCCTTTACCGTCGATGCCTGTCTGATCGCTTCCCGCGATTCGTCGGCCATTTTCTGCACGCCCATCCACATCAGGTCATAACGCTTGTCCCGTTCTTGCAGGGCCTTGTCCCGCTCAAGATAGACCTTGTCCCGCTCTGCCTGGGCAGCGAGAAACCCACGAATGTCGGCGCGCATTTCTGCCACGCGGCCATCCATTCTCGTCTCGATGGTCTCTATCCTGGCATCGAATTCTTCGCGGCTTATGGTGCTCATGATGTGCCTATCCCGACCCGTTTCCGATCTGTCCGTGACTGCATATCGATTCACTTCCCTGATTTTCAATGCGACACCTTCATGGCTACGAGGCCTTCCCTGGCTCTTCGTTTGGATGCGGGACTGAAATCCGCATCGAACTGCCGTCACAATAGATTTCATCGCTCTCGGCGACAAGCCGGCCCATTCTGCCTCGGACGTAGGCTGTTTCGTCAGGCGTTGTAGCCTTGGCAAAACCCGAAATCACTTATTCGTTTTCCAGTGCAAAGGCCTCCACGATCTGCTCAATCACGGCCCGCACCCGCGCGGTATGGCGCAGGTCAGCGTGGGTGACCAGCCACACTTCATACGGCAATGGCCGGGTCCGCTCCGGCCAGAGTCTGACCAGACCGTCACGCTCGCCCATATACACCGGGATCTCCCCTACTCCGAGGCCTGCGGCAATTGAGCGACGCACTAGAAGGCTGGAGCTGAGCGTCGCCACGATACGCCCACGGCTTAACGGCTCGGATACCAGTGTGAGGTCTTTTTTGCTCTGTAAATACGGCTGATACACCACCAGATCATGGCCCTCGAAAGCACTGCCGGGCTGCGGTCCACCATGGCGCTCGACGTAGGCCTGCGCTGCGAAAAGTCCTACAGGCCAACGGGCGATTCGTCGGGCGATGAGATCCGGGTTATCCGGCCGGGTATTGCGTACGGCGATATCCGCCTCGCGCTTGGCCAGACTGAGGATCTGCGTCGACGCATCCAGCTGAATCTGCACATCCGGATGCTGATCATGCAGGCGCGCCATCGCCGGGATGATGAAATCGATGGCCAGCGAGTCGGTGGTGCTGACCCGTACATGACCGGTCAGACGATCATCCAGCCCGTGGATGTGTCGCTCCAGTTCCAGCGCCGAGTGCTCCATTTTTTCCACACTTTTGAGCGCCGCCTCACCGACGGCGGTCAGCGCGTAGCCGTCGGACGTGCGCAGGAACAGCGTCGCGCGCAAAGATTTTTCCAGCGCGGTGATGCGCCGTCCTACTGTGGCCTGGTCGACGCCCAGAACCCGCGCAGCCCCACGCAATGTCGACTCGCGACAGACCGCCAGAAACACCCGCGCATCATCCCAATTCATGCTGATCCTCACCGAAGCAATTTTGCATCATCGTGCCGCTTAATCGCTGCATATGCGCAGCAACAATAGCCGATAAGGTGAGCGCCATACACCTCTTGCGAGATCGCTAAACATGCGTACTTCAAACTCTTCCGGCCTCTGGCTGCCAATCTTCGCCGGGCTTTGCGCCAGTCTGGTCAGCATTGGCCTGGCGCGGTTCGCCTACACGCCACTGATCCCTTCGCTGATTCAGGCGCAGTGGTTTTCAGCCAATGATGTCGTTTACCTCGGCGCGGCCAATCTGGTCGGCTACTTGATTGGCGCCCTCCTCGGTCGGCCTATGGCCCATCGATTGGGTAATCGCCACGCTTTGCGCCTGATGATGCTGGCTGTTACGGCAGCATTTTTTGCCTGTGCTTATCCGCTGTCGGTGAGCTGGTTCTTCGGTTGGCGCTTGCTGTCCGGCATTGCGGGTGGCGCGATCATGGTGCTGGTTGCGGCAACCGTGCTGCCTCACGTTCCGGCGGCGCGCAGAGGCTTGGCCAGTGGCGCGATCTTCCTTGGCATCGGCCTCGGCATCGCCGGTTCCGGAACCATCGTGCCCCCACTGCTGACGCTTGGCTTGCAGGCAACGTGGCTGGGGCTGGGCGCGCTGGCGTTGTTGCTGACCGCATCGAGCTGGTTTGGCTGGCCTGCGGATACCGCGCACGCCGCGGCTGTGCATGGCCCGTCGGCTGATGAGCCGACACCGCCGGGTGTTTACCTGTTGTTCGCTCAATATGCGTTCATGGCCGCCGGGCTCGTGCCCGCCATGGTGTTTCTGGTCGATTACGTAGCTCGAGGGCTGGGGGCCGGGGCGCATGTCGGCGCAACGGTCTGGGTCATGTATGGCCTGGGGGCGATTGTCGGGCCGGTGACTTACGGCTTCCTGGCTGACCAGCTTGGCGCACGCGCAGGCATTCGAATGGTGCTGGTCGTGCAAGCCATCGCCCTCGGCTTGCTGGCCGTCACACATTCGTTTCTGGCGCTGGCATTACTGGCGGTGATTCTCGGCTCTTTCCCGCCGGGCATCGTGCCGCTGGCGCTGGCCCGGGTGCATGAGCTGGTGCCGTCGCATCACCGTCAACAGATTGCCTGGAGCCGCGCTACGGTGTCTTTTGCCACTTTCCAGGCGTTGGCCGGGTTTGCCTATTCGGCGCTGTTCAATGCTTCGGGCGGCCAGCATTCGCTGCTGTTTATGATCGCCGCCGGCGCGATCGGCGTTGCCCTGCTGCTGGAGCAAGCCATGCGCTGGCTGCCTGCTGCGACTCAAACTGGTTGCGCGGCGAACTGAAGGGAATCATTGCGCGTTGCCTGCGCTCCCATCTACACGACCTTTTTCACAGGAATCGACAATGTCACTGCCCAATGAAATGACCCGTATCGAAATAACTGAACCCGGCGGCCCTGAAGTGTTGCAAGCCAGGCGCGTGGCCCTGCCAACCGTTGCCGAGGGCCAGGTGCTGATCCGCGTTCACGCTGCCGGAATCAATCGTCCGGATGCCTTGCAGCGCGCCGGCAAGTATCCAATGAAACCCGGCATGGACCCGATTCCCGGGTTGGAAGTGGCTGGTGAAGTGGTCGCACTCGGCACCGGAGTAACGCGGTTCGCTGTCGGCGATCGTGTGTGCGCGCTGACCAATGGCGGTGGCTATGCCGAATATTGCGCCGTGCCAGCGGGGCAAACGCTTCCCGTGCCGGACGGTGTCGACTGGATTCAGGCCGCCGCGATTGCGGAAACCTTTTTCACTGTATGGGCCAACCTGTTCGGTCTCGGCGGTGCCAAGGCCGGCCAGCGCGTGCTCATTCACGGTGGCACCAGCGGCATCGGTACCACCGCACTGATGCTCTGTCGTGAATTTGGCATTGAGGCCTTCGCCACCGCTGGCAGCGCTGAAAAATGCGCGGCGATTCGTCAGCTTGGCGGGCAACCGATCAACTATAGGGACGAAGATTTCACCAAGGTCATTGCCGAAAAGACGGCAGATCAGGGCGTGAACGTGATTCTCGACATCATGGGCGGCTCGTATCTGAACGGCAATATCAGCGCACTGGCTATGGACGGGCGCCTGGTGATGCTCGGCTTCCTCGGCGGTGCCCGCGCCAACGATATCGATTTGCTGGCGATCCTAGGCAAACGCGCGGTGGTCACCGGCTCGCTGCTGCGCGCGCGCACCGCTGCGGAGAAAGCCGCCATCGCCGATCAATTGCAGGAACACGTTTGGCCTGCCCTTGGCGCCGGACGCTGCCTGCCGATCATCGACAAGGTCTACCCGCTAGCTGACGCGGCTCAGGCCCATGCCCGCATGGAGGGAGGCGACCATATCGGCAAGCTCGTGCTGCAAGTAACGTGAGCGATTGCAGCATCTTGTAATCGTTGCGCATGCACGGTGGTCGAAAATAATCACGCGCAGACTGAGGCATCTGGTAAAAAGCGTTCTTTGTCTGCGCCGTGGTGAAACGATTAATGTTCCTGTCCTTACTGACTCGTCTGCGGCGCCGCCGGTTCGCGTTCGCCATAATGGCCGCGCTGATTATTGGCGTGCCGACGAGTTGTGCGGTGCTGGAACACACCGAGCGCAAACTGTTGTTCCGCATCGAACCGGGTACGGCCGGCTGGTATCGCGGTCTGCCCGGCAGCGTCCAGGAACTTGATCTGCAACCGAAAAGCTTCAGCGCCGGACAGAATATCCATGCCTGGTGGTGGCCGGCAGAACGTGCCAATGCGCCAGCGATTCTGTATCTGCATGGCGTGCGCTGGAACCTCACCGGACAACTGTTCCGCATCGAACAGCTGCGAGCGGCGGGGTATTCAGTGCTGGCCATCGACTATCGCGGATTTGGCCAAAGCAAGGGCGACCTGCCGTCGGAGCGCAGCGTTTATGAAGATGCTCGCGTTGCGTGGGAACGCTTTCAACTGCTGCAGCCAGATCCGGACAAACGGCTGATCTACGGCCATTCTCTCGGTGGCGCAGTGGCGATCGATCTGGCCGCTGAACTTGGTCAGACAGCCGCGCGCAATCACACACCTCTGCCCGTGCGCGGCCTGGTTATTGAGTCGACCTTTACCTCGCTCGCCGATGTCGCCGCCGCAGTGGCTGACACCTCGCTTCCGGTGCGTTGGCTGCTGTCACAGAAATTCGATTCCATCGACAAGATCGCCGACATTCATATGCCGCTGCTCGTCGTGCATGGCCTGGCTGATGCCTTCGTGCCGCCACGCTTCAGCGAGCAACTCTTTAACGCCGCTGAGCAGCCCAAGCGGCTGTTGCTGGTGCCTGGGGCGACGCACAACAACAGCATGGCGCTTGGTGGCCAGGGTTATCGCAAGGCGCTGGATGCGTTGATGCAGACCAAACCGTTGCCGCGGGTTGCCGGGCCGGCAGTGGCCAAACGATCTCGCGACTCTTGATTGAAGCACTGGCATACTGGCGCCCCTTCCGACATCACAACAAGGAATGAGTGTGTTAACCCGCCCCAATGCCCTCTGGATCTACTACCCGATTTGCTGGCTTGCTTTAGGTTCGGTTGTACTGCACAGCGCTTTTTATGACTGGTATCTGCTCACTCCGATCGACGTCGGAGGTACCTTTATGGGCGGAATGGGCGGACAGTTGTTCGTCATTGGCTGGGTCGCCGCTACCGTGGCTTTGTTGTTGGCTCTGCTGGTGCGCATGCCGGGAGCGATTCATGCCTGCATTCTGGCGGGCGTTATGCCTTTGGCCATAGGCGTCTGGTGGCAAATCAATTATCCGGACGACGCGGAACAAAGGATCTATAGCATCAGCCCTCATGAAATCGGCAGCGCGATGCTGATCGGTGCGGTGTTGTTGGGGCTCGGTCTGTTTTTGCGTTCAAGGCTCAAGAAGCAAGGCGCTCCCTCGCTTTGGGCGATGATCGCCAGATCGGTCATGGCGATAGTGATAGCGTCAGTGTTTATTGGCGTGCCCATTTATATCGCCAGACAGATGTCGTTGCCGCATTGCGCGTTTACCAAAGATGGCCAGCAGTTGACAGTGTGCTTGGGTGACGACGACAACGAACGCGTGATCGTCGACTGAATGCTCCGCCAAAATCCAAAATGTCTAGTCCTGAAATAGGTTTACACCTGTTTCAGTTTCAAAACGCCCGATGCACCGCATCGGGCGTTTTGTATTTCAGGGACAAATGAGGTCGCTTACGGTTATAGATTTCTATCGA